>JAFBAG010000102.1 GCA_019247925.1 Pseudolabrys sp.
AGCGGCACCAATTACGCAGGTATTTCCACGCAAGGCGCTGGAAGTACCGTGACCGTCACCAATTATGCCGGCGGCTTGATCTCCGGCCCTTACGCCATCAACAATTCCGGCAGCGGTCTCATTAGTGTGACCAACTACGGCACCTTGACCGGAACAGGGAGTGGCGTGGGTATCGGTATTTACGCGCAGCAGGGTCCGATCTCAGTCACTAACTACAGCGCCGGCACGATCAGCGGTGGTGACACGGCGATCCAGGCCAACAATGCCATTATCAGCGCAACCAACTATGGAACGATCAGCGGCGGGACCGGGCGCGGTATCTGGGGTCCGGGGGGAATGACGGTCAATAACTACGGCACCGTCTCCGGCACTGTCGGTATCGACAATTCCGGTTTTGGGGCCATTGCGGGAACGACGATCTTCAACGCCGGAACCGTGACCGGCACCGGCGGCACAGCGATAAATTTTGCTTTTGGATTTGCCAACACACTGACGATCGCGCCGACCAGCGTCATCAACGGCAACGTGGTCGGGAATGGATCGGATATCTTCCAGCTCGGCGGTTCGGGCACCGGAAATTTCAATCTCGCCAATATCGGCGTGGGCAAGCAATATGACGGCTTCGCCATCTTCAACAAAGTCGGTGATTCAACCTGGATCCTGAGCGGCACCGGCACGCAGTCATGGAACGTGCAGGGTGGAACGCTCGGCGGCAACTTCACGGTCGAAGGACTTTCCGTCGCCAATGGCGGCACATTGGCGCCGGGCAATCCGATCGGCACTTTCAACGTCAACGGCAATATCAGCTTCGCGGCGGGGTCGATTTACGCGGTTGACGTCACTTCGGCGGGGCAGAACGACAAAATCGTGGCTGCGGGCACGGCGACCCTGACCGGCGGCACCGTACAGGTGCACGCCATCACCAACAGTTTCGGGACAAGCACGACCTACACCATCCTGACAGCCAACGGCGGCGTCATCGGCGCTTTTTCCGGTGTGACGGACGACAGCGCCTTCCTCACTTCAAGCCTGAGCTACAACGCCAACAACGTGTTGCTCACGCTGGTGCGGAGTTCTTTCTTGCAGGCGGCGCAAACACCAAACCAGATCGCCGTGGCCAACGCCGTCGAAAGCGATCCGGGGCAAGTGGGCACTGCGGTGCTGAATTCGCCGACTTTTGCGGCGGCGCGGAACGCATTCGATCTGCTGTCGGGAGAAATCCACCCCACCGTCAACGGCATCGTGATCGCCGACAGCGCGATTATGCGCGGCGCGATGCTGGCGCGCATGCGGCAGTTCGGAGGCTTGCTGGGCCTCGCCTCCCTGAGCGCCGGCGGCCCCACATTGTCCTATAGCCCCGGCGAGGAGGCGATGGCGGCGGCGTTCCCTGTCAAAGCGCCGCGCGGCGCGCCTGTGGGCGACTACGTCTACTGGGCGCAGGTCAATGGTGGCTGGGGGCGCAGCGACGGCGACGGCAATGCGGCCGCCTATCGTGAAACTAAGGGTGCCTTGATCGCCGGCGTCGACCGCCGCTTGGGCAGCGACTGGCGCGCCGGTCTCGCCACCGGATATGGCTACGCCCACACCAATGTGACGGCCCGCGCCAGCAGCGCCACCGTCAACACCTTCCACCTCGGGGCCTATGCGGGCGGCCCGCTCGGCGCCTTCGCCCTGCGCACCGGCGCCGCCGCGGCCTGGAACCGGATCGAATCGAGCCGCTCGGTGGTGTTCACCGGCATCAACGACAGCAACAGCGCGCGCTATGACAGCTATCTCGGCCAGATGTTCGGCGAGATCGGCTATGGAATGGCGTTTCAACAAATCGCGCTCGAGCCGTTCGCCGGCCTCACCGGCGTGACGCGGCGCACGGCGAGTTTCAGGGAAACTGGCGGGGCCTCCGCGCTGTCCCTCGCCGCGGTCACGGAAAGCGTCGGCTACACGTCACTCGGGCTGCGCGCCGCGACGACGCTGCGCTCGAATGGCTGGACCATCACGCCGCGCGCCGTTTTGGCCTGGCAACATGCGTTCGGCGATGTGACGCCGACTTCGGCCGCATCCTTTGCGGCGACCGGCGTGGGATTTGCGGTCAGCGGCGTGCCGCTGGCGCGCGACAGCGCGCTGGTCGAGGCCGGGCTCGAGACCGCACTTGGCCCGCGGACCACGTTGGGCCTTTCATATATTGGGCAGCTCGCCAGCCACGCCCAGGATCACCGCGTCAAGGGCGAGGCGGTGTGGAAGTTCTAGGCAAGCCGTACCTGCTAGATTAGGCGCCCGGCTTCTTCCCCAACCCAAACGTCGCCTTGATGTTGTCGAACAGCTCGATTTTGGCGCCGTGCCGCTTCATGATGAAGGCCTGCTGCGCCACGGAGAGCGTGTTGTTCCACGCCCAGTAGATCACCAGGCCGGCGGGGAATGACGCCAGCATGAAGGTGAAGATGATCGGCATGTAGTTGAAGATCATCGCCTGGGTCGGATCGGGCGGGGCAGGGTTGAGCTTCATCTGCACCCACATCGTCACGCCCATGATCAGCGGCCAGATGCCGAGATGCAGGAAGGGCCCGATCACCGGCAGGATGGTCGGGTCGTACGGAATGAGCCCGAACAGGTTGAAGATGTTGGTGGGGTCCGGCGCGGCGAGGTCCTTGATCCAGCCGAAGAACGGCGCGTGACGCATCTCGATGGTCACGAACAGCACCTTGTAGAGCGCGAAGAACACCGGAATCTGGATGGCGATCGGCAGACAGCCGGCGAGCGGATTGATCTTCTCGCGCTTGTAGAGCTCCATGAGCTCCTGCTGCTGCTTCATCTTATCGTCTTTGTAGCGCTCGCGCAGCGCCAGCATCTGCGGCTGCACCGTCTTCATCTTCGCCATCGAGGCGTAGGACTTGTTGGCGAGCGGGAAGAACAGAATCTTGATGATGACGGTGACGAGCAGGATCGCGATGCCGAAATTACCCGTCAGCTTGAACAGGTAGTCGATCAGATTGAACATCGGCTTGGTGATGAAATAGAACCAGCCCCAGTCGATCAGCCGGTCGAAGCGGTCGATCTTGTGCTGCTTCTCGTACTGGTCGATGACCTGGACTTCCTTGGCGCCGGCAAACAGGCGGGTTTCCGTCGTGGCGGTCGCGCCCGGTGCGATGGTCTGCGCGGCAAGCAGGTAGCTCGCCTGGTAGGTCTTGTCGTTGCCCGCCGGGATGCCGAGGAAGCTCGCCTTGAACAAGGTGGCGGCGGGATCGGGGACCAGGGCGGTCGCCCAGTACTTGTCGGTGAAGCCGAGCCAGCCCTTGGTGTTCGAGAAGGAGAATTCCTTCTCCTTTTTGTCCTTGTCGTCGAAGTCCTTGTAATTTTTCTCCTGCAAGCCGTTCTCGCCGAGCACGGCGATCGGCCCTTCGTGCAGGATGTAGTAGCCAAGCGTGTGCGGCGTGCCGTGGCGCGAGACCAGCGCGTAAGGATAAAGCTTGGCGGGCGCGGACGAGGTGTTGACGATTTCGTCCTTGACGCTGAACAGATATTTGTCGTCGACCGCGAAGGTGCGGCGGAATTCAAGGCCCTCGCCATTGTCGTAGGTGAGCGTGACCGGCGTCGTCGGCGTCAGCGTGCCGCCGCCCTGCTGCGTCCAGACCGTCTCGGCATTCGGCGTCTTGACCGGGCTGCCGGCGTCGCCGGTCCAGCCGAAGTCGGCATAATAGGGCTCAGGTCCGCCGGACGGCGACAGCAGCACGATCGGCGGCGACTTCGGATCGACCGTCTCGCGGTATTTGCTGAGGGACAGGTCGTCGATGCGCGCGCCCTTGCGGTTGATCGAGCCGGTGAGGTTCGGTGTCTGGATCGCGACGCGGGGCGAGGCTGCGATGGCGGTGGCGCGGGTGACGGGCGCGCCCGGCGCGCCGGGGGTGCGCTGCTCGACGCGGGGCGCGGTTCCGGGTTGCGGCGTCGTCGAGGGCTGCGGTTGGGTCGCGCCCTCGGCTTGCGGCTTGGGCCCCTGCTGGGCCTGCTGCTGGTCCGCTTGGATTTGCTTCTGCTTTTCCAATTGCGGCATTCCATAGAAGAACTGCCACGCAATCAGCACCAGCGCGGACAGCACGATGGCGAGGACGGTGTTTTTTTGGTCGTTCATCGGGCGCGTCCGTTCTTCAATTTTTTCAGCGCCCCCGCGAATTCCTCGGCGATCTTTGCAAATGACGCGCTCAGCGCGGCGCGGCGCCCCACCAGTACGTAATCGTAACCGGTGCGCAGTCCCGCCGCGCCCGTCTTGTCGGAGAGCCGCACCACTTCCCGCAACCTCCGGCGCACACGGTTGCGCTCGACGGCATTTCCCACCTTGCGCGAGACCGTGAAGCCGACGCGCACAGGACCCGCTTCATCGCGCTTGCGGGCCTGGAGAACAAAAGCGCTTGCCGCGACCTTGGTCCCGGTCGCGGCGCTGAGAAAGTCCGCGCGGTGCCTCAGTCGTTCCATCGGTGGGTTCTTGCGATAGACCGCGTCTCAGGCGCTCAGCCGCTTGCGGCCGCGACGGCGGCGGGCATTGAGAACCTTGCGGCCGCCTTTGGTCTTCATGCGCGAGCGAAATCCGTGGCGGCGCTTTCGCACCAATTTACTGGGCTGATATGTGCGCTTCACGTCTGTCTCCGCTTCATCGCGCCGCCGCAGCTAGTCCGCAGCCCGACGCTCCAATTGTCCACGATTTTCGCGGGCTTATACGGGAGGCATCCGGAGGCGTCAATCAAGGGCGGCGCGGAAACCCGCCGCAAATCCGGGGCTGCCGCCGTCTTTTGAAACGGCAGCGACGGGCATATTTACATATAGTCTGGACGATGCGAGCGCCACGGGGCCGAATTGACGACTGAGGGCGATCAGACTCCCACGAGCAAGCTGTCGGCCGCGCCGCAGCGTGCGCCGCGCATCGGTCTTTCCGCCAAATTGCTTGCCCTCACCGCGGTCTTCGTCCTGCTCGCGGAAGTCCTGATCTACGTACCTTCGATCGCCAATTTTCGCCTCAACTGGCTCAACGATCGCCTGGCCGCCGCGCACACCGCGGCGCTTGTTCTCGACGCCGCGCCGAGCGGCATGGTCCCGGATAGCCTGGCTCGGCAAATTCTCAGTTCGGTGGGCGCTCGCGCGGTCGCGATCAAGATGGGGACACAGCGGCGGCTGCTCGCGTCCTCGGACGTGCCGCCGAAAATCGATCACGACGTCGATCTGCGCTCGCCGATGTGGCTGATGACGATCAAGGACGCGTTTGAGACGTTGTTCGACAAAGGCGGTGAAGTCATGCGCATTGTCGGACCAGCGCCGGCGAGCGGTGAATTCATCGAAATCGTCATCGACGAGGCGCCGTTGCGCGATGCGATGCTGCGCTTTTCGGCGACCATCCTGATCGTGTCGTTGCTGATCTCCGGCTTCGCCGGTACCCTCGTCTATCTCGCGCTGCATTACATGCTGGTGCGGCCAATGCGCCGCATCACCGAAAACATCGTCGCGTTCCGCGACGATCCGCAAAATCCGACGCGCATCATCACGCCCTCCAGCCGCCGCGACGAAATCGGCACGACCGAGAGCGAGCTCGCGGCGATGCAGGCCGACCTGGCCTCGATGCTCAACCAGAAAAACAGACTGGCCGCGCTCGGCCTCGCGGTCTCGAAAATCAATCATGATTTGCGCAATCTGCTGGCCTCTGCGCACCTCTTTTCCGATCAGCTTTCGACCTCGCCGGACCCCAAGGTGCAACGCTTTGCTCCGAAGCTGATGCGCCAGCTCGAGCGTGCCGTAGCATTCTGCCAGTCGACCTTGTCTTACGGCGCCGCGCAGGAGGCACCCCCCGAGCGCAAGATGATCGAGTTCGAGCCGCTGCTCGAAGAGGTGCACGAGTCGCTCGGGCTCGGGCTCAATGTTCCGATCCGCTGGACCGTTGCGGTTCCGCGCGGGCTCATGGTGGATGCGGATCGCGATCAGCTTTTCCGAATTCTCATCAATGTCGTGCGCAATGCGGTGCAGGCGTTCGAGACCAGCGAGACGCGCGATCCGGCGCGCGATCAGATCCGAATCACAGGGCGCCGGGAGGGAACGGTCTCGGTCATCGAAGTCTCGGACACGGGTCCCGGTGTGGCCGACAAGGCGCGCAGCCATTTGTTCGAGGCGTTTCAGGGCTCGACGCGGCCCGGTGGCAGCGGGCTTGGCCTCGCCATCGCCTCCGAACTGTTGCGCGCGCATGGCGGCACCATCAAGCTGGTCGAAGGCACGATCGGGGCGACTTTTATTATCTCGATCCCCGATCGCGCGGTTCCGTTCGACAGAAAACGCGGCGAGCGTGCCAGCGCGTAAACATCCGTCTCAACTCGTCGTGAGGCAATGAATCTGCCCGGCGGAGGGTTATATAGTCCGGCGCTGTCAAACATCCGGACCATGTGTGCTGAGCCCTAACAATTCAACGACGGCCTATATCAATCGGATCGCTACCGCGGTTCCGACGCACGACGTGCACAACGGCTTTCTCGATTTTGCCCATTCCCTTTTCGACAACGACCGCCGCGCGGGCCGGCTGTTCAAACGCATGGCGGCGCTGTCGGGCATCGATCATCGCTATTCGTATTTGTCGCCGCAGGGCGATGCCGGTGAAGGCGTAGCCTTTTACCGCCGCGGCGATTTTCCCGACACGTCGACGCGCATGAAGCGCTTCGAGCAGTGGTCGCCGCTTTTGGCCCAGCAAGCGGTGGAACGCCTCGAGCTCGGCGACGATCGCGAAAACATCACGCATCTTCTTATTACATGCTGCACGGGGTTCTCGGCGCCGGGGCTCGATCTCGAGATTGTGGAGCGGTGCGGGCTTCCCAGCTCGGTCGAACGCACCATGGTCGGCTTCATGGGCTGTTATGCCGCGATCAACGCGTTGAAGCTCGCGCGCCATATCGTCCGGTCGGAGCCCAATGCGCGTGTCCTCGTCGTTAATCTCGAGCTGTGCACCCTGCATTTCAAGGAGACGGCCGAACTCGATCAGATCTTGTCCTTCCTGTTGTTCGCCGATGGCTGCGCCGCTTGTGTCGTGAGCGCGGACCCCGGTGGAATTGCGCTGGACAGTTTCCGTGCCGTGATCGTTCCCGGGACCGGCGAACTCATCACCTGGCATATCCGCGACTTTGGATTCGACATGGTTCTGTCGGGCCAGGTGCCCGGCACGATTTATGATGCGCTACGCGACAGCAGCGATGAAATCCTGGCGGGCGCTCCCCCAGCGGCCATCGACCTGTGGGCGATCCATCCGGGCGGCCGCACGGTGCTCGATGCTGTGCAGCGCGCCTTTCAACTCGCGCCGGCCGCTCTGGAGAACTCGCGAGAAGTGCTGCGCCGTTACGGCAATATGTCGTCGGCCACCGTAATGTTCGTGCTTGAGCGCTTATTGAACTCGGCGGCGCGCGGCTCCGGCTGCGCCATGGCGTTCGGCCCCGGGCTCACCGCCGAGACCATGTTGTTTCGCGCGGCAGGCTGATCGTGCCGCTCGCCCGCGTCATCGAGGCCGAGCTTCTCGACCAATTGCCGGGTGATGATGCGCGCGCGCTGCGCTCGCGCGCAGATCTGCTTCGCATCAATGCGGTGATGATGCAGGCCGGTATCATGGCGCGCGCGATCCGCGCTCATGCGCCGGAGGCCCTCAGCTTCCTTGATCTGGGGGCGGGCGATGGCGCCTTCATGTGCCGGGTCATCCGGCAACTCGGTCCGCCTGCGGCCGCGATAACGCTGGTGGACCGCCAATCGATCGTAAGCGGGCAAACCAGAGACGCCTTTCGCGCGGCGGGCTATGAGGTGCAGCAAATCGCGGCCGACGCGCTCGATTACCTCGATGACGCGCCTTGCTATGACGTGATTTGCATCAATCTTTTTTTACATCACCTGCGCGAAGCGCAGCTGCGGCGTTTGCTCGCGGCGGCGTCGCAGAAATGCCGGCTGCTGGTCGCGTGCGAACCGCGGCGCGGCGCCTGGCCCATGCTCGCGAGCCGCATGCTGTGGATGCTCGGCTGCAATGATGTCACCCGGCACGATGCACGCGTCAGCGTGCGGGCTGGATTCTCCGGTGCCGAGCTTTCCGCGCTGTGGCCGGCTGCCGCGGGATGGCGGCTGAGTGAACGGCCGGCGCGGCTGTTCACGCATCTTTTCGTCGCGCAGCGCGAGGCATGCCGATGATTTTCGATGCACTCGTGATCGGTGGCGGGCCAGCCGGAGCCACGGCCGCCCTGCTGCTCGCGCGGGCCGGATGGTCGGTCGCCTTAGTCGAGAAGAAGGAATTTCCACGCCGCAAGGTGTGTGGTGAATTCATTTCCGCGACGAGTCTGACTTTGCTGCGCGAACTCGGCGTCCTGCCGCAATTCGCCGCGCAGGCCGGTCCGCCCGTGCGACAGGTGGGGTTCTTTGCCGGAAAGCATTCCTTCACCGCACAAATGCCGTCAGTGGACGGCGAATTGACCTGGGGGCGGGCGCTGGGGCGCGAGACCTTGGATACGCTGCTCCTCGCACAAGCGGCGCGCGCCGGCGCGAGGATCATTCAGCCGGCGACCGTACGCAGCATTGCGCGGACGGGCGACACGCATGTCGCCTGCGTCGAAGCCGCCGATAGCGAGCACGACGTGCGCGCCCGCGTCGTCATTGCCGCACATGGTTCATGGGAAAACGGATCGCTGCCAACGCAGGCGAGCCGCCCGCACCGAAAATCCGATCTGCTCGCATTCAAGGCACACTTCACCGGTGGCGCCTTGCCCGACACTTTGATGCCGCTTCTGGCCTTTCCCGGCGGCTATGGCGGAATGGTGCATGGCGACAGGGGGCGTGTCAGCCTGTCGTGCTGCATTCGCCGCGACGCGCTGGAAGCGGCGCGCAAGTCGTATGGTGGGCCGGCGGCGGAGGCCGTGCTCGCTCATATCCGCAACACGTGCGCCGGCGCGGATGCCGCGATGGACGGCGCGCGCCGCGAAGAGGTGTGGCTCGCCGCCGGCCCCATCCGGCCAGGAATACGCGAGCGCTATCGCGACGGAATTTTTGTCACCGGCAATGCCGCAGGCGAGGCGCATCCCGTCGTCGCCGAGGGCATCAGCATGGCGATGCAGTCGAGCTGGCTGCTGTGCCGTGCCTTGCTCTCGTACGACGTGCGCATTTCATCAGAGGAACGCGCCGCGGCGGCGGCGGATTATACCGCCGACTGGAGCGGCGCCTTCGCCGTGCGGCTCTACGCGGCGGCGCTGTTCGCGCAGCTTGCGCAGCGCCCCGCAACAGCGGAATTGTCGGCTGCGGTGATCGCTAGGTTCCCGCCTTTGCTGACATTCGGCGCGCGGCTCAGCGGCAAGACCCATGTCGTGATAAAGCCGCGCCAGCATGCCGCCTGACCGGTGGCGTCCCGCCGCGATACTTGCCAATGTACAGGCGAAACGTTAGCTATGCCGCGGTTCCAAACCCGGTATTTACCGGCGGAATTCGCGCCCGTAGCTCAGCTGGATAGAGCACCAGACTACGAATCTGGGGGTCAGGAGTTCGAATCTCTTCGGGCGCGCCACTCCGCTTTTTCTTCTATCTCTGATTCACGCGCTCGGGCGTGATATTCAAAAGCCCAGGCGCCCGTAGCTCAGCTGGATAGAGCACCAGACTTCGAATCTGGGGGTCGGGAGTTCGAATCTCTCCGGGCGCGCCAATAACCCTTTGATTTCGAATCAAAACTCTTGCGCGATTTTTTCTGTATTGACTGTACGTCACTTTGGGGCAGCACCTGGGAAGCACCGCAGACGCTGCGTTTATGACAAGCGGTTTAACGGCATGTGGGAGTTCTATCTAAAGACAAAAAAATCTCGA
>JAFBAG010000157.1 GCA_019247925.1 Pseudolabrys sp.
GGCGCACTGTCTACGATCTCGCGTTGCGGCGCGACCTCATCCTCGTCGGCGAGGATATGGTCAACACGGCCTACGACGCGCCGGTCGACTTTTCGCCCCGCAGCCAGATCGAGGAAGCCGAGCGGCGGCTGTTCGAGCTTGCCGAGACCGGGCGCTACGACGGCGGCTTCCAGCGTTTCGCGCAGGCGCTCACCACCGCCGTCGACATGGCGGCACGCGCCTATCAGCGCGATGGCAAACTCTCCGGCCTCGCCACCGGCCTTGCCGATCTCGACCGTCTGATGGGCGGCTTGCAGCCCTCCGACCTTGTCATCCTCGCCGGCCGTCCCGGCATGGGCAAAACCGCGCTCGCCACCAACATCGCTTACAACGTCGCGCGCGCGTGGCGCGGCGAAGTCCATGCCGATGGCCATACAGTGACTGCCAATGGCGGCATCGTCGGCTTCTTCTCCCTCGAAATGTCGTCGGAACAGCTCGCCACCCGCATTATCTCGGAGCAGGCTGAAATTTCGTCCTCCGCGATCCGCCGCGGCGGGATCAGCGAAGCGGAATTCGAGCGCATCAAGGACCATTCGATCGAGCTGCAAGGCCTGCCTTTCTTCGTCGACGATACCGGTGGCTTGTCGATCGCCCAGCTCGCGGCGCGCGCGCGGCGGCTCAAGCGCCAGCGCGGGCTCGATCTCCTCGTCATCGACTACGTGCAGCTTTTGTCCGGCTCGACGCGCCGGTCGTCGGAAAACCGGGTGCAGGAAATCACCGAGATCACCACCAAGCTCAAGGCCCTGGCGAAAGAGCTCAACGTGCCGGTGCTCGCGCTGTCGCAGCTCTCGCGCCAAGTTGAAAGCCGCGACGACAAGCGGCCGCAGCTTTCGGACCTTCGCGAATCCGGCTCGATCGAGCAGGACGCCGACGTCGTGATGTTCGTCTTTCGCGAGGAGTACTACCACCAGATGCGCAAGCCGCTCGATTCCAACCGCGAGAAAATGGCGGAATGGATGGCGGAAGGCGACAAGGTTGCCGGCAAGGCCGAGGTCATTATCGGCAAGCAGCGCCACGGCCCGACCGGCACGGTCGAGCTGCAATTCGACGCTCAGTTCACCCGCTTCTCGTCCCTGGCGCGTGACAGTCAGGTCCCTCAGCGGGTCGACTGAGGCCATTGGACGGCGTATTCGCGGGGAGCTATGACCGAGGCCAAGGGCTCTCATCGATGGCGCGCGAACTCCCCAGTGTTGACCTTAAAACCGCGGCGGCGCCGGTCGCCGAAGGCCTGGTCGCGGAAGGTCCGGCGGCTGACGAGGCTGGCGGCACGCTGACCATCGACCTGACGGCGATCACCGCTAACTGGCGCGCTCTCATGCGGCGCGCCCTACCCGCGGAATGCGCGGCGGTGATTAAGGCCGACGCTTATGGGTGCGGCATCGAGCGCGTCGCCCCCGCCCTGGAGAAGGCCGGCTGCACGACGTTTTTTGTCGCCGATCTGTCGGAGGCGCGCCGGCTGCGCCACGTCACGCAGTCGGCAGCGGTCTATGTACTCAACGGCTTGCTACCCGGCACGGCGGCGAGCTTTGCCGCGATCAATGTCCGGCCGGTCATTGGCAGCCTCGTCGAGCTCGCCGAATGGGACGCCTTCGTCTCGTCGCATAACTGGCGCGGCGGCGCGGCGCTTCATGTCGACACCGGCATGAATCGCCTCGGCGTGACGCCCAATGAAGCGGCAGCGATTGCCAGCCGGATCCGCGCCGAGAACCACGGCATCACCTTGTTGATGAGCCATCTGGTGGCCGCGCAGGTTCCCGACCATCCGCTCAATGACAAGCAGCTCAAGCTGTTTCGGGAAATTCGCGTCCTCTATCGCGGCATCGCCTCGTCGATTGCCAATTCATCCGGGATTTTCCTTGGCCCGAATGCCCATTGCGACATGGTGCGCCCGGGCGCGGCGCTATTCGGCGTCAATCCCACGCCCGGCAAGAATAATCCGATGCGCGCCACAATCGATCTGCGCGGCAAAGTCGTAGGGGTGCGCAGCGTGCAGCGCAATGAATCGGTCGGTTATGACGCTGGCTGGATCGCAAAACGCCCGACCAAGGTGGCGGTCGTCGCTGTCGGCTATGCCGACGGTTATCTCCGCGCCGCGAGCGCCTCGGACGAGAAGCCAGGCGCGCAGGTCATCCTCGCGGGCAAGCCCTGCCCTATCGCGGGGCGCGTTTCGATGGACCTCCTCACAATCGACATCACCGATCTTGCCGACGGCGCGGTCAAGCGCGGCGACGAGGCGATCCTGATCGGAGACGAGATCGCGCTCGATGATTTTGCCGCGCACGCGCGCACCATCGCCTACGAAGTTTTGACCAGCCTAGGCCGGCGTTACCATCGCCTCTACCGGGTATCGTGATGGCTTCGAAGCGCAGCCTCTCTTTCATTTGCCAGAATTGCGGCGCCGCCTATGGGCGCTGGCAGGGCAAATGCGAGGCCTGCGGCGAATGGAATACGATCGTCGAGGAAGGCGGCACGGCGCCGGCAGCGGCGGGCGGTCGTCGCCCTGGCAAAGGGCGTACATTTGCCCTCGAGCCGCTGGCCGGGGAGACGCATGACGCGCCGCGTCTGCCCTGCGGTGTCGCCGAATTCGATCGCGTCACCGGCGGCGGCTTCGTGCGCGGCTCCGCCATTCTGCTCGGCGGCGATCCCGGCATCGGCAAATCGACGATCCTGATCCAGGCCGCGGCGAAGCTGGCGCTCGCAGGGCACCGCGCGGTCTATATCTCCGGCGAAGAGGCCGTGGCCCAAGTGCGGCTCCGCGCAGAGCGGCTTGGCCTTTCCAACGCGCCTGTCGAGCTCGCATCCGAAACATCCGTCGAGGATATTATTGCGACCTTGTCCGAGGGAAAGACGCCGCGTCTCGTCATCATCGACTCGATCCAGACGATGTGGACGCAAGTGGTCGATTCGGCGCCCGGCACGGTCACGCAAGTGCGCGGCTCGGCGCAGATGCTGATCCGCTACGCCAAGAAATCGGGCGCCGCCGTTATTCTTGTCGGCCACGTCACGAAGGACGGTCAGATCGCGGGGCCGCGCGTCGTCGAACACATGGTCGACGCCGTGCTGTCGTTCGAGGGCGAAGGCTCGCACCAGTTCCGCATCCTGCGCGCGGTCAAGAACCGTTTCGGGCCCACCGACGAGATCGGCGTGTTCGAGATGACCGGGCTCGGACTGCGCGAAGTGGCGAACCCATCCGAGCTGTTCCTCTCCGAGCGCGATCTGGGTTCTCCCGGCACGGCGGTATTCGCCGGCATCGAAGGCACGCGGCCGCTGCTCGTTGAAATCCAGGCGCTGGTCGCCCCGACGACGCTCGGCACCCCGCGCCGCGCCGTGGTTGGCTGGGACCAAAGCCGGCTGTCGATGGTGCTGGCGGTGCTGCAGGCCCACTGCGGCGTCAATCTCGGCGGCCACGACGTCTACCTCAATGTCGCCGGCGGGCTTCGGATCAATGAGCCTGCGGCCGATCTTGCGGCGGCGGCGGCGCTCGTATCCTCGCTGGCGCATGCCCCGCTCCCGGCAGACGCCGTCTATTTCGGCGAGGTCTCGCTCTCCGGTGCGATCCGTCCGGTGGCCCAGAGCGCGGCGCGGCTCAAGGAAGCCTCGAAGCTCGGCTTCCTGCGCGCTGTGGTTCCCGATTCTGCCCGCGATGGCGGCGAGGGCATGAAACTCACCGAGATCGGCAGCCTGACCACATTAGTGGCCGATATTGCGGCGCGCGGAGCGCAGGAAAAGCGCGCAAAAGGCGGGTGACGGGACCATGACAGGCGGCTATACACCCTCACCGAACGGCCCAGCGCAGCGGGCCGCCCAGGAATAAGGCCTTGCCGATCACGCTCCTCGACATCTTGCTGCTCGCGGTGATGCTGATCTCCGGGCTCCTGGCGATGATTCGCGGCTTCATGCGCGAAATTCTGTCCATCGCGGCTTGGGGCCTCGCGGCTCTCGCGACGCTCTACGCCTATCCGCGGCTGCTGCCGATCGTGAAGCAGTACGTCAATTCCGACATGGTGGCGGCGGGAATCACCGTGGTCGGCGTGTTTCTGCTGACCTTGCTGGTCGTGTCGATCATCACGGTTCGCATATCAGACATGATTCTCGATAGCCGCGTCGGCGCGTTAGACCGCACGCTCGGTTTTCTGTTCGGTCTTGGCCGCGGCCTCATCATTGTGGTCGTGGCATTTCTGTTTTTTGCCTGGCTGGTTCCCGATCGCAGCCAGCCTGAATGGGTGAAATCGGCCAAATCCAAAGTGGTGCTACAAAGCACTGGACAATGGCTGATGTCGATGTTGCCGGATGACCCCGAAAGCACCATCTTGAAGCGGCTGCGGCGTCCCAAGCCTGAAGATCAGGAGCCGCCAGACGGCGCGCCGGAACGGCGTGGCGAGCTTCGTCCGCAAGGAGTCATTCGTTAGATGACCACGGCTGAAACGCGCAATTCGCCAGGCGACGCCTTCGATCCCAATGCGGACCGCCTGCGCGAGGAGTGCGGCGTGTTCGGCATCTACGGCCATCCGGATGCCGCGGCGATTACCGCGCTCGGCCTTCATGCCCTGCAGCACCGCGGCCAGGAAGCCGCCGGCATCGTCGCCTTCGACGGCAAGCGTTTCCATTCCGAGCGCCGGCTCGGTCTCGTCGGCGACACGTTCAGCCGCCGCGACGTCATCGACCGTCTGCCGGGCACGTCGGCGATCGGCCATGTGCGCTATTCGACGACCGGCGAAACCATTCTGCGCAACGTGCAGCCGCTCTTCGCCGAACTCAATGCCGGCGGCTTCGCCATCGGCCATAACGGCAATCTCACCAACGGCCTGACGCTGCGCCGCGAACTGGTGCGCGAAGGCGCGATGATGCAGTCGACTACCGATACGGAGGTCATCCTGCATCTGGTCGCGAAATCGACCCGCAACCGCTTTGTCGATCGATTCATCGAGGGACTGCGCCAGCTCGAAGGCGCCTACGCCTTCGTCGGGCTGACCAACAAGAAGCTCATCGGCGCGCGCGATCCGCTCGGTATCCGCCCGCTGGTGATCGGCAAGCTCGATGGCTGCCCGATCCTGGCTTCCGAGACCTGCGCGCTCGACATTATCGGCGCGAAATATGTCCGCGATGTCGAGAATGGCGAAGTCGTGATCTTCGACGAAGATGGCGCGCATTCGCACAAGCCGTTCCCGCCAATGGCGGCGCGGCCCTGCGTCTTCGAATACATCTATTTCTCGCGGCCGGATTCGATCGTTGGCGGCCGCCACGTTTACGACGTGCGCAAGGCGATGGGCGCCGAACTGGCGCGCGAGGCACCGGCTAAAGCGGATGTGATCGTGCCGGTGCCGGATTCCGGCGTTCCCGCAGCCGTCGGCTTCGCACAGGAAGCCGGCATTCCTTTCGAACTTGGCATCATCCGCAATCACTATGTCGGACGCACTTTCATTCAGCCGACCCAGGCCATTCGTGACCAGGGCGTGCGCATGAAGCATTCGGCGAACCGGGCGGTCGTTGGCGGCAAACGGATCGTGCTGGTCGATGACTCGATCGTGCGCGGCACGACCTCGCGCAAGATCGTGCAGATGATGCGCGATGCCGGGGCGACGGAAGTGCATTTTCGCATCGCTTCGCCGCCGATTACCCATCCCGATTACTACGGCATCGACACGCCGGAGCGCGACAAGCTCCTTGCCGCGACCCATGATCTCGAAGGCATGCGCAAGTTCATCGGCGCGGATTCGCTCGCCTTCCTGTCGGTCGACGGAATCTACCGCGCGATGGGCGAAAAGGGCCGCAATGCCGAACGCCCGCAGTTCACCGACCATTGCTTCACCGGCGATTATCCGACACCGCTGACCGACCAGGCCGCCAAAGGCTCCTCGCCGCAGCAATTGTCGCTGCTGTCCGAAGCCGTCTGACCCTTTAAACTGCCTGCATGAGTAAGCCGCTCGCCGACCGCATCGCGCTCGTCACCGGCGCTTCGCGTGGCATTGGCGCGGCGTTGGCGCTTGAGCTCGCAAAAGCCGGCGCGCATGTGATCGCGGTCGCGCGCACCGTCGGCGGGCTCGAAGAACTCGACGACAAGATCATGGCGGCCGACGGCAGCGCGACCTTGGTGCCGCTCGATCTCAAGGACAGCGAAGGCATCGCCCGCCTCGCTCTGGCGATCAACGAACGCTTTGGCAAACTCGATGTCATGGTCGGCAATGCCGGCGTCGCGGGCGCCTCATCCCCGCTCGGCCATATCGAGCCGAAGGACTGGGACAATGTCCTTGCCGTTAACGTGACCGCGAACTGGCAACTCATTAGGACCATGGACCCGCTGTTGCAGCGCTCCGATGCCGGTCGCGTTGTGTTCATGACGTCAGGCACCGCGCACAACACGCGCGCCTATCGCGGCGTCTATGCGATGTCGAAGGCGGCGCTCGAAGCCATTGCACGCACCTACGCGAATGAAACGACGGCCACAAAAATCCGCGTCAATCTGTTCTCGCCGGGCCCGACCCGCACGAAGATGCGGGCCTACGTCATGCCGGGGGAAGATCCGATGACGCTCCCCACTCCGGAAGAGGTCGCGCGCGAGATCGTGCCGCTGTGCCTGCCAAACTTCACCGACACCGGCAAAATGTACGACTTCCGCAACAAGGCGCTGCTGTCGTTCCGCGCGCCGGCCTAGTGCTTCCTTTTCGCGCGGCCCGCGAATGGATTGGCCTTCTCGCGCAACGTGAGCCGGATCGGCGTGCCGGGCAAATCAAAGGTCTCGCGCAGGCTGTTGATCAGATAGCGCTTGTAGTCTTCGGGTACCGCATCGGCCCGGGTGCAAAATAGGACGAAGGTCGGCGGCCGCGCCTTCGGCTGGGTGATGTAGTTGATCTTGAGACGCCGTCCCGAGACCGCCGGCGGCGGATTGGCGGATAGTGCCTGCTCAAGCCACTCGTTGAGCGCGTGGGTGGGTGCGCGCTTGTTCCAGACGGCATAGACATCAAGCACCGCCTGCATCAGGCGGTCCAAGCCTTCTCCGGTGAGTCCCGACACCGCCACGAGCGGCACGCCCTTGAGCTGGGCCAGCTTCCACTCTGCGGTCTCGCGGAATTTGCTGATCGCGCCGGCTTTTTTCTCCACCAAATCCCATTTGCCGACCGCCAGCACGACCGCGCGGCCTTCTTCCTCGGCGAGATGCGCGATGCGCTGATCCTGCTCCTCGAAGGCTTGCGCCGCATCGACCAGTACAACCACGACCTCGGCGAAGCGGATGGCGTTGAGCGCGTCCGCAACCGAGAGCTTTTCGAGCTTCTCGTCGACACGCGACTTGCGGCGCAAGCCGGCTGTGTCGAAGAGCTGGAAGCGGCGGCCTTGCCATTCGAAGTCGACGGCAATGGAATCGCGCGTGAGGCCCGCTTCCGGGCCGGTCAAAAGCCGCTCTTCGCCGATGAGCCGGTTGATCAAGGTCGACTTGCCGGAATTAGGCCGGCCGATGATCGCGACACGGATGGGCCGCGTCCATGCCTTAACTTCTTCCGCATCTTGGTCGGCAGGCGGTGCGGTAAGCTCCGGCGCCGCTGCGCGCAACGCATCGTAGAGGTCGGGCATGCCCTCGTTATGTTCGGCGGAAATTGCGACGGGCTCGCCCAGGCCGAGCGAATAGGCTTCAAGCCGGCCCGCCTCGCCCGCCCTGCTCTCGCTCTTATTGGCGACAACCACGACCGGCTTGCCGGACTTGCGCGCCATCTCGGCGAAGGCGCGGTCGCCACCGGTGAGCCCGGCCCGCGCATCGATCAGGAACAGGATGATGTCGGCCTGCGTGATCGCCGTTTCGGTTTGTGCCCGCATGCGGCCCGTCAGGCTGTCGGGCGCCGATTGCTCGAGCCCGGCCGTGTCGATCACCTTGAAGGACAGATCGCCGAGGCGGCCTTCGCCTTCGCGGCGATCGCGCGTGACGCCCGGCCGGTCATCGACCAGCGCCAGGCGGCGGCCGACCAGACGGTTGAACAGCGTCGATTTGCCGACGTTCGGACGGCCGACAATGGCGAGGGTGAAGCTCATGGGCGGCACTCATAGCGCAAAGCGCGAGCGCCGGGATACCGATCAGCGCTGGAATGTGCCGGACGGCGGGGCGCTCGGCCAAGCGGGAGCTTGCTGCTGCGGCGTTTGCTGCGCCGGCTCGTCCTGCGTTTCCTGCTGTTGCGGCTTCTGCCGCTGCGGCTGCACGGTGAGCCGCGTCGGCCGCTCGCGCACCACAGGCTTGCGCGGCCCGCCCGCAGGCGGCACAGCAGACTTGGCAGGCTCGGGCGCCGCCGGCGGCGCGGTGGCGACCTGAGGCTCCAGTTCGGGCGGCGGCTGATTGCCCTTCATCAGGTCCGGCGGGACGCCTTGAGAGACGCCGGGCACGCCCTCGGGGAATACCGCCTTGCGCTCGCCCTGCAGCTTTCGCTTTTCAGCCAGGTTGAAAATATCGAATTTCTCGAAGGCGTCGCCCACGCTCTCGCAGCCGGAAAGGACAAGCGCGGCGCCGAATAGCGCACCAGCCATGAAAATGGGTCGCAGGCGTTGCATCGGATCCAACCTCAGCTATTGCCGCCCGAAGCGATTAGCGCGGAGATCACCTCGGCCCGCGCGCGCGTTCCGGCGGGGGACTCGCTGTCCGCCGTGATCATATCAACATACCGGCGCGCCGCGGCGGCATCATTGGCTTTCCAGGCGGACAGCGCCAGAATTTCCCGTGCGGTGTGACGGAAAGTACGTCCGCCCTGCGCGAGGACTTCGAGGCGGCGCTGAATTTCGGTGAATGGCGAGATGTCGACGAGCAGCATCGCGGCGCGCAAACCGGCGAGATCCTGCAACGCGATGCCGAGCGAGCTGTCCGCAGAAATCGTATCATAGGCGGCGACCGCGGCTTTCGGATCGCGATGCGCCAGTTCGGCGGCAGCCCGCAGCCGCGCAAGGCCGCGATAGCCGGCCGGCGCTTCATTGCCGATCTTGGTGAAGGCAGCTTCCGCTTCGACGCGCTTGCCTGCTTCCGAGAGCTGCACCGCAGCCTCAAATTCAGCCCCGGCCTGCGCGGCTTTTTGCGCGACGTAATATTCATAACCGCGCCACGCGGCGACCCCGGCAACGATCAACACGACCAGCGCGACGATGTAATTGCCCCAGCGCGCCCACAGCTTCTTGAGCTGCTCGCGGCGGACTTCTTCGTCGACCTCGTGGAAAATATCGCTCAAAACCCGCTCCAACGCCGCGGATTTGGCCCGCGATGACGCCCCTTCTGAAGGCGCGGCGTAACCTAACGATGTGGCGCGGGCAAGGCAAAACTCGCGCCCGCAAGCCAGAAAGCCGCGCCGTTCAGAGCTTTTTGGTTTTCATCCCGTAGGTATGTTCGGCGCCCGGAAAACGCCGCGCACGGACATCCTTGGCGTAATCCTCGATCGCCTTGCCGATGCCAGGGCCGATATCGCCGTAACGTTTGACGAACTTCGGCACGCGGGGTGACAGGCCGAGCATATCTTCCAAGACAAGAACCTGGCCGTCGCAAGCGGGGCTCGCACCGATGCCGATCGTCGGAATGCCGACGGCCTGCGTAATCTTGCGGGCGAGCGGCTCCGCGACCGCCTCGATCACGACCGAAAACGCTCCGGCCTGAGCCACCGCAAGTGCATCGTCCTCAATGCGCGGCCAGTCGCGTTCGTCACGTCCTTGAGCGCGGAACGAACCGATCGTGTTGATCGACTGCGGTGTGAGCCCAACGTGGCCCATCACCGGCACGCCGCGCTCGACCAGGAAAGCGATGGTCTCGGCCATGCGCCGGCCGCCCTCGATCTTGATGGCGCCGCAGCCGGTTTCCTTCAGCACGCGCACCGCCGCATGGAAGGCCTGTTCGCGCGAGGCCTCGTAACTGCCGAACGGCATGTCGACGACCACCAGCGCCCGCTTCGAGCCGCGCATCACCGCGCGGCCTTGCAGGATCATCATGTCGAGGGTCACCGGCACGGTTGTTTCCATGCCGTGCATCACCATTCCGAGCGAGTCGCCGACAAGAATGACGTCGCAATACTGGTCGACGAGGCCCGCAGTGTGCGCGTGATAGGACGTCAGCATGACGATGGGGTCGCCCCCTTTGCGGGCGAGAATGTCCGGCGCCGTCAGGCGTTTGACGTCGTCTTGGAGGGACACGCGCTCAGACCCCGAACACCGGCACGCCGATCAGCACCGGATGGAAAACGTAGGCGAAGGCGAGATAGATCACGGTCCCCAAGGCGACCGCGATAATGTCGTTGGTCCAGCCGCGATCGACTGCGCGCGTTGTGGTGACTTCGCCGCGCGCCTCGCGTTTCTTGACGGCGATCCGTGCATAGACGCCCCAGGCGAGAAACGCGCCGAACAGCAGCAGCGAACCGAGATCGCCATTGGCGAGAAAATGCGCGAACGCCCAGAGCTTCACGCCGGCCAGCATCGGATGCTTGGCCCAGGCCTTGATATGACCGGGCAAATAAGCCGCGGTAATCAGGATGATCGCAGGCAGCATCAGGCCGATAGCGATGTGCCGCATGAAACGCGGCGGCGACCAGATCTCGATATAGCCGCCGGCGCGATAGAGATAGAATCCGTAAGCGATCAGGACCACACCGGCGAGCGACACAAGCGCGAACACCAGCCAATAGGCCTTGCCGAGCCGCGCGATGGCCGCGGTGCGCGCTTCCCGCGCGGTGACGAAGGTGTGCGCCCCGAGAAAAAGCACCAAGCCGGCAATAAGAACGACGAGACCCATAAGGGAAGCCTGCGAGACCTTGCGGGCGATGAGTAGAAGCGATAGCAGCGGCCAAAGCAAGACGACCAAGGGAGGCGCGAAATGCGCTTGCGCGTGGTTCTGGCACTGCTCGCCGCGATTGCCGCGCCCTGCGCGCAGGCACAGGAATGGCCTTCAAAGACCGTACGGATCGTGGTGCCTTTTGGGCCCGGCTCGACACCCGATCTCGTCATGCGCGTGATCGCCGACAAATTGCAGGCCAAGCACAAGCATTCGTTTGTGATCGAGAACAAGCCGGGCGCGGGCGGCAA
>JAFBAG010000224.1 GCA_019247925.1 Pseudolabrys sp.
TTTTTGGCGGAGAGGGAGGGATTCGAACCCCCGATACGGTTGCCCGTATGCCGCATTTCGAGTGCGGTGCATTCAACCACTCTGCCACCTCTCCGAAGCCTTAAAATCTCGAAAATCCGCGGTGGCGACTGGCGCTATCTAGCCAACGCAACCAAGACAAACAAGGCCGCGGCGGCGTATCCTGCCCGCAGGGGAAGTGGCGTGTTCCGATCCTGGTCGAAGGCACGACTTGTCAAAGAGCTGCGCGGCGTCGCCTATGCGACGCTGCTCACCGCCGCGTTCGCCGCGGCCTTGCTCTTCTTCGTCGTCAAAACCGCGCTCGCTGATGGCGATGTCATCTTCATCATCCCGGTCGTCATTGCCGCGGCGCGTTGGGGCATAATTCCCGCAGTGGTCGCGGCGCTCTTGGGCGCTGGCGCCTCGTCGTACCTTTTCTATCCGCCGATCTACAGCTTCGCCATCCGCGATACCCAAGAAGTGGTGACACTGGCGCTGTTCATCTTCGTCGCCGTCGTCATCAGCCATCTCGCCACCCGGCTCAAACGCGAGCTCGAGCGCTCGCGGCAGCGTGAAATCGATCTGCGCGACCTTTACGCGTTTTCGCGGCGGCTTGCCGTCGCCTATGACGTCTCGGACATCCACGCCGCCATTCAGGAACATCTCGCCTCGATCCTCCAGCGCAAGGTGGCGCTGTTTGCATCCGCGCGCGATGCGCTGAGCGGCAGCGGCCGGCGCGAAGGCGTCATAGTGCCCGATAAAGTGCGGGTCGCGGCGGGCGAAATCGCGGCAGGCACGCGCGAGATGAATGCCAGCGTTCCGGTCAATACCGAGACCGGCGAAGTCTGGCTCGTTCATGCCGTATCTCCGAAGACTCTGGAATTCGGGGTGATTGCCATCAAGCTCGGCCACGAGAACCGCGCGACAGTCAATGAATTGCGGGTGCGCGTCGACGCGGTGCTGGCGGACGCTACCGCGACCCTCGAGCGCCTCGGCGTCGCTCACGCTATCAGCGAAGCGCGCATGCGCTCGCAAACCGATCGGCTGCGCGAAGCCTTGATCGGCTCGGTCAGTCACGAATTGCGCACCCCGCTGGCTTCGATCATGGGGGCCGCGACGGTGATCGGATCGGCGCCGGCCCTCAACGGCGAGGAAAAGCTCAAGGCGCTGATCTATGACGTGCGCAACGAAGCCGAACGCCTCAATCAGGACATCCAGAACCTTCTGGATGCGAGCCGCATCTCCAGCGACGGCATCAACCCGCGCGCTGAGTGGGCCGATGTCGCCGACATCGTCAATTCAGCCGTGCAACGCTGCGAGCGGCGTCTATCAGGCCATCGCCTGACTGTGGACTTGCCGGCCGATCTGCCGCTCATCCACGTGGATCCGGTTCTCGTCCAGCAATCGCTGGTGCAGATTTTCGACAATGCCGTGAAGTATTCAGCCCCCACTTCGACCATCGCCGTTAGCGCGCGCGCGAGCGATGGCGAAGTGCTCATCAGCGTCAGTGACGAAGGCCAGGGCCTGACCTCGCAGGAAAAGGAGCGGATCTGGGACCGCTTCTTCCGCGGCGAGCGGCATTTGACCACAACGAGCGGCTCGGGGCTTGGCCTCTGGATCGCCAGCTCTTTCGTCGCCGCCAATGGCGGCCGCATCGTCGCCGAAAGCGCCGGCGCGGGCCACGGTACGCGCATGTCGATCGCGCTTCCGGTGAAAGTCAGCGCCGAGAACCAGATGGAAAGTGAAGCCGATGAGTGATCTCGCCCCTGTCGTTCTCATCATCGACGATGAAATCCAGATCCGGCGCTTCTTGCGCGCGGGCTTCGAACTCAACGGCTTCGTCGTGCACGAGGCCGGCACCGGCGCCGAGGGCCTCAAGAGCGCGACGCTGCAGCCTATCGACATGGTCATCGTCGATTTGAATCTGCCCGACATGGATGGCGCCGAGGTGGTCGAGCGCATCCGCGCATGGTCCACCGTTCCCATCATCGTACTGTCCGTGCGCTCCCATGAAGCGCAGAAGGTGCAGGTTCTCGAGGCCGGCGCCGATGACTATGTCGTCAAGCCGTTCGGCATGGCCGAGCTGCTTGCCCGCGTGCGCGTCGCGCTGCGCCGCCAGATGCGCGCGCAGAGCGGAGAGCCCATCGTCGTGGTAGGGCCGCTGTCGATCGATCTCGCGACCCGCACCGTCACGCTCAACGATCAGCGGCTGACATTGACGCCGAAGGAATATCGGCTGCTGCAGGTGCTGGCCCAGCACGCGGGCAATGTCGTGACCCATCAGCATCTCTTGAAAGAAGTGTGGGGCTCAATCCACGTGCACGATACGCATTACTTGCGCATTTTCGTGCGCAAGCTGCGCCAGAAGATCGAGCCGGATCCCAATACGCCGCGCATCCTGGTGACGGAACTCGGCGTCGGCTATCGGCTGGCGCAGAATGGCGAAGCCGAGACCGGCGCCTGGTCCAAAGCGGCGGAAACCACGAAATCAGACGCTTAACGGGCATTTGGGCGCAGCCTCAAACCCGCTGATTTCTTGACTCATCCCCCCTTGGGGGCCATAACCCTGCCCGCGCGGCCCTTTTGGGCCGCGTAGCGTTTGCGGGGCTAAGCCCCTCAAAACACAAACAATCCGACTGAAAGAAGCCGCTCCGCAATCGTGCGAGATCGGAAACGAACACAAGGAAAAGAACGATGTTCGCAGTCATCAAAGCCGGCGGGAAGCAGTACCGCGTCGTGGCCGAAGATGTGATCCGGATCGACCGGGTCGAGAAGAATCCGGGTGAGATCGTCACCTTTGGTGAGGTTCTCGCCCATGGCGGCGACAAGCCGCAAATCGGTCTGCCGACCGTGTCCGGCGCGAGCGTCGCCGGCGAGGTGCTGGCCCATGAGCGCGGTGACAAGGTCATCGCCTTCAAGAAGCGGCGCCGCAAGAATTCGCGCCGCAAGCGCGGCTATCGCCATGAGTTCTCGGTGATCCGCATCACCGAGATTCTGCTCGACGGCAAGAAGCCGTCGGACAAGGCGCCGCCGCGGCCAAAGCGCGAAGCCAAGCCGAAGGCGGAAGCCGCGCCGGAAAAGAAGTCCACCCGTAATAAAACATCGGCGGAGCGGGCGACCCCGGCAACAAAGGGCAAGGCTGCCGCCGCGAAAAAGTAAGAAGAAGTGAGATGATTCCTTCACGGAATCGGTGTATGAGTTCCTTCAGAATTCGAGAGAGTAGCTATGGCGCATAAGAAAGCAGGCGGTTCTTCCAGAAACGGGCGCGACTCCGCGGGTCGCCGGCTCGGCCTGAAGACCTATGGCGGCGAGATCGTGCTCGCCGGCAACATCATTGCGCGCCAGCGCGGCACCAAGTGGCATGCCGGCCGTAACGTAGGCATGGGCAAGGATCACACGTTGTTTGCGCTCGTCGATGGGAAAGTTCAGTTCGCGAATAAAGCCAAGGGCCGCACTTTCGTTTCGGTAGTTCCGGCAACGGAGGCTGCGGCCGAGTAAGACGGTGGACACATATCGAGGTCCGCCGGTCACCTAGTCGATCCGGCGGGGCCTTGTGGGCTCTGAGAGGGGGAGACGGGTGACCGGCTCCCCCTCGATGCTTTTGGAAACGAGAGAAAGCATAAAGGAGCTGGGCGATGACACTCTGTGAGCAACTACCGAGAGGCGAATTCCGGGAAGGATGTATTCCCGTCCTTGAGACCACGCGGCTGACTTTGCGCGCGCCGCGCCTCGAGGACGCTAAAGCCGTTGCAGCGCTCGCTAACGATCGCCGCATCGCCGAGAACACCGCGCGTATTCCGCATCCCTACAAACTTGCGGATGCCAAAGGATTTATCGGCGGGGCGAACGCGAGCGACAAGGAATCCGTGTTCCTGGTGACGGCGCGCAATGGCGCGGACAAAGGCAGCATTCTCGGCGCGTGCGGCGTGACCATCATGGATGGCGATGCACCGGAGCTCGGCTATTGGCTCGGCGTCCCTTACTGGGGCAAGGGCTATGCCACCGAGGCGCTGCATGCGGTGATCGACTACGCCTTCGACACGCTCGGCCACGATCTGCTCAACGCCGGCGCGCGGGTCACGAACCCGGCTTCGCGCCGCGTCCTGGAGAAGTGCGGGTTCCAGTGGACCGGCGTCGGCCTCTACCGGATCAACGCGATCAAGTCGTCGGCGCCGATCGACCGCTTTCGGCTCGAACGCGGCATCTGGTCGGCGATCAAGGCATGGCACCCGTCGAAGCGGGTGATGTGACGGCGCGTTATGGCGGTTCGGCGAAGCTCGTCTGCTTCGCCAGCCGCTGTTCGCGCACGAAGATGTAGATGCCGGCGGCGATGATGGTCGAAGCGCCGATCACCATCGTCACGCTCGGAATGTCGCCAAAGAAAATGTAGCCCAGCACGATCGCCCACACGATCGTCGTGTACTGGTAAGGCACCACGACCGATGCGGGCGCGACCTTGAGCGAGCGGTTGATGCACATATGCGCAACCATCGCCACGACGCCAAGCTGAAGCAGCAGCCAAGTGTCCCACCCGCTCATCGGCACCCACTGAAACGGCGCGACGATGGCGCCGAACACCAGCGCCCCGACCGTTTGCGTGGTAATCAGCACGGTATCCGAGGTGCCGCGCACCAGCCGCGTCTGGATCATCAGGATCGAAAACGCCAGGCTGCCAGCGATGGCGACAAAGGCCGCCGGGGTCAGCGACGCTGCGGTCGGGTTGAGCGCGATCATCACCCCGACGAATCCGGCGCAAACCGCGACCCAGCGCCGCCAGCCGACAGTCTCGCCGAGAAGAAACGGCGACATCGCGGTGACGTAGATCGGCCCTGCGAGATAAAACGTCATCACGTCCGCGAGCGACATGTATTGCAGCGCCCAGTAGAACGCCGCCACCTCGAAAGTCGCGAAGACCGGCCGCCAGAATTGCAGCCAAGGCCGCGGCGCTTTCCGGAACGGCGTCCAGCCCTCCTTCCAGATGAAGGGAATCAGGATGACCAGCGCCGCGGCGCTGCGGATGAGCAGAATTTGGCCGACCGAGAACGTCGCGATCAGGAACTTCCCCATCGCGTCATTGAGCGCGAAGAAGAAGATGCCGATCAGCATCAGCGCGATGCCAGCCAGGTTGGAGGAGCGCGACAGCGCTAAACGAAGGGTTTTGGCGGGCTGTGATTTCATTCCGGCGATGGGTATATACGCGCAAACCACGACCGCGAAGCGACGATAGACGCGATGAAATTCCTCGACGAAGCCAAGGTGTACATAAAGTCCGGTGACGGCGGAAACGGCTGCGCGGCGTTTCGCCGCGAGAAATTCATCGAATTCGGCGGTCCATCCGGTGGCGACGGCGGCAAGGGCGGTGATGTCTATGTCGAAGCGGTCAACGGCCTCAACACGCTGATCGACTATCGCTACCAGCAGCATTTCAAGGCCGAGCGCGGCGGCAATGGCATGGGCAAGGACCGCCACGGCGCGGGCGGCAAGGATGCCGTGCTGAAAGTGCCGGTCGGCACGCAGGTCTACGAGGAAGATGGCGAAACGCTACTCGCAGACCTCACCGAGGTCGGGCAGCGGGTGATGATCGCCAAAGGCGGCAATGGCGGCTGGGGTAATCTGCGCTTCAAGTCGTCGACCAACCGCGCCCCGCGCAAGGCCAATCCGGGCGAACCCGGCGAGGAGATGACGCTGCGGCTGCGGCTCAAGCTGATCGCGGACGCCGGCCTTATCGGATTGCCGAACGCCGGAAAATCCACCTTTCTGTCCGTCGTCAGCGCCGCGAAGCCGAAGATTGCCGATTACCCGTTCACGACGTTGCACCCGCAGCTTGGCGTGGTGCGCTCCGACGACCGCGAATTCGTCATCGCCGACTTGCCGGGGCTGATCGAAGGTGCGCATGAAGGCACCGGATTGGGCGACCGCTTCCTCGGCCACACCGAGCGCTGCCGCGTGCTTCTGCATCTGGTCGATGGGACCAGCGAAGATCCTGCGGAAGCATACCGTGTCGTGCGTCGAGAGCTCGAAGCCTATGGCGCCGGACTTGATGAAAAGCCGGAGATCGTCGCGCTGACGAAGTCAGACGCGATGACGCCGGCGATGATCAAGACGCAAGCCGCGAAGTTGAAAAAAGCGTGCAAGCAGACACCCTTCGTGATTTCAGCCCAGGCTCGCGACGGGGTCGACAAGGTGCTGCGCGCGCTCGGCAAGGTGATCGATGAAGCGCGGGAAGACGTGAAGGAAGAAGCCTAATAGCTCTTCGGCAGACCGAGCACCTTCTCGGCGATGAAATTCAGGATCATCTGCGGCGATACCGGCGCAAGCCGCGCGATCATGACTTCCCTCAAATACCGCTCGACATGGAATTCCTTGGCGTAGCCCATGCCGCCATGGGTGAGGATCGCGGCTTCACAGGCATTGAACGCGGCTTCCGCGGCGAGAAATTTTCCGGCATTCGCCTCCGCCGCACAACTCTGCCCGCTGTCGTAAAGCGACGCCGCCTTGAACACCATCAGGTTCGCGGCTTCGAGCTCGGCCCAGGCTTTCGCTAGCGAATGCTGGATCGATTGGTTCTGACCGATCGGCCGGCCGAACACGATGCGCTCTTTCGCATACGTCGCCGCCTTGCGAAGCGCGGCGCGGCCCAACCCCACCGCCTCGGCGGCAATCAGCACGCGCTCGGCATTCATGCCGTGCAGGATGTATTCAAAGCCCCTGCCCTCCTCGCCAATCCGGTCGGCAACCGGTACTGGAAGCTTCTCGATGAAGAGTTCGTTGGAATCGACCGCGCTGCGTCCCATCTTCGGGATTTCGCGCACGTCGACATATTTACGGTCGAGCACCGTATAGAACAGGGACAGCCCTTCGGTCTTTTTGCCGCTTCCGGCCGGGGCAGTCCGCGCAAGAATGAGCATCTTGCTGGCGACCTGCGCCGTCGAAATCCAG
>JAFBAG010000292.1 GCA_019247925.1 Pseudolabrys sp.
CGATAGTCCAGCCGGGGGGCACGACCGTGGTCGAGCCGCTCTCCTCGATGATCGCGGGGCCGAGCCTTGAACTGCCGGATGCAAGGCCGTCGCGTTCTATCACCGGACAATCGTGCTCCTTGCCTTGAAAAAACACTTTGCGCGCCTTCGAGGGCGCAGCCGTCCCCGACTGCGTGGCGGCGTCGAAGTTCGGCTTCCTGCTCGCCGCAGCGGCGACAAGGCGCACACCGCTGACCGCGATCTGGCGGCCTGGATTGGCGTGGCCGTAGCGATCCTCATATTGCAGCAAGAACGCTTTATGAAGCTGGTCCATCGCGATGCCTTCTTCGGTCGCGCGCACCGAAAACGACGAAGCTTGGCCGACATAGTTCATCTGCACGTAGATTTCGAACGACAGCTGCTCGGTCTGCGCGCCATCACGCTTGAGATAGCCGACGACTTCGTCCTTGAGCTCCTGCACGGCTTCCTTGATCGCAGTTACGCCTGCGCCGTCGAGCCGCGCAAACAACGAGCGGCTCGCATCCCAGCGCAAATCAGCCGTCAGCAGGCCGATCGCGGAGAAATTACCCGGCAATCGCGGCACCAGAACACGGGAAATCCCAAGCTCCTCGGCGACGAACGCGCCGTGCATCGGGCCCGCCCCGCCATAGGCGACGAGCGTGAAGCGGCGCGGATCGAGGCCACGCGAAACCGATATTTCGCGGATCGCGCCGGCCATCTTGGCAACCGCGATGCGCACAACGCCTTCGGAAAGATCTTCGACGGACAGCGATCCGACATCGTCGGCCACGGCCGCCAGCGCCTTTCGTGACTCGGCGACGTTCAGGCTGATCCGCCCGCCAAGCGCGCGTTCCGGCGATAGCCGGCCCAACACCAGATTGGCATCGGTCACCGTCGCAAGCCCGCTTCCCGTTCCGTAAGCGGCCGGGCCGGGAATCGATCCGGCGCTCTCCGGGCCAACCAGAAGCGCGCCATCGTCATCGCAGCGGGCAATCGAGCCGGCACCGGCGCCTACCGTGTTGATCTCGAGCATCGAGCCGCGCACCGGCAAGCCCGCAAAAATCACTTGCTCGGTGGTGAGCGCCTCACCCTTGCGGACGACGCACACGTCGGTGGAGGTCCCGCCCATGTCGTATGTAATGAGATCATCAATGCCGAGCGCGGCGGCAAGATTGATGGACGCCGTGACCCCGCCGACCGGACCCGACAGGATCGTGCGCAACGGCAAACGCGACGCCGACGACGGCGACAGCGTGCCGCCCGATGAGCTCATGATGAGGACCGGCGCCTCGATGTTCGCGCCATCGAGAGAGGCTTCGAGAACAGAAAGATATTTTGCCATCGGCGGCATCAGAAACGCATTCAGCGCCGTGGTGGCGAAGCGCTCGAATTCCTGATGGCCACGATGGACCTCGACGGACGTGCAGACATGCGCATCGGGAAATGCCTTGCTGATCGCGTCTTTGACCGCGGCTTCGTGTTTGCTGTTGGCGTAGGAATTCAGGAAGCAAATGGCGATGCTCTGCGCGCCTTCGCTTTTCAGACGCTCGATAGTGGCCGCGATCTCGGCGGTGTTGACTTCGGTAAGGACTGCGCCGTCTGGACCGACGCGCTCGCTGATTTCATGGCGCGCCTCACGCGGCACCAAGGGCGATGGCTTGACGAATTTCGAGTCGAACAGGCTGCCGTGCGCGTAGCGCATGCAGCGGCCGATCTCGAGCACGTCGCGGAATCCGCGCGTGCAAAGCATCGCGACGTGGCCACCCTTTTTTTGCAGCAGCGCATTGGTTGCCACCGTCGTTCCGTGGACGATCTGGTCAAACGGCTTTTCCGATTTAAGCGAGCGCAGACCATCCAGGAAGCCGTCATGCTCGCGGCCCGTCGTCGAAGGCACCTTGACCGCGGTCATGCGGCCCGACGCTTCGTCAACGCACACCAGGTCGGTGAACGTGCCGCCGACATCGATACCGACGCGGATCATGCCAAGGCCTCCAAGCGCTCGCGCCAGATTTTAGCGGCCACTCCGGCCGGCGTTCGCAAGGGACGCAGACGCACCTCCGCATTCTCAACCACACCGGCAAGGCCGAGACTAGTTCCGGACAATGTGACCGCGCCGGCTGGCGCTGCCTTTTCCAGCCGTACCCAGCAGCGCAGCGGTGCGCCATTGCCGGTGATGATTTCGACAATGTCGCCGGTTGCGACGCCAATTTTCCCGGCGGACTCGGCGTTAAGGCCGCAGACGCGCAGCCCGTCCGGCCCGCGCAAGCTGTCCGAGCGCGCCGTGCGGAAGGTGCGGCGTTCGGCCTTCGCGGTTTTGCGCAGCGCCGCTGTCGCCTCGCGATCGACGCGGCCATTGGCGTGCACGACGCCATACATATTCTTGGCGTGGCTCTCGTCGATGTAGCCCTGCCTCAAATCCGCTTCGACAGCGCTGATGTCACGCTCAAGCGGATCGCCGAAGCCGCCGCCCCCGCTGCTTTCGCTGATAACGACATCGTCCTTCTTGAGCGGATGGTTGGCGATCTTGCCGGGAATAGCGCCCGGCACCGTTTCAGCGTCGCCGCGCCGCACGAAGAACTTGTTCGGCGCGCCGGCCTCGCCGCCAAGGACGCCATAAGGCGGCAGCACGTTGCGGTCCGAAAGCACAGTGAGACTCGCCTCATCGCACAAAACGCGGATCTCGCGGCGAAAACCAAGTCCGCCGCGACGACGGCCAGATCCCCCGGAATTCGGGCGTAATTCGAGCCGCTCGACGCGCAGCGGGAATTTCGCCTCGATCGCCTCGACCGATTGCAGCGAGCCGAAGTCGCCCTCGAGGAAAGTGCGCAGCGCGGCGTTGCCGTCATGCTCCTTGAAGCCGCCGGTCCCGCCGGGAGGCGCTTCGTAGAAGATGAAAGGGCGCTTGTCTTTGATGTTTGCACCCGAGATGACCATCTGATTTGCGGTGCTTTTCGTCTCGCCGGTTATGGCGTCCTGCATCACTGGCGCCAGTGCGCCCATAATCGCCATTTCGAGGTTGCGCCGAACATCGCCCATGCCACCGAAGCCGACGGGCTCCGTGGGGCACAGCAGCGATCCGGGCGGCGTGAAAATTTCGAGCGGCCGGAACGTGCCGGAATTCACCGGGCCGGTGCGGTCGAGCAACGCCTTGAGCACCATGAACACGCCGGTGGGTGCGCCTGACGGCCCCAGATTCCACGGGCCTTTGTTCTGCGGCGAGGTGCCCGTGAAATCCACGCGAAGGCCGCTGCCGTTCACTTCGACCTTGGCGCGGATGATCAGCGGCTGCGCCTGCTCACCGCGCGGATCCATCGCGATTTCATATTCGTAGGACGCCGCCGGAATGGCAGCGATCCGCGAGCGCATGCGTTGCTCGGCACGATCCAAAAGCTGCGTGCTGCAGGCGTGCTGGGTCGCGAGCCCGAATTCCTCGACCAAGGCGACCAGGCGGCGCTGCGCGATGCGCGCTGTGCCGAGCATCGCTTCGAAATCCCCTTCCCGTTCCTCGGGGATTCTCATGTTGGCAAGCAGCACGTCGAACAGGTCGTTGTCGCGCTTTCCTTTCGAGAAGGCGCGGATTAGCGGGATACGAACGCCTTCCTGGAAGGTGTCGGTCGCCGCCGCGGACACGCTCCCGGGCGACATGCCGCCGACGTCCTCGAAGTGCACACGCACCACCGGCAGGAACGCCATCTGGTCGCCGATGAAGAGCGGTGCGATGACACAAATGTCATTGAGATGGGTGCCGCCGGTGAGCGGGTCGTTATGCAGGAAAATGTCCCCGGGGTGGATGTCGCCCTTGAACTTGGCGAGCAATTGTTCGGCCGACCAGATAATGGGGAAAACGTGCTGTGGGTTGTCGCCTTCAGACAGCGCGAGCAGTTGACCCGCATCGTCAAGAATGGCGCAGGACATGTCGTGCAGTTCGCAGACCGCCGAAGAGAACGCGGCGCGCAGCATGTTGCCGCGCATTTCACGCACGATGGTGATCAGCCGTTCACGGATAATCTCGACGGTGATGGGATCGACGACGGACGACGAGGCGTGACTGTCCATGCTCGTTTCTATTATCGGAACATTATACCGGTATATGGAAAGATGGTATTCAGACGCCTCCGCTTGTCAAGGCAGAGCTGCGCCACTCAGGTGCTGCGTCGTGAGACCAGCGCGCCGGCGAGCGAAGTGACCACGGAGACAACGATGATGACGACCGCCATCGCCGGGGCTTCGGGCGACAACGATTCCACGATCATGTACCAGAACTGAACCGGCAGCGTGCGCTCGTATCCTGTGAGGAAAAGCGTGCGGATAAATTCGTCGAACGACAGGCTGAACGCGAACAGCCACGCGGCGATGATGCCGGGACGGATCAGCGGCAACACGATGCGGCGGAACACAACGGCGCGCGTCGCACCCAAATCGCCTGCGGCCTCTTCGAGGCTGCGATCGAAGCGGTGGACGACGGGATAAAGGCTCAGGAAGCTGAAGGGCAACACCCAGGTCACATGCGCGACTAGCGCGGTGGTCCAGAGCGAAAGCGGAATCTTTAGCAAGCCGAAGAACACAAACAGGATGACGCCAGCGACCACCCCGGGCAATACGATCGGCGCGATAATGAGATAGAACACGAGTCCGTTGGCCGGAAACGGCCGGCGGAAAGCGAGCGCCAACAACGTCGCCAGCGCCGCGCCGATGGTTGCCGAGACAATCCCGAGCACGAGGCTGTTGGCGAGGGCAGTGACGAGTTCAGGCCGCGTGAACACCACGACGAACCATTGCAGCGTGAAACCCTTGAATGGGAGACCAACAACGCGGGAGTCGTTGAAGGAGAGCAACGTGATCGTGATGACCGGTGCGTACAAAAAGAGGTAGATCAGGCCCGCATAGGCCCACAGCAGCGTCGCCTGCAATGGACTCTGCTTGAGAGCCACCCTCACCGGCGATCTCCCGCGCGGCTGAGGAACACGTCGCGCAGGCCGATGAATCGGCTCGACCCCACGAGAAACGCGATGACCACCGCAGTCATTACCGTCGAAAGCGCGGAGCCAAACGCCCAATTGTTGTTGGCGAAGAACTGCGCCGCAATGACGTTGGAATACATGATGCCGCTTGCGCCGCCGAGCAGCGCCGGCGTAACGAAGGCGCCGAATGTCAGCAAAAATACCATGATCGCGCCGGACAACGCTCCGGGCTTGCTCATCGGCAGGACGATACGCGTGAAGACTCTCCAGCGGCTGGCGCCGAGATCCTGTGCCGCCTCGTAAAGCGCCGGTTCGATGCGGTCGATCGCAAGAAACACCGGCAGCAGCATGAACAGCAGGTAGACGTAAACGAGGCCGAGATAGACCGCGAATTCGTTGTAAAGCAGCCAATCTACGGGCTGATTGATAACCCCGAGATCGAGGAGCATCTGATTGATGATCCCGGCGCGGCCAAGGATCGGCAGCCAGGCGAATGTGCGCACGACGTAACCGATCCAGAACGGCAGGAAGAGCAGCAGCAGCAACAGGCCCTTGGTCGCGGGTCTTTGGCGGCTGAGGAAGATCGCGAGAGGATACGCCATGATAAGCGTGATCGCTGTCGTCACGATCGCGATGCGGAACGTCTTGAACAGCAGCGTTACGTATAGCGGGCTCTGGAACAGCCGCTCGAAGTTCACGGCCGTGAACTTGAACTGAATTCCGAAAATGCCTGTGGTGAGACAGGCCATAACGACCATGAAGATGCAGGGCAGCGCAACGAACAACAGCAGCCATGCAAGCGACGGCGACGCCAGCACAAGTGCGTTACGCGACGATCGATTCATCGATATTCGGCCATGCCGATCCGTTATATACGCGCCGAGAGCGTCGCCGCCGCCGCGCTCAGAAGCTTGCCCAGCCGCGGCAAATCCTTCTTGACCGCCGGGTTTGCGGGAAATGCGAGCGCGATGGCCGCGACCGTATTGGAATGCCGTGACAGGATGGGGGCCGCGAGCGAGGCGACGCCGACCGTGTTCTCTTCCCAGTTGACCGAATATCCGCGCTCACGGGTTTTCGCCAAATCGGCGCGAAGTGAGCGCTCCTCGATGATGGTGTTGGGTGTTCGCTTCTTGAGCCCGACTTCAGCTACAAAATCCGCGACATCCTGTTCGCTCATCGCCGAAAGCACCGCCTTGCCGACCGCGCTGCTGTGAAGCGACCGGCGTTCGCCGACGGACACCCCATACTTCACGGGCCCCCGGCCCTCCATGCGGCCAACAATGATCATTTCAGCGTGATGAAGCACGGCGAGCTGGGCCGTGTGGCCGGTTTCATCCACCAACTGGCGCATGAGCGGCGCCGATTCCGACTCCAGGGTCGCGCTCTTGAACAAGTTGCCGATCTCAAAGGCGCCGAAGCCTATGCGGTATTTGGTTGTCTCAGGGTTTTGCTCGAGCAGATCGTGATGCCGCAGCGTCTGGATCAGCCTGAACACGATGGTTTTCGGCAGCTCAACCGCCTTCGCGATTTCGGTAATGCCGAGTTCGCGACGATCGCGGTCGAATACTTTCAGGATCGCGATGGCGCGGCTGACCGTCTGCGACATAGCGCCCGGCTTGGCGAGCTTGTCCGCGGTTGATTTGCGCGCCTGCGTCTTCATGCCGAGCGCCCGCAGAAGCGGGCGGCGCAAATCGCCCGCAAATTGACGCTGAAAGCCAAAGCCGTCATGCTATTGGAATACTATTCCACTTATAGGAACACGCGCAAGTTGCCATTCGTGGCCGGTCAGAGTGCCCCACAGCGGCGTGCCTCACGCGGCGGCTGGCTGCTCGCCCCCGCCATGGCCTGGCTGTTCCTGTTCACCATCGTTCCCGTCGCGATGATGCTTGTGCTGTCGTTCTGGACCTCGACGGCCTACGGAATCAAGGCGGAGTTTACGCTCGACAACTACCGCACGATTTTCGGTGAGCCGGTTTATCTCAGCACCTTTGCGCGCACCTTGCGGATCGCCGCGGTGACCACCGCGCTCACACTCGTCGTTGCTTATCCGGTGGCTTTGATCGTGTCGCGCGCACGCGGCGGCTGGAAAGCCATCGCCTTACTCTTCATCTTCCTGCCGTTCTGGACCAGCTATGTCGTCCGCAGCTTCCTATGGCTGCCGATGCTGGGCCGTAACGGGCTGATCAATTTCCTTCTTATCAAGCTCGGCATTGTCACACGGCCGGTGGATTGGCTCATCTATAACGAAGGCGCGGTCTATGTCGGCCTCGTCTATGCGTATATGCTCTTCATGTTCCTGCCGATCTACCAGTCCCTCGATAAGCAGGACCGCAAGCTGGAAGAAGCTGCGAGCGACCTTGGCGCGACGCCGGCGCGGACTTTCTGGCGGGTGATCTTGCCGCTCAGCCTGCCCGGTGTGTTCTCTGGCTGCACGATGGTTTTCATGTTCGCTTGCGGCGCATACGTGACGCCGCAACTGCTCGGCGGCGCATCGTCACTCATGGCGAGCAATGTGATCGGGAGCCAGTTCCAGATCTCCAACAACTGGGCGCTCGGATCGGCCCTGTCGATCACGCTCATGGTGATTGTTCTCTTTTGTTTCATGCTCGGCTCCTCGCGCCTTGGCCTGTTGCAGGTTCTTTCGGGGTCGCGGCGATGACGGCGGCACGCTCGCCTTGGGCCTTCGCGCGCACGGTCTATCTGGCCGCGTTTTTCTCGTTCTTTTACGTGCCGATCCTCACCTTGTTCGTTCTGTCGTTCAACGACTCGCCGGTTATGGGCTTCCCGTTCAAGACCGCGACGACCCAGTGGTACGGCGAGGCCGTGTCCGACGGCGTGCTGCTGCGCGCTTTGATCAACAGCGTGCAGCTCGGCCTCGTCAGCGCGGCGATTGGGACGGCCCTCGCGCTGTCGGCCGCCATCGGGCTGCGCTACCGGCTGCCCTTCAAGAAAGGCGTCATCCCGCTGATGGTGCTGCCCATCATTCTGCCAGGCGTCGTGACCGGCGTGGTGATGCTGGTTTTCTTCGGTCTTTCGGGGGTTTCGACCGGGCTATGGCCGACCACGCTTATCGTCCATGTCAGTTGGGTTCTGCCCTTCGCGTTCCTGACGCTTTACCCGCGCATCCACGGCTTCGATCAGACCATCGAGGAAGCCGCGATGGATCTCGGAGCGCGACCCACGACCGTGTTCCTGCGGATCGTCTTCCCGCTGATCCGCCCGGCGGTTCTCGCCACCTTCCTGTTTGCCTTCACCCTCTCATTCGACGAGTTCGTTCGCACGTTCTTCGTTATCGGCAGCCAGCGCACGGTGCCGGTCCATCTCTGGATCCTGGTGACCGAGCAAGTCGCGCCCTTCCTGCCAGCGGTCGGGGTCATCATCATGCTGGCGACGTTGTCGGTCGCCGCTGTCGGATTCTTCACTATGACGCGAGCTTCGGCCGGGCGCGCACCCCGGGCCGCACAACAATGAAAAGGATGTAACATGAGCGATCAAAAAAACCTTCCGACCGTTTCCCGCCGTGACGTCGTGCAGCTCGCGCTGGCGGCCGGCATCGTTCCCCTCACTGGCGGATGGGCGGCGGGCCAGTCCCGCACCGAAGTCGAAGTTCTCATGACCAACGCCTTGATGGGGCCCGGCCTGCGCGAGGTGGTCGAGAACGAAGCCAACGTGAAGATCACCGACGCGCCGTTTCGCACGGTCACGGATTCGATTTCGCGACTACTCGCGCCGGGCGGCACGACGCGGTTCAGCGTGATGCATGCGCAGGTCGAGGTCGCGCGCAACCCGATCCTCGGCGAGAAGCCGGGCGACGAAAAGATCGCCCCGCTCGATCTTGCCAAGATCCCGAACGCCGCCAACATCGCCGACGTGTTCAAGGACAATTACATCCGCCGCGACGGCAAGACCTACTCAGTCCCAGGCACCTTCGGCTTCGACACCGTGATCTACAACGCCTCGGAAATTCCAGAGGCCGATCCCTTCACTCAATCCTGGGGAATGCTTTTCGAGGACAAATATGCCGGCCGTATCGCGTGGTTCGACTCGGCGCTTCACATGTTCCTCTGCGCCGGGCTCTATCTTGGAAACAAGGCGCCGGAAAAAATGCAGGGCGCGGACCTCGAGGAAGTCCAGAAATTCCTGGTGTCGAGGAAAAAGAACGTCCGCACCTTCTGGACCAGCTTTGCGCAGGGGGCGAACCTGATCGGCAGCGGCGAAGTATTGTGTGCCTATGGCCCCGTCGTTATGCGGGCGAGCCTCGAGCAGCGGAAATTCCCCGTCGGCAGCGCCTGGTGCAAGGAAGGCGTCCTGTCACTGGTGTCCGGCGGGTTCATCCCGAAAGATGCGCCACATAAGGACTTGGCCCATGGCATCATCAACGCGATGATCGGGCCCGAATACGCCAAGCGATTGACGAAGGCCGCGGGATACCTGTCTTGCTCCCGCTACGGCGCTTCCTTGATCAGCCCGGAAGACGCCAAGCGCGCGGGTTATGGCATTCTCGATGGTACGGTGAAGCATCACGGCATCAGCCAGCCCGCAAATTTCAACGCCTGGGTCGAGGCCTGGAGCCGCGTGAAGAGCGCGTAACACTTGCCCATGAACGCAAGCAGCACATCAGCCGGTGCCGGCGTCTCTGCCGTTTCGGTCCAGCACGTCACCAAGCGCTTCAACGAAACGACGGCGCTGGACGGGGTTTCGCTCGAAATCCGGCGTGGCGAATTCTTTTCGCTATTGGGGCCGAGCGGCTGCGGCAAGACGACGCTCCTGCGCATCATCGGCGGCTTCGAAGAAGCCGACAGCGGCGAAGTGCTGATCGCCGGTCGCAACGTGGGGGCGGACCCGCCCTACCGGCGGCGAACCAACATGATCTTCCAGCATCTCGCGCTGTTTCCGCACCTGACGGTGAGCGAGAACATCGCGTTCGGCCTCGAGATGAAAAAGGTCTCGCGGACTGAAATCGACCGCAAGGTGGGGGACATTCTCAAGCTCGTGCGGCTGGAAGACTACGGCAAACGCAAAATTGACGAGCTGAGCGGCGGTCAGAAGCAGCGTGTCGCCATTGCCCGCGCACTGGTGAACGAACCGGAAGTGCTCCTGCTCGACGAACCGCTTGGCGCGCTCGACCTTCAGCTTCGGCTGCAAATGCACGACGAGCTCAAGCGCATTCACCGCGCCATCGGCAGCACGTTCATCCTGGTGACGCACGACCAGACCGAGGCGATTACGTTGTCAGACCGGATCGCGGTCATGAACGCCGGACAGATCGTCCAGCTCGGCACGCCGGCGGATATCTACAGCCGGCCAATCAACCGTTTCGTTGCGAACTTCATCGGCCACGCGAACTTCATCGATGGCGAGGTTGCGGCAGCGTCTGAAAACAAGGGCGAGCTGCGCGCCGGGGGCGTCATTTTCGCTGGTCGCACGGCGGGCGCGCTTAGGTCCGGTCAACCGGCAACAGCCGTGCTGCGCTATGAGCATTTGCGCATCCTGCCGGCTTCCTCCTCCGCCGGCCTGAGCGCCGTTGTCGAAGACGTCGCCTTCCACGGATCGAGCTTTCGCGTCACCGTGCGCGCAGAGGGTGGAATTAGGCTTGTTTCAGAGATTGCCGGCAGCGAAGACGGGGTACAGGTCAAGCTCGGCGACGCGGTGCGGGTGGATTGGCGGCCAGAGAGCCTGACTATCCTCGATCAATAACCTCAGCTCAGGCGTTGCGCACCGTCATGCCGCCATCGACGAGGATTTCAGCGCCGGTCACGAACCGCGCCTCGTCGGAAGCGAGATAAAGCGACGCGTAGGCGACGTCCCGGCCATCGCCCATGAAACCCATGGGGATGCGCGCGGTGCGCTCCTTGAGCAGCGTTTCAACGTCGCCCCCGGTGCGCTGCTTGGCGAGCCGCGCCTCGACCATCGGCGTATGCATTTGACCGGGAATGACGGTGTTCACGCGGATGCCCTTCGGTGCGTACTGCACGGCGGTGACGCGCGAGAATTGCAGGATCGCGGCTTTCGCAGCGGCATAGGCGACCTGCGGATTGCCGCTATAGCGCGTGCCGGACGTCGACGACGTATTGACGATCGCGCCGCCGCCCTGGCGCTCCATCACCGGAATGACGTGCTTGCAGCAGAGGAACACGCTCTTGACGTTGTACTCCATCTGCTTGTCCCAGACGTCTTCCGACATTTCCGCGGCGCCACCTGGCATCGAACCGCCGACATTGTTCACGAGGATGTCGACGGCCCCGAAAGCATCGAGGCAGGCCTGAACCATCTTTGCGACCTGCGCGCTGTCGGTGACGCTGCAGAGATAAGGCTTAATCGTGCCGCCATAGTCCGCGACGCGCTCGATGGTTTCGCGCAGCGGCTCTCCGGCAATGTCGACGGCGAAAACTTTGGCGCCTTCGCTGGCGAACAGCACCGCCGTGGCACGCCCATTGCCCCAGCCCGGCCCGACGCATCCTGCGCCCGTGACCAGCGCGACTTTGCCTTCGAGCCGTCCCGGCATCGTTAAAGCGTCTGCTTGGCGCCGGAGGCTTTCACCACCTTCGCCCATTTGTCGACTTCAGCGGCGATGAAAGCGCGGAACTGGTCGGGCGTATCGCCGACGAGCTTGGCGCCCTGCGGCGCGAGCTTGTCAATCACGCCCTTATCCTTCATCGTCTCGACGGCCGCCTTGTGCAGCCTGTCGAGGATGTCCTTCGGCAGGCCTGCGGGGCCGATCATGCCGTACCAGTTCTCGGCGTCGACATTCGCCAGCCCCAGTTCACGCATCGTCGGCACATTCGGCACCGACGACACGCGATCCTTCGCCGCCACCGCGAGTGGGCGGATTTTTCCACTCTGGATATGCGGCAGCAGCACCGGCGTATCGAGGAAGATCATCTGCACCTGGCCGGCGATCAGGTCGGTCACCGCAGGCGCGGCGCCGCGATATGGCACATGGACGATGTCGACCTGTGCGTTGATTTTGAGAAGTTCGCCGGCGAGATGCGGCATGCTCCCCGGTCCGCTCGATCCAAAATTGAGCTTGCCCGGCTGCGCCTTGGCCATGGCGACGAGGTCTTTGAAATCCTTGGCCGCGAAACCTTCCGGCACGACCAGCAACTCCGGTACGCTGGCAACGAGAGTGATCGGCGTGAAATCCTTGTTGGAATCATACGGGACTTTTTCGACCAGGCTGGCGCTGATCGCGAGCGCCCCGGCGCTGACGATGCCGATCGTGTAACCGTCAGGCGCCGCCTTTGCGACCGAATCCGTGCCGACGACGCCACCGGCGCCGCCTTTGTTCTCGATGACGATCGGCTGGCCGAGCAGCGCCGCCATCTTTTCCGAGACGACACGCGCGATGATGTCATTGGGACCGCCCGCCGGGAACGGCACAACCAGCTTGATCGGCCGGTTCGGATAACCTTGGGCGGCGGCCAGACTTGGCAAGGCGAATGCGGCCAACGCAATCGCTAGAACCCTGATCATATGCATGGACTCCTCCCGGCGCGCTCACTTGCTTATGTGTCTAGCATAGCGTTAGACGGTCGCCCGAACAGCCATGCAAAGCGAAAAAGAACGCGTCGCGCTCTCCTCGATTTTTGCCTCCGCCGCGCTGACGGCGGCCAAAGGCGTGGTCGGCTACATGACCGGCTCGCTCGCTCTGCTGTCGGAGGCGGCGCACTCCTTGATCGACCTCGGCGCCACCGTGATGACCTACATTGCGGTGCGGGTCTCGGGAAAACCCGCCGATGCCAAACACCACTACGGCCATGGCAAAGTCGAAAGCGTCGCCGCGCTTGCCGAAACCGCTTTGTTGTTTTTTCTGTCCGCTGTCGTTGTTTTCGAGGCCGTCCGGCGGCTGATCGATCATGAAGCCGCCGCGGTAGAAGCAACCCTTGCCGCTTTCGCGGTGATTTTTGCGTCGATCATTGTCGATTTTTTCCGGTCGCGGGCCTTGACCAAAACGGCGCGGGCGACATCGAGCCACGCGCTCGAAGCGGACGCCCTGCACTTCTCCTCCGACCTGTGGTCGTCGGTGGCGGTCTTGATCGGCCTCGCGGGCGTCTATTTCGGTTACGGCTGGGCCGATGCCGCAGCGGCTTTAGTTGTTGCTGTTTTTGTTGTTGTCGCGGGCTGGCGGCTCGGCCGCCGCACAATCGACACCCTGACCGATACGGCTCCGGCCGGCATTTCGGAGCGCCTCAGCGCGATTGCCGCGAAAATTCCAGGCGTCGTGCGGCTCGAACGGGCGCGCGTGCGCGAGGTTGGCGATCAAATATTCATCGACCTCACCGCCGCGGTAAGCCGCACCTTGCCGCTCGACCGCGTCACCGCCTTGCGCGACGCGTTGGTTGCCGCCATTCGCGCCGAAATCCGCGGGGCGGAGGTCGTCGCCGCAACGGAACCGGTCGCCCTCGATAACGAAACGGTGATGGAGCGGGTGATGGTGATTGCGCGCAATCGCGCCCTCGCCGTGCATCATGTCACCGTGCAGGACATTCACGATAGGCTCTCGGTCTCGCTTGATCTGGAAGTCGGCGGCAAGCTGACGCTCGGCGAAGCGCACGAGATTGCCGACGGTCTGGAGCGCGCGATCGCCGCCGAACTGGGCGAGAACGTCGAGGTCGAGACGCATATCGAACCGCTGCAGCTCGACAGCACCCGCGGGCGGGAAGCGCCGCCGGATCGGGTAAAAGCCGTACAGATGGCGCTCGCCGAGGCGGCGGCGGAAGGCCGCGTGGTCCGCGACATCCACGATGTGCGGGTCCGTGAGACGAGTGAAGGCGAGATCGTCAATTTCCATTGCCGCGTCGATCCGACCCTCAGCGTGCAGGAGGTGCACGAGAAGGTCGACGCGATCGAGCGTGCGCTCAAGCGCAAATCTCCCGGCATTGCCCGCGTCATCGGCCACGCCGAACCAGCACGTTAATTCGTCGAAAGCCTAATCATGCGCACTGAAACCGGCCGCACCATCCGTCTTGCCGACTATCGCGCGCCCGATTGGCTTGTAGAAAAAGTCCATCTGGACTTCTCGCTGCATCCGACGGCGACGCGCGTACGCGCCACGATTTCGTTCGTTCCCAATCCGCAGTCGCCGCCCGCTCCGCTAGTGCTGGATGGCGACGGCCTCACTCTGGTTTCTGTGAAGCTCGACGGCGGCGACTTGCCTGCTGAGAACTATCAGGCGTCGGCCGAAAAGCTCGTGATCGCGCAACCCCCGCGCCGCGCTTTCACGCTCGAAATCGAGACCTCTGTCGACCCGACCGCAAATACCCAGCTGTCGGGCCTCTATCGCACCAGCGGCAACTACTGCACGCAGTGCGAAGCGGAAGGCTTCCGTCGCATCACCTATTATCCGGACCGCCCTGACGTGATGGCGGTCTATACGACGCGGATCGAAGCGGACAAGAAAGAAGCTCCGGTTCTGCTCGCGAACGGAAACCTCGCACAATCAGGCGAGCTGCCGGGCGGCCGGCACTTCGCGGTGTGGGAAGACCCGCACAAAAAGCCGTCCTATCTGTTCGCGCTGGTCGGCGGCGATCTCGCCTGCGTCGAGGACAGCTTCACGACGATGACCGGCCGCAAGGTCGTGCTGCGCATCTATGTCGAGCACGGCAAGGAAGCGCGCTCCGCCTATGCCATGGATGCGCTCAAGCGCTCGATGAAATGGGACGAGGAACAATTCGGCCGCGAATACGATCTCGACATCTTCATGATCGTCGCCGTGTCGGACTTCAACATGGGGGCGATGGAGAATAAGGGCCTCAACGTCTTCAACGATAAATACGTGCTGGCATCACCCGCGACCGCGACCGACACCGATTACGCGCAGATCGAGGCGGTCATCGCCCACGAATATTTCCATAACTGGACCGGCAATCGCATCACCTGCCGCGACTGGTTTCAGCTTTGCCTCAAGGAAGGCCTGACCGTTTTTCGCGACCAGGAGTTTTCCGCCGACATGCGCGCGCGCGCGGTCGAACGCATCGGTGATGTGCGCCACCTGCGCAACACGCAATTTGTCGAAGATGCCGGCCCCCTCGCCCATCCGGTGCGGCCGCAGGCCTACAAGGAAATCAATAATTTCTACACGACGACGATCTACGAGAAAGGCGCGGAATTGGTGCGCATGATCCGCACCATGATCGGCCCGCAGAAATTCCGCGCCGGCATGGATCTCTATTTTGAGCGCCACGACGGCGAAGCCGCGACGGTCGAGCAGTTCGCCCAATGCTTCGCCGATGCCGCCGGCCGCGACCTGTCGCAATTCATGCGCTGGTACAGTCAGGCCGGCACGCCGGAGGTCACCGTGCGCGGCAGCTACGATCCGGCGGCCGCGACTTTCACCCTTGACTGCCGGCAAACCGTGCCGCCGACCCCCGGTCAGCCGGTGAAGGAGCCGATGATCATTCCCTTGGCTTTCGGCCTCGTTGGCAAAGAAGGCCAGGACATCGAAACCGGCGTCATCCTGCTCGACCAGGCGCAGCGGCACGTCACGTTAAACGTCCGCGAGCAGCCGGTCCTTTCCATCAATCGCGGCTTTTCGGCACCGATCAAACTCGACGCTGGCCTGTCGTCGGGCGACCTCGCTTTCCTCGCCGCCCATGACCGCGATCCGTTCAATCGCTGGCAGGCACTTCAGACGCTGGCCCTCGACCTTTTGACCGCCAATGTCGCAGCGCTCCGGTCTGGCCGCGCGCCGCAAAACGCCGGCGCGTTGGTTGGCGCTCTGGGCAGGGTGCTGAAGGATCAGAGCCTGGAACCGGCTTTCATCGCGCTCGCGCTCACGCCGCCCAGCGAAGCCGACATCACGCGCGAAATCGGCAAGGACATCGATCCGGACGCGATCTATGCGGCGCGCCAGGCGCTGCGCATCGACATCGGCACCAGCTTGGCAACTCAATTGCGTCAGGCTTATGCGGGGATGACGACGCCGGGTGCCTATTCGCCGCAGGCGGCCGACGCCGGGCGTCGTTCGCTGCGCAATGTCGCGCTCGATTTGCTCTGCGCCGGCGGCGGCGCCAGCGAACTCGCGCGCGCCAAGGCGCAATATGACGGCGCCGACAATATGACCGACCGGTTCGCCGCTTTGGCGACGATCGCGCTTCAACCGGCGTCGGAGCGCGCCGCCGTGCTTGCCGATTTCTATGCGCGCTTCGAAGCCGACCCGCTGGTGATCGATAAATGGTTTGCCTTGCAGGCCATGATCCCCGAAGCCGCAACGCTCGATAAAGTGCGGGCGCTGGCGGCGCATCCAGCCTTCTCGATGGCCAATCCGAACCGGATGCGCTCGCTGATCGGCTCGTTTCTCGCGAATGCCACCCAGTTCAACCGCAAGGACGGCGCCGGCTATCGCTTCGCCGCCGAGACGATTCTGGCGCTCGACCCGGTCAATCCGCAGGTCGCGGCGCGGCTCGCAACGGCGTTCCGCACCTGGCGCAGCATGGAAGCGGAACGCCGCGCGCAAGCCGAAGCGGCACTG
>JAFBAG010000298.1 GCA_019247925.1 Pseudolabrys sp.
GCGATCGAGCACGAAGCCGACCAGTCCGACATAGATGAGCGCCAGGATGATTTCGGAGATGTGCGAGGAATTCCAAGCGTCCCAGATGAAGAAGCCGATGCCGACGCCGCCGATCAGCATCTCAGCGGCGACGATGGCGAGCCAGGACAGGCCGATACCGATGCGCAGCCCGGTGAAGATGTAAGGCGCCGCGGACGGCACCATGATCTTGTAAAAGAACTCGATCGGATTAAGCCGCAGCACCGCCGCGACGTTGCGATAGTCCTGCGGAATGTTGCGGATGCCGACCGCGGTGTTGATGATGATCGGCCAGATCGCCGTGATGAAAATTACGAAGATCGCCGACGGCTGGCCCTGGCGGAAAGCTGCCAGAGACAAAGGCAGCCAGGCCAGCGGCGGAACGGTTCGCAACACCTGGAAGATGGGGTCGAGGCCGCGCATCGCCCACATGCTCTGTCCAACGAGCGTGCCAAGCGCGACCCCGACAATCGAAGCCATGGCGTAGCCGAGCGCCACGCGCTGCAAGCTCGCGGACAGATGCCAGAACAAACCCTTGTCGAGACCACCGCGGTCGAAGAACGGGTCGAACACCAGTTCCTTGACGTCGCTCCAGACTTTGGACGGCGGCGGAAGCGTCGACCCGGCCTTGCGGCACAACAATTCCCATACGATCAGGATCAGCCCGACCACGATCGCCGGCGGCACGGTGCGCGAAGAAACCACCTTTCCAGCCGAGACCAGACGCGGGCCCCAAGCGGGGCGTTTGGCCGGCATCGCCAGCACAACAGTCTCGGAGGGAGTGGCCGGAAGAATTGCGGCCGCCACCCGATCCGCTTTCAAAGGCATACTCATCGCCGCGCAGTCTCCTTGGAAAGGCAGGACCGCCGTCGCGGCGGCCCCGCTTGGTTCAACTGATCTCGACTCGTTTGATGGGCTGGCTCTTGAGGTAGGCCATCGGGTTTTCGGGATCGAAGACCTTGCCGTCGAAGAAGGTCTCCTTGCCGCGCGAGGTCGAGGTCGGGATCTGATCGGCCGGGATCGACAGCGCTTTCGCGGCCTCGCGCCACAGATCTTCGCGGTTGACCTTGCCGATAAGCCCCTTGGTGTCGTAGCCGACCTCGAACTTGCCCCAGCGGGTATCCTCCGTGAGGAACCACAGGTCGTGGCTCTGGAAGGGATATGAGGCGAATTCAGTCCAGTACCGCATCATCTGCGGATGCTTTTCGACGACCTTGCCAGGAATGCCGTAGTCGAAGCGCCCTTTCACCCGGTCGGCGATATCCTCAACCGGACAGTTGATCCATTGCCGCTTCGCGCAGATTGCTGCGACCTCGGCCTGGTTCTCGGGCTTCTCGGCCCATTGCTGGGCTTCCATCACCGCCTTCAGAATGGCTGCGGTCGCCTTGGGATATTTGTCGACATACGCGGCACGCATGCCGAGCGATTTCTCGGGATGCAGATTCCAAAGCTCTCCGGTGGTGATCGCGGTGTAACCGATGTTCTGGTGGATGAGCTGGAGATTCCAAGGCTCGCACACGCAGAAGCAATCCATCGTGCCGACCTTCATGTTCGCCACCATCTGCGGCGGCGGCACGACGATCGTTTCGATATCCTTGTCGGGATCGATTCCGCCGGCGGCGAGCCAATAGCGAATCCAGAGATCGTGAGTGCCGCCGGGGAATGTCATCGCGGCCTTGATCGACTTGCCGGACGCCTTCTTCGCATCGAGCGCAGCCTTGAACGGCTTGGTATCTAGGCCGACCGCGACGCTCTCGTACTCCTTGGCGACCGAGATGCACTGGCCGTTGAGATTGAGCCGCGCCAGGATGTACATCGGCGTCGGCACGTTGTTCTGCGTTACCTTGCCCGCGCTAATGAGATAAGGCATCGGCGTCAGAATGTGCGCGCCATCAATGCCATTAGCGTCGCCGCCAAGCACGAGGTTGTCGCGCGTTGCACCCCACGAGGCCTGCTTTGCGACTTCGACGTCAGGCACGCCGTGCTTGGCGAAGAGACCCTTTTCCTTGGCGACGAAGAGCGGCGCCGCGTCGGTGAGAGCAATGAAGCCGAGCGTCGCCTTCGTCACTTCGGGTCCGTCGGCGAGCGCCATCGGTACGCCAAAGGGAAATTGCGACTGGACCGCGCCAAGCAGCGCAGCGGTGCTGGTGGTCCGCAGGAATTGGCGGCGGGTGACCTTGGCTCCGCCATGCCCGGCTGTCGGTTTTTTCGTCATGTTCGCCTCATCCTTTTGTTCGTGGGCCCGGCCGGCCGTCGTCGTGCGCGCCAGAGCCACGGCCAGGAGCCACGACCCTCGCCAACTTCATTGCAGGCGACGTGCCAGCCCACAGGCGGGCGAAATCTCTTGCTGTTTCAGTGGCTTATTGCGGAATGCCGATTCGACAGGCAGCGCACTGCGCCAGTAATGCGGGCACTCTGACTCTTTATTGTGCAGTGCGGGAAAGGCGCTCAGGATTTCATCGGCCGTCTTTCCGACCTGCCGCTTCCGTCAGCCGCGCCTACGGCGTGAGCAACTTTCGGCGCTCACCCGTGTTGAGCGAACAAAGGAGCCCACCATGAATAAATCGATTTGGGTGCTGCTCGTCGGTACGGCTTTGGCCGCAGGTCTACCCGCCAGCGCGCAGGGACCGACCCCTACCGTTCAAAACCAGAGCACGACGCCCGATCCTTATCGCAAGCCCCCGCCGCAGCTCAGCGAGGCGGAGCAGCGGTTCGTCGTCCAGGCCGCCGTCGAAGCGAAGTCCCGGCAAAAGACCCCGAAAGGCTTTTCGCCGGCTCTCGGCGGGGAAGTGCCGCGCGAAATCGACGGCCACGGTTTTCAGCCCGACGTTTCCGAAAAACTGCCGGTACTGAAAGAATATCAATACGCCTTCCTCGACCACGAGATTCTGTTGATCAACGCGCTGGAGAGGAAAATCGTCGCGGTGGTCCCCCTGCCGCAGGAATTCGTCAGCGAGACGACCGGCGGAGGCGGCGCGACCAATCCATCGCCCGACGATCCTGAGAAGGCGAAAGCTTACACGAGCCCGCAATCCAACAAGTAGGCGTCATCGACCACGTCAGCTGAACCGCGCCTAGTGCTATTTATGCCAGGATTGCGTGCTGTGGGCGGCGTTGTCAGTCTTTCTTATTCCTAACTGCCCAGAGTAATTTCATTTGGCTATGCTGCGCCGTTCTGACGGGAGCGGACAATGCAGCTAGGCGTGGTCGGACTGGGGCGCATGGGCGCCAATATCGCGCGGCGTCTCGCACGCGGCGGACATGACTGCGTCGTGTTCGACAAGGATGCCGCAGCGATAACGGCGCTCAGAGAAAGCGCGGCGGCCAAAGACCTGCGCGATCTCGTCAAGCAGTTGCTAAAGCCCCGCGCCATCTGGGTCATGCTGCCCCACGGCGAGGCGACGGAAACGACAATCGCCGAACTGGCCGCGCTGCTGGAGCGCGGCGATACCATCATCGACGGCGGCAACACGTTCTATAAGGACGACATCGCGCTCGCCGAGCAACTCAAGAACAAGGGCATCCATTATCTCGACGTCGGCACCAGCGGAGGGGTGTGGGGCCTTGAGCGCGGCTTCTGCCTGATGATCGGCGGCGAGAAAGACGCCGTCACGCGGCTTGCCCCCATTTTCGAAACTTTGGCGCCGGGCCAGGCGAGCGCCCGGGCAACGCCTGGCCGCAAGGCATCGAGCGCCGACACGGGCTGGCTGCATTGTGGGCCTGCGGGCGCCGGACACTTCGTCAAGATGATCCACAACGGCATCGAGTACGGGCTGATGCAGGCTTATGCCGAGGGCTTTAACATCCTGCTCGGCGCGCCCGCGCCCTACCGGTTCGACGCGGCCGAGATCGCCGAACTGTGGCGTCGCGGCAGCGTCGTCGGCTCGTGGCTCCTCGACCTTACGGCGCAGGCGCTGGCCGAAGACCCGGAGCTGGAAAATTATTCCGGCAATGTCTCGGACTCCGGCGAAGGGCGCTGGACCGTCAACGCCGCGGTCGAAGCCGCCGTGCCTGCGCCGGTCCTGACCGCCGCGCTTTACGCGCGGTTTGAATCGCGCGGACAAGCCAGCTACGCCGGCAAGCTGCTCTCCGCGATGCGCAAGAAATTCGGCGGCCACGTCGAGACGAAATGACCGTGCCGCTGCCTTCTGTCATCGTGGTGATGGGTGTCTCCGGGTGCGGCAAGTCGACGATCGGCACGCTGCTCGCGCAGCAGCTCGGCTACGACTTCGCCGACGGCGACTGGCTTCACCCGAAATCCAATGTCGAGAAAATGGCGAGCGGCCAGCCACTCACGGATGAGGATCGCGGGCCCTGGCTCGCCGCCATCGCCCGCTGGATCGACGACCACCGCTCCGCCGGCAAGAACGGCGTCGTCACCTGCTCGGCGCTCAAGCGCCGCTATCGTGACGTGCTCATCGGCGGCCGCAGCGACGTGCGGCTGGTCTACCTTAAGGGCGACGAAACGGTGATCGCGCAGAGGCTGGCGGCCCGGCAGGAGCATTTCATGCCGGCCTCGCTTCTGCGCAGCCAGTTCGAGGCGCTGGAGGAACCCGGCCCTGACGAAGACCCCATCGCCGTTTCGATCGCTCCCAACCCCGGCTCGATCGTGGGCGAGGTCGTCGCCCGCTTGTGAGCCGCGCCTGAAAAACCGATACTCCCGCCGCGTCATTCCCTTGGAGCCGCCATGAGCCGGAAGTCCCTCGCGCCGAAAGGCCGCCGCCTGCGTTCGCAATTGTGGTTCGACAACCCGGAGAATCCGGGCATGACGGCGCTCTATCTCGAGCGCTATCTCAATTGGGGCCTCACCCGCGCCGAACTCACCTCCGGCAAGCCGATCGTCGGCATCGCGCAGACGGGCTCTGACCTCTCGCCCTGCAATCGGCATCACATCGAGCTCGCCGAGCGGGTGCGCGCCGGTATTCGTGCAGCCGGCGGCATCGCCTTCGAATTTCCGGTCCATCCGATCCAGGAAACCGGCAAGCGCCCGGGCGCCGCACTCGACCGCAACCTCGCCTATCTCGGCCTCGTCGAAATCCTCTACGGCTATCCGCTCGACGGCGTCGTGCTGATGACCGGCTGCGACAAGACCACGCCGGCCTGCATCATGGCGGCGGCCACCGTGAATATTCCCGCAATCGTTCTTTCCGGCGGGCCGATGCTCAATGGCTGGGACGGCGAGCGCCGCATCGGCTCCGGCATGGTGGTGTGGCAGGCGCGCGAGGACCACGCCGCCGGCAAGATCAGCTACCAACAGTTCATCGACCTCGTGGCCAATTCGGCGCCATCCGTTGGCCACTGCAATACGATGGGCACCGCCTCGACCATGAATGGTCTCGCGGAGGCGCTCGGCATGTCGCTGCCCGGCTGCGCCGCGATCCCGGCGCCCTACCGTGAGCGCGGCCAGATTGCGTATGACACCGGCGTGCGCGCGGTCGAAATCGTGCGCGAGGACCTCAAGCCCTCCGACATCCTCACCCGCAAGGCATTTGAGAACACCATCGTCGCCAATTCCGCGATCGGCGGTTCGACCAACGCGCCAATCCACATCAACGCCATCGCCAAGCACATTGGCGTCCCGCTCTCAATCAACGATTGGGAGAAGGTCGGCTACGACGTGCCTTTGCTCGTCAACATGCAACCGGCCGGTTTCTATCTCGCCGAGGAATATTACCGCGCCGGCGGTCTGCCCGCCGTGATGAACGAATTGCTGAAGGCCGGCCGCATCCACGCCGATGCGATCACCGTCAACGGCAAGACGATGGGCGAGAACGTCAAGCGCGCCAAGATCAAGAACGAGGACGTAATCCGCACCTACAAGAAACCGATGAAGCACCGGGCTGGATTCAAAGTGCTACACGGCAATCTGTTCGACAGCGCGGTGATGAAAACCAGCGTCATCTCCGAGGAATTCCGCAAACGCTATTTGTCGAATCCGAAAGACCCGAACGCCTTCGAAGGCCGCGCCGTGGTGTTCGAAGGGCCGGAGGATTACCACCACCGCATCGACGATCCGAAACTCAAGATCGACGAGAACACGATGCTGTTCATCCGGGGCACCGGGCCAATCGGCTATCCGGGCGCGGCAGAAGTCGTGAACATGCAGCCGCCCGCCTATCTCATCAAAAAAGGCGTCATGTCGCTGCCTTGCATCGGCGACGGCCGTCAGTCCGGCACGTCGGCGTCCCCCTCGATCCTCAATGCTTCGCCCGAAGCCGCGGCTGGCGGCGGGCTCGCCATTCTGAAAACCGGCGACCGTGTGCGCATCGATCTGACGAAGGGCACCGCGGACATTCTGATTTCGAAGGCCGAGCTTGCCCAGCGCCACGCCCGGCTGCAGAAGCAAGGCGGCTTCAAATATCCGGAAAGCCAAACGCCGTGGCAGGAAATCCAGCGCGGCATGGTCGAGCAGCTCGGCGAAGGCATGGTCCTCAAGCCGGCCGTGAAATATCAGCGCGTCGCTCAGAAATACGTGCCGCGCGACAATCATTAGAAAGCATTCAAAGGGAGTTGAGCGTGAGCGGACGTTTGCAAGGCAAGCTGGCCTTCGTCACTGCGGCCGGCCAGGGTATCGGACGGGCGATTGCGGAGGCTTTCATTCGGGAAGGCGCAAAGGTCATCGCCACCGATCTCGACGATTCAAAACTCAAGGACCTCAAGGGCGCCATTGCCTTTCCCCTCGACGTCACGTCGACGCCTGCCGTCAACGCGCTTGCGGAGAAAGTTCTCAAGGAGATCGGCACGCCTAACATCATCGGCAATTTCGCCGGCTGGGTGCATCAGGGCGCGATCACCGAATGCAGCGAAGCAGATTGGGACAAATCCTTCGACATCAATGTGAAGTCGATGCACCGCGTGCTGCGGGCTTTCGTCCCGGCCATGCTGAAGAATGGCGGCGGCTCTATCATCAATATTTCGTCGGTGGCCTCTTCCGTGAAAGGCTTTCCGGCGCGGTACGCCTATGGCGCGACCAAGGCCGCCGTGGTCGGCCTCACCAAGGCGATGGCTGCGGATTACATCCGCCAG
>JAFBAG010000019.1 GCA_019247925.1 Pseudolabrys sp.
CTCGATAGTGGCGTGCGCAGCGGTCAGGACGTCATGCGCGCTCTGGCGCTGGGGGCCAATGCGGCATTCTGCGGCAAGGCCTTCCTGTGGTCCGTCGGCGCCATGGGCGATGACGGCCCCTCGCATCTGATCGACCTCTTGATCGAGGAACTCAAATCGTCGCTCGGGCAGATCGGCGCGACTTCGATTGGTGCCGCGCGCGATGCCGAGATCATCCATCCCGGCGCCATCACGTTTTCGCGCCGCAAATAAAAAGCGCGGCAATTCAGGGCTGGTCTGCGCGGCGAGGGGTGGTTATCGCGCCCGCGCGCGGGTAAAACCGCGCGGTCCGGGAGCATGCCATGTCGGCTTCGGCCGATCCTTTTCTAATTCACGTCGACGACGGTCTGGCGAAGCGCAACGCGCTGGTGCTGGCGGCGGCGCAAGCGCTCGCCGGCGGCAATAACACTGTCGTCGTCGCGACCGGCGCCATCATCGGCGGTCTGCTTGCGCCGCATCCCGGCCTTGCGACCCTGCCGATTACTTTCATGGTCCTCGGCATGTGGCTCGGCACGCTGCCGCTTGGCGTGCTCGCGCGGCGGTTCGGTCGCCGTAACGCATTGCAAATCGGCTCCGGTTTCGGCGTCGTCTCAGGGCTGATCTCCTGCGCCGGCGCGATCTACGGCAGTTTTGCCGTGCTGCTGCTTGGCACGTTTTGCGCCGGGCTTTATGCGGCCGCGCATCAATCCTACCGGTTTGCGGCTGCCGACACGGCGAGCGAGGCGTTTCGCGCGAAAGCCGTGTCATGGGTTCTTGCCGGCGGCATCTTCGCCGCCGTGATCGGACCGCAACTCGTAATCGCCACCAAGGATCTGCTGCCGTATCTGTTTGCGGCAAGCTATCTCGGACAATCCGCTTGCGCGCTTCTTGCGGCCGGGGTGTTGGCTTTCGTGAAAATCCCGCCGCTGCCGAAAAAGCATGCGGAGACGGCGCGGCCCATTTCGCAGATCGCGCGCACGCCGCGGTTTATCGTTGCGCTCGCCTGCGGCGTCACCAGCTTCGCGATGATGAACATGCTGATGACGTCGGCGCCGCTCGCGATGGTCCAGTGCGGCCATTCGGTCACCGACGCGACGCTCGGTATTCAGTGGCACGTCATGGCGATGTATGCGCCGAGCTTCTTCACCGGCTCGCTGATCAACCGATTCGGGGTGGAGCGCATCACCGGCGTGGGTCTGGCCCTTCTGGTGGTGACGGGCATCGTCGGGATTTCGGGAATCACCGTCGCGCATTTTTGGGGCGGCCTCGTTCTCCTTGGCCTCGGCTGGAACTTCGCCTTCATCGGCGCCACGACAATGGTGACCCAGTGTCACCGCCCGAACGAGCGCAACAAGGTTCAGGCCCTCAACGACTTCCTGGTCTTCGGCAGCATGGCCATTAGTTCGTTCTCGTCGGGGCAACTGCTTGCGGCCTTCGGCTGGACCCTGGTCAACGAAATGATCTTCCCGACCGTTGCCGTCGCCGCCGGCCTGTTGATCTGGCTGTCTTTCCGGGACCGCACCAAGCCCGCGTGATTGCGGCGATAAAGGCTGCGGAGGACGGGTTCCTGCCCGTTGCGTCCGCATTCCGTTTTTGGCATATGTCGCGCGCTTTCCGGTCGGGGTGAAGCGCCCACAAAGCGGCCATCCTCGACGCTCCTGGCACCGGCGGGAGCGTTTCCCGCCGCCGGCCATCATCAAATCAAGGTTGAAGCACCATGACGAATTTGTGGGCCATCGTCGGCTGTGGGCTGCTGGCGATCGTATATGGCATCTGGGCGACCGCGTCGGTGATGAATTCCGATCCCGGCAGCAAGCGAATGCAGGAAATTTCCGCGGCCGTGCGCGAAGGCGCGCAGGCCTATCTCAAGCGGCAGTACACCACCATCGGCGTTGTGGGCGTGGTGATCTTCTTCATCGTCGGCTTCACGCTCGGATGGCTGGTTGCGATCGGCTTTGCGGTCGGCGCGGCGCTGTCGGGTGCGGCGGGCTTCATCGGCATGAACGTGTCGGTGCGCGCCAATGTGCGAACCGCGCAGGCGGCGACCAGGTCGCTCGCCGGTGGCCTCGACATCGCCTTCAAGGCGGGCGCCATTACCGGCATGCTGGTTGCGGGGCTCGCCCTGCTCGGCGTCGCGCTCTACTACATGTTTCTCACCGGCTCGATGGGCAAGGCGCCGAATGACCGCCTCGTCATCGACGCGCTGGTTGCGCTCGGCTTTGGCGCTTCGCTGATCTCCATCTTCGCGCGCTTGGGCGGCGGCATTTTCACCAAGGGTGCGGACGTCGGCGGCGACCTTGTCGGCAAGGTGGAGGCCGGTATTCCCGAAGATGATCCGCGTAACCCGGCCACGATCGCGGACAATGTCGGCGACAACGTCGGCGACTGCGCCGGCATGGCAGCCGATCTGTTCGAGACCTATGCGGTGACCATCGTCGCCACCATGGTGCTGGCGTCGATCTTCTTTGCTTCGTCGCCGATGCTTCCGACGCTGATGGCGCTGCCACTCGGCATTGGCGCGGTCTGCATCATTACATCGATCATCGGCACGTTCTTCGTGCGGCTCGGGCCCTCGCGCTCCATCATGGGCGCTCTTTACAAGGGTTTGATTGTTACCGGCGCGCTGTCGCTCGTCGGCATCGCCGGTGTGGTCCATTACATGACCGGCTTTGGCGTGCCGCTCAGTTCGGGTGGGGCGACCTATACGACGACCACGTTGTTTTACTGCGGCGTCGTCGGCCTGGTCGTGACCGGCCTGATCATCTGGATCACCGAATACTACACCGGCACGGATTTCCGTCCGGTGAAGTCGATCGCCAAGGCGTCGGTG
>JAFBAG010000034.1 GCA_019247925.1 Pseudolabrys sp.
TCATCTGGGCGTTATTGATTGTCGTCACCGCCAAATATGTCCTGCTGCTTTTGCGCGCGGACAATCACGGAGAGGGCGGCACCCTCGCCTTGATGGCGCTGGCGCGCCGGGCGGTGGCCGGCGGCGGTCCGATTATCCTGCTCGGAATTATCAGCGGCGCGTTGTTTTATGGCGATGCGATCATCACCCCCGCGCTTTCGGTTCTTTCCGCCATCGAGGGTCTCAAGGTCGTTACGCCTGCTTTCGACCCTTACATTGTGCCGCTCACGGTGGCGGTGTTAGCGGGACTTTTTGCGGTGCAATCGCGTGGCACCGCCAAGGTCGCGATGTTTTTTGGCCCGCTCACGCTGCTTTGGTTTTTGGCGATCGCGCTCGCGGGCTTGTGGCACATCGGCCAGAACAGCTCCGTGCTCCTCGCCTTCAATCCGCTCTATGGCATCGACTTCATGCTGCATCATGGCTGGGTCGGTTTCGCGGTGCTGGGAGCGGTGTTTCTCGTGGTGACTGGCGCGGAAGCGCTCTACGCCGACCTCGGCCATTTCGGCATCGGACCTATCCGTTTCGCCTGGCTCTCGATCGTGCTGCCGGCATTGACGCTCAACTATCTCGGGCAGGGCGCGCTGGTGCTCGCCAATCCGAAGGCGGTCGAAAATCCTTTCTTTCTCCTCTATCCGGAATGGGCGCTGCTGCCGATGGTCCTGCTGGCCACGATCGCCACCGTCATCGCGAGCCAAGCGGTCATCACCGGCGCCTATTCGCTGACGCGTCAAGCCATTCAACTGGGTTTGTTGCCGCGCCTTGAAGTGCGGCACACGTCGGAATCAACCTTTGGCCAAATCTACATGCCTAGGGTCAACGCGCTGCTCTTGGTCGGCGTGATCCTGCTTGTCGTGTTGTTCCGGTCGTCGAGTGCATTAGCGTCGGCTTACGGCATTGCGGTCACGGGCACGATGGTCGTCACCGGAATGTTGGCGTTTATCGTTGTATGGAAAGTCTGGCGCTGGCGCGTACTCCTGGCGGCAGCCATCATTGCGCCTTTCCTCCTCATCGATTTGACGTTCCTCGCCGCCAACATGCTCAAGGTGTTCGAAGGCGGCTGGATGCCGCTCGCTCTCGGTGCGCTGGTGATGATCGTGATGTATACGTGGCTGCGTGGCAGCCGGATCCTCTATGAAAAGACGCGGCGGCTGGAGACACCGCTCGATGCCTTGGTGGCGAAGCTGGAGAAAAAGTCGCCGCCGCGTGTGCCAGGCACGGCCGTATTCCTCACCGGCGACCCGATCAGCGCGCCCACGGCATTGTTGCACAGCCTCAAGCACTACAAAGTTCTGCACGAGAACAATGTCATCCTGACCGTCGAAACCGCTCCGACGCCGCGCGTGGATCCTTCCGACCGGGTTCACATCGAGCCGATCAGCGCGACTTTCACACGGATCGTCTTGCGGTTTGGCTTCATGGAGCAGCCGAATGTGCCAAGAGCGCTGGGTTTTGCCCGTAAACTGGGCTGGAACTTCGACGTCATGGCGACGTCGTTTTTCCTGTCACGCCGAACGCTGCGGCCTGCCGTCAATTCCGGCATGCCGCGCTGGCAGGACCGGCTGTTCATTGGCCTGGCGCGCAGTGCAAACGACGCCACTGACTATTTCCAGATTCCAACCGGTCGTGTAGTGGAGGTGGGAACCCAGGTTACTGTCTAGCAGGCCGATGTCCGACGTTCACCCGCGCGCCAACGAGGTTCGAAATCTCGGACCCGAAGAAGTTGCCAAGGGGATTGCCGAAGGTCGCGTCCTGTTGATCGACGTGCGCGAGCCGAACGAGGTCGCGGTCGAAAGCTATCCGGACGCGGTTGTGATCCCCTTGTCCAGTTTCGATCCGGCGCAAATTCCCGACCCTGCGGGCAAGGAGGTCGTGTTTGCATGCCGCTCGGGCCGGCGGTCAGTAACCGCCTCGCTCGCGGCCCAGGATCAGGGCTTCCCGTATGACAGCCATCTCGCCGGCGGCATCATCGGCTGGAAGGCTGCCGGGCTACCCACCAAGACATGAAGTTCACGACACGCATTGCGTTGGTCGTCGCCGCGGGCGTGGCGGCGCTCTCGCCCGCAGAAGCGCAGCAGCGCACCCTTAATGTCTACAACTGGTCGGACTATGTCGATCCGCAGGTGCTCGCCGATTTCACCAAGGAAACCGGGATAAAAATTCAGTACGACACCTTCGATGCCAACGAAACGCTGGAGACGAAGCTTCTCGCGGGTAAATCCGGCTACGACATCGTGGTGCCGAGCGGATATTTCCTCGAACGGCAGCTCCAGGCAGGTATTTTCCAGAAGCTCGATAAAACCAAGCTGCCACACCTCACCCACGTCTGGCCGGACATCGCCAAACGCCTCGCGGAATACGATCCGGGTAACCAGTTCGCCGTCAATTATATGTGGGGCACGACTGGGATCGGCTTCAACGTGAAGGCCGTGCGCGAACGGCTTGGCCCGGGCGGCGCAATCGAGTCCTGGGACATCGTGTTCAAACCGGAGAACCTCGCGAAGTTCAAGGATTGCGGCATTCATATGCTGGATTCCCCGGACGATATTCTGCCTGCCGCGCTGCATTACCTCGGGCTCAATCCAAACTCGTCGGAGCCGAAGGAGCTCGAGCGGGCTGCGGAATTAGTCGGCAAGATCCGCGGCAACGTCCGCAAGTTTCATTCGTCGGAATATCTCAACGCGCTCGCCAGCGGCGAGATTTGCTTCGTCGTCGGCTGGTCGGGGGATACCAAGCAGGCGCAAAAGCGCGCTGCCGAAGCCAAGAACGGTGTGGAAATTGGCTATGCGATCCCGAAAGAGGGGGCTCAGATCTTTTTCGACAATCTGGCGATACCAAAGGACGCCAAAAATACCGCCGAAGCCCACGCCTTTATCGACTACCTGCAGCGGCCAGAAATTGCCGCGCGCAATACGAATTTCATTGCTTACGCCAACGGCAATCTCGCGAGCCAAAAACTGATCGACCCGGCAATTTTGCAAGATCCAAGCGTTTATCCGCCGCCCGACGTCATGGCGAAACTCTACGTCGTTCACGCGCGCGACGCGAAGACTCAGCGCTTAATCAACCGGCTCTGGACCAAAGTTAAGACCGGGCGCTGACGCTAAAGGGAAGCATCTCTTTCACGCCAACGGCGATGCTGCCAGAGCCACTGCTCGGGAGTTTCGCGAATCCATCCCTCGATCATGCTCATGATGACCTGCATTGTTGCGTCGACGTCGATTTTCCCTTCGGCGTCGCGCGCCGGCGCTATTGGTTCGCTGATTTCGATTTGGTAACGCCCATCTGCCAGCCGCCGGGCCCGCACGCCGTGGATCGGACATTCCATCTGGCGGGCGATCCGCGCGATAGTGGGATTGGCGCGCGTCCGCCGGCCAAAGAAGATGACCGGCACGCCGTTGTGCATGTATTGATCGACCAGCATTCCCACCCATTTTCCGGCGCGCAATGCTTCGACAATCTTCAGTGGGGCATCGAAGCCGCTGGCGATCAATTGACCCATCGTCGCGCCCCGGATGCGAAGCGCGGCTTCCGCCGCTGCGGCAACGTTCGGGCGGCGATAGAGCACCGCACTCGCCTGGCCGAAACGGGCCGGCACCAGGGCAGGGAGCTCCCAATTGGCAAGATGCGCGGCGAATAACAAACGCGGCCGCCCTTCGGCCTTGAGCGCCTGAAAAGCAGCGATGGTTGCCGGGCTATAATCGACGTCGCCAACACCGCTCTCGTCGGTCAGAGTGAGCCGGTCGAGATGCGCAAAGTCGGCGACGAAGCGACCGAGATTGTCCCACGCGCCGTCGAGGATTTTTTCGATTTCGGCAGCAGATTTTTCAGGAAATGCTGCGTGCAGGTTGGCGCGCCCGATCCGGTGTTCCGGTAACCAGGGCCCGATGCGCCGCAGCGTTGCGGCCGCGACATAGGACAGTTTGCGCCGGTCGATCAGTCGCAGCAGCCGCAATGCGCCCGCCGCCGCTGCACCCGCGACGGCGTCACCGATTTTCCTCAGCCGTGCGCCAAAGATGCGAATGGAACGCGGAAGCGGCATCGCGACCTTCAGAAATTGACGACGATCTTGCCGAACACCTGCCGGCTTTCCATGCGGGCGAGGCCGCGCTCGAATTCGGCCACGGGAATTTCGAGATCGATGACCGGCGTAAGCCCCTGCGCCATCTTGGCAAGGCTGGTGCGGATATTGCCCATCGTGGCGCCGAACGAACCGAAGATCCGGTATTGCTGCTGGAAAAGCTGCATCAAATTCAACTGCACGCTCGGCCCCGCGGTCGATCCGCAGGTCACCAGGCGCCCGCCGCGCTTGAGCACCAGAAGCGAGCCGTTGAACCCTTCGCCGCCGACATGCTCGAATACGACGTCGACGCCTTTTTTATTGGTGAGCTTGCGCGTGATGGTCTCGAAGCGTTCGGTCTTGTAGTTGATCGTGTGATCGGCGCCGAGCGCCTTGGCCTTTCTGGATTTTTCGTCGTCGCCGACGGTGGTGATGACCGTGCAGCCGATCGCCTTCGCCATCTTGATTGCAGCGGTGCCAATGCCTGAGCCGCCGGCCTGAACGAGAATGGTCTCACCGGGCTCAAGCTTGGCGTTGTCGAATAGCATGTGTTCGACGGTGGCAAATCCGATCGGAGCACATGAAGCGTCGCGCAAGCTCACGCCGTTCGGCACCGGGATGACGAGACGCGCCGGTATATTGATGAGATCGCGGGCAAAGCCGTCGACGTGAAAGCCCATGATGCCGGCGACGTTTTCGCAAAGATTATCGCGGCCTTGGCGGCACGCCTTGCATTGACCGCACGTCAGCGCCCCATACATGACGACCGGCTGGCCTTTTTTGAAATTCGTAACGCCGGCACCGAGCGCTTCAACCTCTCCGGCGGCTTCGACCCCGACCACGAGCGGCATTTGCCGCTTGGCGAATGCCATGCCGCGAAAGCCCCACAGATCGAGATGATTAAGTGCGACGGCTTTGACCCGGACCTGAACTTCATTCGCGGCAGGCGCAGGCGGAGCGGAAATTTCCCGCAGCTCAAGCTTGCGGTCGCCGACCAGCGTAAGCGCGCGCATCGCGGCGGTCACGCCGGCTCGCCGGTCATCACCAGCGAAACATTTTGGCCGCCAAAGCCAAATGAGTTGGAAATCGCCGCGCGCACCTTTGCATCGCGCGCGGCATTCGGGACGACATCGAGCGGAATAGCCGGGTCCGGCACCAGATAGTTGATGGTGGGGGGCAGCCTGCCGTGTTCAATTGTGAGAAGGGTGAAGACGGCCTCGACAGCGCCGGCGGCCGACAGCGTATGTCCGACCATCGACTTGTTCGACGACATCGGAATCTGCTTGGCCCGCTCGCCGAACACGGCGGTGACGCCGAGCGCCTCCATCTTGTCGTTCTCGGGCGTCCCGGTGCCGTGGGGATTGATGTAATCGATCTGATCCGGTGACAACCCGGCATCGTCGAGAGCATTCTTTATGCAACCGATGATCGGCTTGCCGTCCGGACTTGAACGGGTACGGTGGAAGGCGTCGGCCATCTCGCCGCAGCCGGCGAGGACTCCCAGGCTCTTGGCGCCGCGCGCCTTGGCGTGCTCGTAGCTTTCCAGCACCAAGGCGCCGGCGCCTTCGGCCATCACAAATCCATCCCGGTTTTTGGAAAATGGCT
>JAFBAG010000119.1 GCA_019247925.1 Pseudolabrys sp.
CACCCCGTCGCCCATGTAGCGCGCGACGAACCCGCCGGTCTTTGCTACCAAGCCGGTGACGCTGCCGTGATAGGCCGCGATCACCTCGCGCAGGTCTTCGGGATCGAGGCGGGCTCCCAGAGCGGTCGAACCGACAAGGTCGGCAAACATGACCGTGAGCTGCCGGCGTTCTGCCAAGGATGTGCTTGGCGGCGGCGGCAAGGGCGCGCCGGCACGCTGGGGGGCCGCCGGGGCGCCGACGCCGCATTCGGTGCAGAACCGTTTCTCCGCCGGATTTTCACTGCCACAAGCCGTGCAGCGCCATGGCAGCGGAGACCCGCAATCGCCACAGAATTTCCAGCCGGTCCCAACGCTCGCTCCGCACTGCGGGCAATTCATCCGTTCCCCTTCTCGCAGGGTTGTTGAGCCGTGTTCACGCGCGATGCGGCCGGTCGCGCCACGAAAACACAGGAGGCTACGCAAGAGCAATGGCCGCCCGGCTGGAAAATAGCCGCAGCCAATGCGGCGTCGTGTGACGGTCCTCACACACCCAGGCTTGCCCAAAATAAAAATTTCGTTAGACTGAAATTGCTGGTGTTTGATTCAACCTCTTCGGTTTGCAAACCGGACTTGAACGAAGTCTCGGTCGAACCGGGGCTACATTGGGGGAATTATCAATGGCTGGTAAGGCAAAGCCTAAACGAAAGAAGGCCAAGAAGACCAAAAAGACGGCTCGTTATACCGGTATCAAGAGGGCCAAGAAAAAGGGTCGCAAGTAACTTCAGTGCGCAATGACCGCGGTTTTGTTGCCGCGGACATCAAGACCACCTCGGTATTACGGCGGGTTCCGCCCCTGGGCCGGATTCGGCATCGCGCGATTCCGGCCCGGGAAGGGGATGTCTGCCTTTTCAAGCTAGGGACCGCGGCGGCACCTATCACCGTCGAGGCGGCCTCTGGCCGTTTCATGACCGTGGTGCCCGGTGACATCTTTCTTGCCACGCCCGGCTATCGCGAATCGACTCGCTGGGTGGTGGGCGAAGTTCCCGACCGAGGGCTCGTCGCAAGCAGGAAATACTGGGTCCTGGCCGACTCCGGCGTGGTCGGCCAATTGATCGGGGATTCGCCGCGCGAGAAGGGGCACCTTGAGCGCGTGACGTATCTCGGAGCCGTGTGCGACAAGCGCGGCGCGGCCATTAACATCCGGCAGTTTGCAGTAAAAACGCCCGCCCGAGCGCCGGACCGTGGCGCGCCGGTGTTCCTCGTCGTGGGCACGTCCTCGCATGTCGGCAAAACTACTGCGGTGATGGCAGTGCTGCAGGCGCTGCGTGACAAAGGCCATGAGAACCTCGTCGCGCTCAAGGCGACGGGCACGTCATCGATCGATGAGCTTGGTTCCTATCGGGATTACGGCGCAGCGCAGGCCTTCGACTGCGTCGATTTTGGCTTGCCGACCACCTATCCGTCCGCTCGCGACGGCATGCACGCATTCTTCGACCGAGCGCTTAACACCTGCCTATCGATCCGTTCGGACGCCGTGGTGATCGAGTGCGGCGGCGATCTGTTCGGCGCGAACGTACCGGTCTTTCTCGAATGCCTCAAAGACAGGCGCTCGGAGATGAAGGTGATCCTTGCAGCCCCGGATGCGCCGGCCGTGCTCGGTGCAAAATCGGTCCTTCATGAAATGGGTCTCTCGATAACTGTGGTCACCGGCCCGTGTACCGACACACCCACCCTGCAGGAGCGCACCGAGGCCCTGTGCGGAATACCCGCCGTGAATATGGCCGAGGAGGTTGGCATCGCCGCACCCTGACCAATGTCCGGGGCCGGCCGCTTGCTGCATTACCGGCGGAGGCGCGCTCGAAGCGCCCAGAAATAGCGCAGGGACTTGACCTCCACCTCTTCGCATAAATCGCGCATGCTCGCTTGCAGCTCTTCGGGCGTGGGATAGTTCTTGATGACCTGAAAAACGCGCCCGTTTTCGAGGCAGCGCAACTCATAGCGATTACCGGCTCGATCGCGCCGGAACGCCGGCATGCTGTGGCTTTTCGAGTACCTCTGATCGATCATCAGCAGTTCTGCCCCCGCTTGCAGCCGGGCCGCGAAGCCGGAAAGAAACTGCCGCTCGGTCCGCCTGTCCACATGAGACCACCAGAGATGGGCCATCCCCACGTCAAAGGCGCGCTCGAACGCCGGCAACGCGTAGGCGTCTGCAGCGACCAAGGTCACATGCGCGCCGAGGCCGCGTTTCGCCGCAATCGCCAGTGGTTCAGCGTTGTAGTCGGTGGCGACGATCGCCTTGGCTTTGCGCGCCGCGGCCGCCGTCCAAAAG
>JAFBAG010000120.1 GCA_019247925.1 Pseudolabrys sp.
GATGCTGTGAATGACGAGAACGTCGAGCGGCGAAAGATCGGGCACGCCAGCCGCGGCCATACAGCGCACCATCCAGCGCTCGAAAGCGTGGCCGAGAAGGATGAGGCCGAATTCAAGTTCGGAAAGCGAGGGCAGCGCGCCGGCCGCAAGATGCGCCGACGAGACGATCGGCGTCATCCGCTCGGCGGATTTTGCGTGCGAGGCTCGCGACGCTTTGCCCATAATGCAGCTCCCGGCGCCGAGGCTAGCGCGCCCATATAATCTGTCAACGATTTGTTGACGATTTATTTGCGGCGCGTTACCAAATCCGGCAGGGAGCGAGAGAATATGCCTGATGCGGCCTGGGATTTTTGGATCGATCGCGGCGGCACCTTTACCGACGTGGTGGGGCGCAAGCCTGACGGGTCGCTGGTCGCTCACAAGCTCCTCTCCGAAAATCCGGAAGCCTATGCCGATGCTGCAGTGCAAGGCATCCGCGACCTGCTCGGCCTGAAAAAAGGCGACGTCATTCCACGCGGGCGGGTCGGTGCCGTGAAAATGGGCACAACAGTCGCCACCAATGCGCTGCTCGAGCGCAAGGGCGCGCGAACTTTGCTGCTGATCACCCGCGGATTTCGTGACGCCCTGAAGATCGGCTACCAGGCGCGGCCCAAAATCTTCGCCAAGCACATCATCAAACCCGACATGCTTTATGAACGCGTCGTCGAAATTGACGAGCGCGTGCGCGCCGACGGCACCGTGGAAAAGGCGATCGACCTTGCCGCGGTCACCAAGGCGCTCGATCAGGCCAAAGCGGACGGCATCGAGGCAGTCGCCATCGTCTTCATGCACGCCTACCGCTATTCGGATCACGAGAGGAAGGCTGCGCTGCTCGCGCGCGAGAAGGGCTTTGCCCAGGTCTCGGTCAGTCACGAGGTGTCGCCGCTGATCAAGCTGGTGGGCCGCGGCGATACCACCGTGGTCGACGCCTATCTGTCGCCGATCCTCCGCCAATACGTCGCGCGGGTGGACAAAGAGCTCGATGCCAAGAATTCAGAAGCGCGGCTGATGTTCATGATGTCGTCCGGCGGACTCACTGCCGCCGAATTGTTTCAGGGCAAGGACGCCATTCTGTCAGGACCCGCCGGCGGCGTGGTCGGCATGGCCCAGACCGGCCGCGAGGCCGGCGCCGAATATCTCATCGGCTTCGACATGGGCGGCACGTCGACCGACGTGTCGCACTATGACGGCGAATACGAGCGCGCCTTCGAGACCGAGGTCGCCGGCGTACGCATGCGCGCGCCGATGATGCTCATTCACACGGTCGCCGCGGGCGGCGGCTCGATCCTGCATTACGACGGCGCACGCTTCCGCGTTGGCCCGGATTCGGCCGGCGCCAATCCAGGGCCGAAATGCTACCGCCGTGGCGGTCCCCTCGCCGTCACCGATGCCAACGTGATGGTCGGCAAGCTCCTGCCGGGCTATTTTCCGAAGATTTTCGGGCCGGAGCAAAACCAGGCGCTCGATGGTGGCGCTGTGCGCGAGGCTTTCGCAGAGCTTGCGAAAAAAGTCAGCGGCAAGACCGCGGAGGAGATCGCAGACGGCTTCATCAAGATCGCGGTCGAGAACATGGCCAATGCGATCAAGAAAATCTCGGTACAGCGCGGCTATGACGTGACCCGCTACACCCTGAACTGCTTTGGCGGTGCCGGCGGCCAGCACGCCTGCCTCGTCGCCGACGCGCTCGGCATGACCCGCGTCCTGATCCATCCGTACTCGTCGCTGCTTTCGGCCTACGGCATGGGCCTCGCCTCGATCAGCGCGACGCGGCAACAGGCCATCGAGGAGCCTTTCGCCGACGCCGCGCTCAAGACCATCGCCGATATTGGCGGACGGCTAAGCAAGGAAACGCGCGAGGAGGTCGCCGGCCAGGGCGTCGCCGAAAAGGCAATCACCGTCTATGTGCGCGCGCATATCCGCTACGCCGGCACTGATACGGCTCTCGTCGTTCCCGCCGGCTCGCTCAAGGAGATGCGCTCCGCCTTCGAGGCCGCGCACAAGGCGCGTTTCGGCTTCATCGACGAAAACAAGGCGATCGTTGTCGAAGCCGTCTCCGTTGAAGCGGTCGGCGGCGGCGCGACGTTCCGCGAAAGCGAAGCGAAAGCGACCAAAGATGCTCTGCCGGATCCCGCCATCCGCACCAAATTCTACGCGCAAGGGAAATGGCATGAGGCGGGCGTATTCACCCGCGATCAGCTCAAGGCCGGGCACAAGATCGCCGGGCCCGCCATCATCATCGAGCCGCACCAGACCATTGTCGTGGAGGACGGCTGGCAGGCGGAAATCACGGCCAAGAACCACCTGGTCCTGACCCGCGCGGTGCCCCTCGAGCGCGGCCATGCCATCGGCACCAAAGCCGATCCCGTAATGCTCGAAGTGTTCAACAATCTGTTCATGTCGATCGCCGAGCAGATGGGCGTGTCGCTGCAGAACACCGCCTATTCGGTCAACATCAAGGAGCGTCTTGATTTCTCCTGCGCGGTATTCGCGCACGATGCCTCGCTTGTCGCCAACGCCCCGCACATGCCGGTGCATCTCGGCTCGATGGACCGCTCGGTCGAGACCATCATCCGCGACAACAAGGGCAAGATCGCGCCGGGCGACGTCTATGCGATCAACGCGCCTTATAACGGCGGCACCCACCTGCCCGACATCACCGTCTGCACGCCCGTATTCGACGATAACAACAAGGAAATCATCTTCTGGGTCGCGTCGCGCGGCCACCATGCAGACGTCGGCGGCATCTCGCCGGGCTCGATGTCGCCCAAGGCGACGACGATCGAGCAGGAAGGCGTCTACATGGACAACTTCAAGCTGGTCGATCGCGGGCGCTATCTCGAGAAGGAGCTGATCGCAGCGCTCACCGGCGCGAAATATCCGGTGCGCAACCCCACGCAGAACATCAACGACATCAAGGCGCAGATGGCCGCCAACGAGAAGGGCGTGCAGGAACTGCGCAAGATGGTGAAGCTTTTCACCCTTCCTGTGGTGAAGGCCTACATGCAGCACGTGCAGGACAACGCCGCCGAGAGCGTCCGGCGGGTGATCGATCGCCTGCACGACAGCGAGTTCAGCTACGAGATGGATCAGGGCACCGTGATCAAGGTGAAGATCACGGTGGACAAGGCAAAACGCGAAGCGACCGTCGACTTCACCGGCACCTCGCCGCAGCAGCCGACCAACTTCAATGCGCCCGAGCCAGTAACGCGCGCGGCGGTGCTCTACGTGTTCCGCGTCATGGTCGATGATGAGATCCCGATGAACGCGGGCTGCCTGCGGCCGATCAA
>JAFBAG010000149.1 GCA_019247925.1 Pseudolabrys sp.
CGTCGCCACGGCGCGCACGCCCGCGACGCGAAAACGCGTTGCCGAGCTCGGCCTCGCCGATCAGGTCGTCGAGAGCAACACTGCGGCCGTCGAAGGCGCCGATCTCGTCATCGTCTGCATCCCGGTCGGCGCCTCGGGCGCGGTGGCGAAGGAAATCGGCCCGCACCTCGCGGCGGGCGCGACCGTGTCGGATGTCGGCTCGGTCAAAGGCGCGGTCTTGCGCGACATGGCGCCACATTTGCCGAAAGGCGTGCATTTCGTACCCGCCCATCCGGTCGCCGGCACGGAATATTCCGGGCCCGACGCTGGCTTCGCCGAGCTCTTCGTCAACCGCTGGTGCATTCTCACCCCGCCCGAAAATGCGGACGCCGCGGCGGTCGAGAAGCTCGCGGCGTTCTGGCGGGCGCTCGGCGCCAATGTCGAGACCATGAATGCCGACCACCACGACCTGGTGCTCGCCATCACCAGCCATCTGCCGCATCTCATCGCCTACACCATCGTCGGCACCGCCGAGGAATTGGGCGAGGTCACCAAATCCGAGGTGCTGCAATTTTCGGCCGGCGGCTTTCGCGATTTCACGCGCATCGCCGCGTCCGATCCAACAATGTGGCGCGACGTCTTCCTCGCCAACAAGGATGCTGTGCTGGAGATGCTCGGCCGCTTCAACGAGGACATCGCCGCGCTGACCAAGGCGATCCGCAACGGCGACGGCAAAACCTTGTTCGATCAGTTCACGCGCACCCGCGCGATCCGCAAAGGCATCGTCGACATCGGCCAGGATTCGGCGGCGCCTGACTTCGGCCGTCCGCACCCGGATCTCAAAGAGCCGCTGCCGAAGCCCTATTCCAGCGGCGAATAGACCGGCGCTCAAAACAGCGGCGGCACTTCCGCGACCCGCAGCGGGCCGAGCCGCACCACGCCGTCATCGAAGCGCAGCGGAAGAGTGATCGCGGGCTTGCCTTCGACCACCGCATTGCCGCCGAGAAGTCCGAGCCCAAGGGTAAGGCCAACCCCGCCGCGTTGCCCGGTCGCCGCCAGCACCTTGTTGATGAGAGCCTCGACCCCGGCGACTTGCAAATTGAGCTGGCCTTCGAGCCGGCCGCGCGGATTGATGGTCAACGTGCCGTTGCCGACACCGATCGTATCGCCCTGCTGGATGCGCGCCTTGGTGATGTCGATACGTCCATTGGCGGCCTGGATTTCACGAAATCGCTGCGGCCAGGGCTTCGGGGAAAAGTCGTTGAGCCCGCGCAACACGAAACTGACGTCGGAATCGATTGGCGCCGTGCCGAAGGCGCCGAGCGCGGCGGCGGTGACCTTTTCGCTGCGCAATACGACTTCGATGACCGGAGCGCGCGCTACCGAGCCTTCCGCCAGGCGTCCATGCAACTCAAGTCGGCGGCCGCGCAGCAAAGCCTCCGCCGGTGATGTGCGATCCAACGCCGGGTTTTCGAGCACGATCGATACGCGCTCGGGCGCCGCCGGTGTGCCGCGCACGCTCGTTTGCGCCAGCGACCATTTGGCGGTGATCGCGGGAGGCTGACCGGGCTCGCCGATGGTGAGCGGCGCGGCAAATTCCGAGATCAACAGGTTCGGCTGATAGATCTGCGCGGCGATCAGGATTTGTGGCGCTTTCACTTCGAAGGGAGGCCGCGCCTCGCGGAAGAGCGCGCCTGCGCGCTCGCAGAACACTTCGATGCGGAAGGGAAAACCGCCCATCGTCTGCTGGCCGCAGGTAAAGAGCCGCCCTGCCTGCGCTTCACGCGCGCGCCAGCCGGCGATGGTTTCTTCCGCCTTGCCCGACGCGTAGAACCAAAGCGCGATCCAGCCCACCGCCAGCAAAGCGACCAGAGCGACCAAGGTGAGATAGCGGCGGTTGCGGCGCGCCGCCCGGACGCGCTCGGAATAGATTACCATGGTTCGTTGAGACCTGCCGATTGCGGCTATTATGGGCCATGGCCGCCAGAATCAAACAGCACGACGAGGATCTTTGGGTCTTCGGCTATGGGTCGCTGATCTGGCGGCCCGGTTTCGAGTTTCTGGAGCGGCGCAATGCTCGCCTCGTCGGCGCCCACCGCGCGCTCTGCGTCTATTCCTTCGTGCACCGCGGCACGCCGCAAAAGCCGGGCCTGGTCCTTGGGCTCGATCGCGGCGGCACCTGCCGTGGCATCGCCTATCGCGTTGCCGCCGCAAAGCGCGAAGCGACCATTGCCTATCTGCGCGGCCGCGAACAAGTCACGCAGGTCTATCGGGAAGCCTGGCGCAGCGTCTGGCTCGACGAAGACCCGCAGCAGCAGGTCCGCGCGCTCTGCTACGTGGTCGATCGCGGCCACGCGCAATATGCGGGACGGCTCCCGCTCGAAGAGCAGCTCCACTTCGTGCGCCAGGGCCACGGCCGCTCCGGCGTCAACCGGGACTACGTCATCGAAACCGTCAAGGCGCTTGAAGAGCTGGGTTACCGCGACCCTGGACTGCATCAACTCGCCAGCAGACTGAAAGGCGCGCACGAAAGCGCCTGAAATCACCGCGCCAGTTCGCGGCGTCCTTGCGCGATGAGCCGCGCAGTCGCGTCCTCGATCTTGTCCTGAAGCAGCGCGAAGAACTGCTCTTTGGGCAAGCCGGGCGGGATTGGGTCGAGAATGTCGACAATGACTGTGCCCGGCATCCGAAGAAAAGTTCGGCGCGGCCAGAACAGGCCCGAGTTCAGCGCGATCGGCAGGCAGGGCACGCCGCCCGCTTCATAGAGATGCGCGACGCCGATTTTGTAGCGCGGCTCGGCGCCCGCCGCCCGCCGCGTGCCCTCGGGAAAAATGACGATCTGACGGCCTTTGGCGAGCTCGATGCGGGCCCGCTCCGCCATTTCGGCGAGCGCCACGCTGCCCTTGCCGCGCCGCACCGGCACCATCCGGCCTTTGATGGTGAACCAGCCGAACAGGGGGATCCATTGCAGCTCACGTTTGAGAATAAAGGTCGGATCGTCGAACAGCCACAGAAGCGCAAAGGTCTCCCAGCTCGACTGGTGCTTCGATGCGACAAGCAGGCCGCCCTTCGGGATCTTATCGACGCCGCGAAACTCGGCCTTGATCCCGCAGATCACGCGCAACAGAAAAAGATTGGTGCGCCCCCAGGACTTGGCGACGCCGACGATAGCCCAATACGGCATGAAAAATGTCGGCAGCGCGATGATCAGGTAGATCAGCGTGTTGAGATAGAACGCGGCATTGAAAAGGAGGGAGCGCAGGACGATCAAGACAGTAAGACCTTCAGGCGAGGTCCGGATCGAGCCTGATCCGCACCAGGGCAAAGACATATTTGAGATATTCGGAAAGCAGCAGTTTCGAGATTTCAGGGTTGGTGAGCCACGGCTCGCTGCGGATTTTCTCCGATACGACCGGGAAAGCAATCAGCTTGGTTTCCGGCAGCTGATGGGTCAGCTCCACCATGGCGCGCGGCATGTGCCAGCTCGACGTCACGACGATGATGGAGTTGAAGCCTCTCTCGCGCACCCAGCGGCGCGTTTCGAGGGCATTCCCGAGCGTATTCAAGGCGCTGCGGTCGAGATCGACGCAGCAGGCAAAAACCCGCTCGTTGAGAGCGCTCAGCCGCGCGATTTCCCGCGCGCTAGTGGTGCGATGAACGCCTGTAATGAGCACCCGTTTGCCGTAGTCGCTGGTCAACAGACTGATGGCGTCGGGAATGCGGGTGGCCGCGCCGGTCAGGACGACGATGCCGTCGGCTTTCTCGCTGAGGCGCACTTCCTCGTCGCTGATTTGAGCGACGAACCAGAAAAAGCCGGCCGTCAGCACCACAATGCTACTGACGACAGCAATGATCGTGAAAAACCCGATCAGTCGTGCGAGGCCGGCGATCATGGTGTCAGTCGATCGTCTCGAGGGTGCGATTGACGGTTTGCCGTGACGTCAGCGCGGTGACAACAGCGATCAGCACGATCTGCAGACCGATCGCGCCATAGGCTAGAAAGCCCGTTGTCCCGCCGCCGAACAAACCTTCGAACTGGTCGCCCGTGGAGGTGCCGCGCATCCAGCCGCCGGCCAGTCCGGCTACGAGAAATATCAGCATCGCGGCGCCCCCGCCGATAACCCCGCCTTCGAGGCCCATCAGCAGAAAATGGCGCTGAAACAGGCCGGCGATGAAACTGTTTCGCGCGCCGACAAAGTGCAAGACCTCGATCACGGTGCGATTGGTCGCCATCGCTCCGCGCGTCGCAAATGCAACCGAGAGCATCGTCGCGGCAAGCATCAGAGCGAGGAGCGCGAGGCCGGCGCCGACCACGGCCGTCGACATCGCCCGCATGCGTTCCATCCAGCCGCGATGATCGTCGAGCGCGGCGGCGGGGACTTCAGCGGCCAAGTCCCGGCGCAGCGCGCTGAGGTCCGGCGA
>JAFBAG010000161.1 GCA_019247925.1 Pseudolabrys sp.
GAGCGCCGGCGCCTCGCCCACCCGACCGGCAGGAATTTTTTCCTCTCCGATATGGATGAGGCCGCGCAGAAACGTGCCGGTGGTCAGCACGACGCCGGACGTCGCCAGCGCGCGGCCGTCCTTCAGCTGAACGCCCTGCACGGTGCCGTCGCGAATCACCAGATCGTCCGCTTCGGCCTCGATCACCGTTAGATTTGGCGTGTTCTGGATTTCCGCCTGCATGGCCGCGGCGTAAAGCTTGCGGTCGGCCTGGGTGCGCGGGCCGCGAACGGCCGGGCCTTTGCGGCGGTTGAGAACGCGGAATTGGATCCCGGCGCTATCGGCCACGCGCCCCATCAGGCCGTCCAGGGCGTCGATTTCCCGCACCAGATGGCCCTTGCCGAGCCCCCCGATTGCCGGATTGCAGGACATGGCGCCGACAGTCGCGAATCGGTGCGTGACCAGCGCGGTCTCGGCCCCCATCCGGGCTGCCGCATGGGCGGCTTCGCAGCCGGCGTGGCCGCCACCAATGACAATGACGTCGAATCGGAGGGTCATGATGATTCCTGGCGGGCTTGTAGCGCCAAAACGGGCTCAAAAACAGCCGGTTTATGGGGCTCAAAGGGCTTTGTTTCACGTGAAACAGGCTCGGAAAAGGCTCGTAGAAAGCCGCTTCCTCGGCCTGGAAACATCCAACCTCTGCTATTTGCCTACGCAGAAGTCGCGGAAGATCACGTCGAGCACATCCTCGACATCTACCCGGCCGGTCAGCCGCCCGAGCGCCCGCGCGGCCAGGCGCAGCTCTTCCGCGGCCAGATCCTCTCGGGAGGCCGCCGGTGCCGCGGTGGCGCGCTGCAGGGCCTCCAGCGCCTCGCTGAGGGTCCGACGATGGCGCGCGCGCGTAATCAGAGTCGGCTCAGCGCTGTCAAGGGCCTGTGCGGCGAAACGCGTAATTCGGTCCATAAGCTGATCGACACCAGCGCCGGAAACGGCCGAAACCGAACCGCCAGTTTCACCTGAATTGAACTTAGATTCACTGTTACTGAATTGTTGTTCATTACCGGACAAGGATTCATTATCCATAAATCCTTGTTCATTTCTTCCTTGGACCAGATCGCTTTTGTTGGCGACGAGCCAAACAGGAGGCCCGCTGGAAGGCATTTCAGGGCTCGCTGCCCCACGCTCACCGGCGTCGACCACCCACAACACCAGGTCCGCTTCAGCCGCCCTCGCCCGCGCCCGGCGCACGCCTTCGGCCTCGACCGGATCCGCCGATTCGCGGATGCCGGCTGTATCGAGCAGCGTCACCGGATAACCGCCGAGATCGAGATGCACTTCGATGACGTCTCGGGTCGTGCCCGCATAGGGCGAGACGATCGCCGCCTCGCGCCGGGCGATACGGTTCAAAAGCGTCGATTTCCCCGCATTTGGCGGGCCTAAAATGGCCACCACCAGACCGTCGCGCAGCCGTTCGCCGTAGCGATTGTCGTCCAGCGCCGCCTCGATTTCCCGCGCCAGTTCGCGGGCGATGGCCAACGCGCCCGGCAGCAACAGGCTGTCGCTCTCCTGCACGTCGCCCTCGTCGGAAAAATCGATCCGCGCCTCGACCAAAGCCAGCGCGCCTATCAAGCGCTGCCGCCAGCTTTCCGCCCGATCCCCGAGCGCGCCCTTGAGCTGGCGGAAGGCCTGACGCCGCTGTGCTTGCGTTTCCGCTATGACCAGATCGGCAAGCGCCTCAACCGCCGTCAGGTCGAGTTTGCCGTTCTCGAAGGCCCGCCGTGTGAACTCTCCCGGCTCGGCCGGGCGTAAGCCCGATATTTTGCCGAGCGCGCCCAAGGCCGCGGCAATCACCGCGCGCCCGCCGTGCAATTGCAACTCGGCAATGTCCTCACCGGTCTCGCTGTTGGGTCCTGGAAACCACAAGGCCAGTGCTTCGTCGATAATGTCCTCGCCATCGCGGATGCGGACCAGCGCCGCCTTGCGCGGCTCGGGAATACGGCTCGTCAAGACTTGCAACGCATGACCGGCCTGCGGTCCGGAAATGCGAATGACGGCAATCGCCGCCGGCGGACGGCCAGAGGAGAGGGCGAAGATGGTGTCAGCGGATGGCGCCATCGAGGGCAACCAAGCGTGCGGGGCAGGGCGGGTCAAGCTATGATCGAAGCCAAGCGCGAACTCGCACCCCGAGCGGTCCATGCCCGATATTCCAATCGTATTCGACGATGCCGATGGCTACGAGCGCTTCATGGGCCAATGGAGCCGCGCCATTGGCGAGAAGTTTCTCACCTGGCTCGATCCGCCGCGCCAGGCGCACTGGCTCGACGTCGGCTGCGGCACCGGCGCGTTCTGCGAATTGATTCAAAGCCGATGCGCGCCGGCCGCGCTCGCGGGCATCGATCCATCGCCCGCGCAAATCGCGCATGCCAAGAAGCAAATTCCAAATGCGGATCTGCGTGTCGCAGACGCGCTGGCGCTACCCTTTAACGACAAGTCATTCGACGCGGTCGTGACCGCCTTGGTGCTTCATTTTCTTACCGATCGCGACAAGGCGTTTTCTGAAATGAAACGCGTCGCCAAATCAGGCGCGGTCGTTGCCGGCTATGTCTGGAACCGCGACGCCAGCCAGACCTTTTCGCCTTACGAGCCGATGACGCGCGGCTTTAAGGTATTGGGTATCGAGCCGACGCTTTCGCCCAAAGTGCCGGAGCAAACTCCGGATGGCCTGGAGGCGACGCTCAAAAAGGCCGGATTTATCGATGTTTCCGTGGCGTTGATCGAGGCCACCTGCGGCTATCCGAACTTCGACAATTACTGGCAGGTGCAAACGCTGAGCTTTCATCCGATCGGAAAGGGCATCGCCAAACTTTCCGAGACCGAACGTACGCGCTTGCGCGACATCATGCGCGAAATTCTAAAGCCGCAAGCCGACGGCAGCATTCGTTATTCCGCGCGCGCGGCCGCGTACAAAGCGCGCAAGACTTGATCACGCAAGGCTTTGAGTGAGGGGGGAACAACAATGTCGCGTCATTGGATTCTCGCGGCCGCCGTTCTGGCGTTCTCGCTGGCGGCACCAGCGCCTGAAGCCCAGGCGCAGAACGATCTCGCGCAGGCGTTGCGCATCATCCAGGGCAAACGGTTTGTCGATCTCACGCACGCGTTCGGCCCTGACACGCCGGTGTGGTCCGGCTTCGGGCAGGCAAAGTTCACGCCCGCTTACGATCCGAAGGACAAGCGTGCCTATACGCTCAAGGACGATGGATTTCGCACGACCTATTACGACATGGTCGGGCAATACGGCACGCACGTGGATCCGCCGGCGCATTTCGCCGAAGGCGGCATCACGATGGACGAAATTCCGCTAAAGCAGATGATCCTGCCACTAATCGTGCTGGACAACACGCCATATCAACAGAAAGACGAGAACCACGCTTTTTCGGTCGCCGATCTCAAAGCGTGGGAGCAGAAGCACGGCCGCATTCCGCGCGGCGCTTTCGTTGCGCTGCGCACCGATATGTCCAAGGACTTCGATAAGAACCCCGAGCACTTCAAGCGTGCGCCATTCCGGGCCTGGGCTTTCGAAACCATCAAGTTTCTGTACGAGCAGCGCGGCGTTATCGCGACCGGCCACGAGTCGCTCGATACCGACACCACCGACAAGATGGAGTCCGAAACCTACCTTTTGCAGAAGGGGCATTATCAGATCGAGGTGATGACGAACCTCGACAAGGTGCCGCCCAAAGGCGCGGTGATCGTGGTGACCTGGCCGAAAGTGAAGAAGGGGCTGGGCTTCCCGGCGCGCGCCTTCGCCATTCTGCCGTAGCGCAGGAATCGGGTGGCGGCAGCCGCGGCGGCGGCTGAAACAAGGCGCTCCGCCGAACTTTCATTCATGCCGCAAAAATCCTTCAACTGGCCGATCGTCTGCACCGCGTTCCTGGTCGCCTTCTTCGGCTGGGGCCTCGGCTTCTATGGGCCCTCGGTCTTTCTGCAGACGCTCCATGCCGAACGCGGCTGGAGCGTCTCGACCATTTCGAGCGCGATCACGCTGCATTATCTCGTCAGCGCGCTGTTGGTCGCTTATCTGCCGAACATCTATCGCCGGTTCGGTCTGCCCCGCGTGTCTGTCGTCGGATTTTTCTTTGCAGCGGCGGGCGTCGCAGGCTGGTCGCTCGTTACCGAACCCTGGCAGCTCTTTCCCGTGGCGCTCATTAGCGCGGTCGGCTGGGGCACCATGAACAGCGCCGCGGTGAACGCGATCGTCGCGCCATGGTTCGACAAAGACCGGCCGCGCGCGATCAGCATGGCGTTCAACGGCGCGAGTTGCGGCGGGCTGGCATTCACCCCGCTCTGGGTCGCGCTGATCGGCCATTTTGGATTTTTCGAAGCCGCGCTGCTGGTCGGCGCCGGCATGCTCATGGTCATGCTGCCATTGGCGGCGACGGTGCTGCGGCGCGATCCGCCGGGAGAGGCGAGGGCGGAAGTGCACGGCGCCGGCGGCCGTACGCGCGCGACCCTCATGCGCGATCGCGGCTTCCTGACGATATCGCTGGCTTTCGCGCTCGCGCTGTTCGCGCAGGTCGGCATGGTGGCGCATTTCATCGCGCGGCTGGCGCCCGAGTTCGGGCCGAATGGGGCGGCCTGGACGCTGAGCCTCGTGACCTTATGCGCTGTCGCCGGCCGCAGCCTGCTGACCCGCTTCATGCATGACGAAAATCGCCGGCGCGTCGCTGCGGTGAATTTCCTGATGCAGGCCGCGGGGACCGCGTTGTTCACTTTCGGCGGCGGCCTGCCGACGAT
>JAFBAG010000184.1 GCA_019247925.1 Pseudolabrys sp.
AATCGTTCGCATGACGCGCCCCTGCAGGCGCGCCTCGTCGAATGGGGTGTTTTTGCATTTGGAGCGCAGGCGGTCGGCCTCCAGCACCCAGGGCTCGTCCGGATCGATCACCACGATGTCGGCGGGCGCGCCATTGCGCAGGCTGCCGCCATTGAGCCCGAGGAGTTCTGCCGGCCGCGTCGACATCGCCTTCAGCAAGGTCATCAGCTTGATTTCGCCGCTGTGAAAAAGCCGCAGGCCGGCGACGAGCATGGTCTCGATGCCGATCGCCCCGGGCGCGGCCTCGGCGAAGGGCAGTCGCTTGGTCTCGACATCCTGCGGATTATGATCCGACATCACCACATCGATCACCCCTGAGGCGAGGGCGGCGACAACCGACTTGCGGTCATCTTCGCCGCGCAATGGCGGCGTGACTTTCAGAAAGGTGCGATACGACCCGATGTCATTTTCATTCAGCGTGAGGTGATTGATCGACGCCGAAGCGGTGACGTTGAGACCGCTGTCCTTGGCGCGCTTGAGAATCTCCAGCGAGTCCTCGCACGTCACGGAAGCCGCGTGGTAACGCCCTCCCGTGAGCTCGACCAGCCTGAGGTCGCGCTCGAGCATGACGGTCTCGGCGGCAGGTGGAATGCCGGTCAGGCCAAGCCGGGCGGCGAATTCACCATCGTTCATCACGCCGGTGCCGACGAGATCGGGGTCTTCCGTGTGGTGGACGATCAAGGCGTCGAAATCGCGGCCGTAAGTGAGAGCGCGGCGCAGGACCTGGGCGTTGGTGACGCTCTTGTCGCCGTCGGTGAAGGCCACGGCGCCCGCGGCCTTCAAGAGACCGATCTCCGTCATCTCCTTGCCTTCGAGACCCTTGGTAAGGGCGGCCATCGGCTGGACATGAACCACGGCAGTGTCGCGGGCGCGCCGCATTACATAATCGACCGTTGCTGGATTATCGATCGCCGGCGACGTGTCGGGCTGACAGATGATCGTGGTAACGCCGCCAGCGGCTGCCGCCTCGCTCGCCGAGGCCAGACTTTCGCGATGCCCGGCGCCGGGCTCGCCGATGAAGGCGCGCATGTCGATCAGACCCGGTGCGACGATTTTGCCGCGGCAATCAATGATGTTGGTGCCCTCAGGCACTCCGGCGGCGCCGATTCCTTTCTTCGCCTCTCGTATGACGCCGTCAGCAAGCAGCACATCGCCGACGAAATCGAGATCACGGGAAGGGTCGACGACTCGTGCATTGGCGAGCAGGACGGGATGGGTGCGCTCGGAGATCATTGCGACACCCCGCGCCCGGCGTTGCGAAAAACCCAAATCCAAAAGCTGACCAAGGCCCAGCCAAACAGCACGACAAAGACGGCGATCGCCGTCACCAAGACGCTCGTCCAGCTCAGTCCGTTCGTGGCGAAGACGCCGATGATGGCGACGGCAGCAAGGAAGACGACGAATTTGAGTTTTTGCCTGACAAGCGAGATCACGAACTCGATCACTTTAGGCCTCACGCATTGGGCAGGTTCCGGGATAGCGCCTCGAGCACCGCCATGCGCACCGCGACACCCATCTCAACCTGTTCGCGAATGACCGATTGCGCGCCGTCGGCCACGATGGAGTCGATCTCGACCCCCCGGTTCATCGGCCCGGGGTGCATGACCAGCGCGCCGGGCTTTGCGTAGCTGAGCTTTTTCTCGTCCAGCCCAAAGTAATGGAAATACTCGGACATGGACGGCACATAGGATCCATTCATGCGCTCTTTTTGCAGGCGCAACATCATCACCACGTCGGCGCCCGCGAGACCTTCGCGCATGTCGCGCGCGACCTCGACGCCCATGCGCTCGATACCGACCGGCATCAAGGTCGAGGGGCCGATCACGCGCACCCGTGCGCCCATCGTGTTGAGCAGCAAGAAATTGGAGCGCGCGACTCGTGAATGCACGATGTCGCCGCAGATCGCTATTGTGAGCCCCTCGATGCGGCCTTTGTTGCGCCGGATTGTCAGTGCATCGAGGAGGGCTTGGGTTGGGTGTTCATGCGCGCCGTCGCCCGCATTGATGACCGAGCAATCAACCTTGTTGGCCAGGAGTTCGACCGCGCCTGACGCGTGATGCCGCATCACGATGAGATCCGGATGCATCGCGTTGAGGGTGACCGCCGTGTCGATCAGGGTTTCGCCCTTGCGGATCGACGAAGACGAGACCGACATGTTCATGACGTCGGCGCCCAGCCGCTTGCCGGCGAGCTCAAACGACGCCTGCGTGCGCGTCGAGACCTCGAAAAACATGTTGATTTGAGTGCGGCCGCGCAGCGAGGCGCGTTTCTTCTCGACCTGGCGGTTGAGGTCGACAAATTCCTCGGCGAGATCGAGGAGGCCTGAAATCTCTTGCGGCGAAAGCCCTTCGATCCCCAACAGATGCCGCTTGTTGAGGACGAAAGAAGATTTCGGCGCAATGTTCATTAAAGGCATTGCTATAGGCGCAGAACGGCGCTGCGGCAAGCACCAAGCTTCTTGTCGATCGGCCGGTGGAAAACAAAGCGCGCCCCGGCTGGCATGATACGGTTAATGCTGGGAGAGAGCCTATGCCCGATCAGGACCTCACCAACCAATCACCGCCTTTTGTCGATATCGACCTGTATTCGCGCGACCGCGCCTTGCAGGACGCGGTGCAAGCCAATGGCGGGACCGCCCCCGCCAGCGTTCTCTCCGCCTTTGGCCGGCACACTGGCCGGGCCGAAATGTTCGAGCTGGCGCACCGCGCCAATGACAATGCGCCTCGGCTGGACGGCGAGCGCGTCATCTTCGATCCCGCCTATCACCGTTTCATGGCCGACAGCATGCGCGCGGGTCTCCATGCCATGACATGGAAGGCCGATGGCGAGCGCGCCCCTGCGCCGGCCGAAGTCGCCCGCGCAGCGCGCTATTACATGGTTGCTCAAGTCGAGAACGGACACATGTGTCCGATCACGATGACCCGCGCCGCCGTCGCGGCGCTCGCCGCCGAGCCCGCGCTGCTTGCGGAAGTCATGCCGAAAGTGTCGGCCCATGTTTACGATCCCAGCTTCGAGCCCTGGACTGCCAAACAGTCGATGACGATCGGCATGGGCATGACCGAGAAGCAGGGGGGCACCGATGTGCGGGCCAACATCACGTGTGCGGTGCATGCGGGGGACCATTATCGGATCACCGGGCACAAATGGTTCATGTCGGCGCCGATGTGCGACGCGTTTCTGGTGCTGGCGCAAGCGCACGGAGACAAACTTGGCGGGCTGACGTGCTTTTTCATGCCACGCTTTCGTCCGGACGGCAGCGAAAACGGCCTGCATTTTGTCCGTCTCAAACCAAAACTCGGCAATCGCTCCAACGCGTCGTCCGAAGTGGAGTTCAAGGATGCCTATGCGCGGAGAATAGGCGCCGAAGGCGCGGGGATCCGCACCATTATCGAAATGGTGCAGCTCACCCGGCTCGATTGCGCGATTGCCTCCGCCGGTATCATGCGCATGGCGCTTGCGCAGGCCATCCATCACACGCGGCACCGGATCGTTTTTCAGAAAAAACTGATCCACCAGCCCTTGATGGAAAACGTTTTGGCCGACCTCGCACTGGAGAGCGAAGCGGCGCTCGCCGCGGTGATGCGACTGGCGCGGGCTTTCGACCACGCGGCGAGCGATCCTTATGAGGCGGCCTTTGCGCGCCTGCTCACTCCGGCAATCAAATATTGGGTGTGCAAGATAGCGCCCGGCTTTGTCTATGAAGCGATGGAATGTCTCGGCGGCAATGGTTACGTCGAGGATTCCATTTTGCCGCGGCTCTACCGCGAGGCGCCGGTGAACGCGATCTGGGAAGGGTCGGGCAACGTCATGTGTCTCGATGTGTTGCGGGCGTTCGTCAAAGACGCGACGGGGGCTCGCCAAATATTGGATCACCTCGCGGAGACGACACGAGAATTTTCCGGTAGCCGCGCCATGGTGGAATCGCTGGAAAAAGTTCTTGCCGCACCTGAGGAGGCGGGAGCGCGTCGCGCCGTCGAACAACTTGCACAGCTGGCCGCAGCCTCCGCGTTGATGAACACCGCGCCTGAAATTGCCGAAAACTTTATGCGTGCGTGTGAACAAGGTTCCCGGATTTATGGCGGGATTGTGCCGAACCACCCCGCACGAATTCTTGAACGCGCTTTGGCGCCTTAACCCCCTCGGGCCGCGCCTTTTCGGAACCGTTGTCCGATTCCGCGGTTATCGGGGAAAGCGCGCCTCTCCGTGCGCGCAGAACCGACAGGAGCAAACGATGAAAGCTATCGTGAAATATGCCGCCGTTCTCGGTGCCGCCGGTTTGATCGCCGCTGCTGCGGTCAGCCCCTCTCAGGCGCGCGGTGGACGTACCGCCGCTGCGGTAGCGGGCGGATTCGTCGCCGGCGCCGTGGTTGGTTCGGCGGTCGCTAACGCCAACAACGGCTATTACTACGGCCCGAGCTACGGCTATTACGAGCCGGGCTACGCCTACGAACCGGCCTACGGTTATGGCTACGGCTATGAGCCGGCGCCGGCCTACAGCGGCTATGACTATGGCTATGCCTACGAGCCCGCGCCGACTTACAGCTACGGCCGGACGTGGCGGGGCCGCACTCGCTCCGATACGGGCGGACCGCTGACGCCGAATGACTACAACACCAGCGCGTCCTCGGTTCAGTAATCCGGGAATGAGCTGATTGAAAAGGCGGGCTTCGGCCCGCCTT
>JAFBAG010000140.1 GCA_019247925.1 Pseudolabrys sp.
ATTCGCGAAGGCTCCGGCGGCCGTGGCAAGTGGAATGCCGGCGATGGCACGCGGCGCACCATCCGCTTCCTCGAGAAGATGGAGTGCACAATCCTGTCAGGTCATCGGCGCATCCCGCCATTCGGTTTGGCGGGCGGCGGCAACGGCCAGATCGGCGAGAACTGGGCGCGCCGCAAGGACGGCCGCATGGAGCGACTGCAAGGCTGCGATGACACGGTGATCGATGCCGGCGAGGCCGTCATCATCCAGACCCCCACCGCCGGGGGCTACGGCAAACCCGATTGAGCGAGTTTTCGCAAATTACTTGATCAAAATACCCGCATTAAGCATGCGACTTCGCGCCGCTTGAACTTGCAGCCGTGCGGCACGAGATTCTTCGCATGACAGCGAAAATGATTCTCTGCGCCCTCGCAGTGACCGCCCTTGCCTCACCAGTGCTGGCGGCCAGCTATCCGATCAGCGGCGCCTGGGGTGAGAGCAAGACGTCCGGCAATGACAAAGTCGATTGCACAAAAGTCCGCGTCATGGATTTTCGCGGCGAGCAGCGCACCGACACCGGCGGCAGTGTCCACGCCTATAAGAACGTTTCGGTGACCCCGAGCGGTTCGAATGCCTGGAAGGTGGCCGACACTTTCGCCAACGGCCAGATCAGGAACGCCCGCGTCATTTATACGCTGAAAAAGATCGGCGACGACCGCCTGGAGCTCGCGCTCGACAAGGGCGGCACGATCAAACTGCAACGCTGCGGCAAGAAATAGTCCCGATCAGTTGCGCGCGATGATTTCGCGCTCGTCACGATGCAACGGCGTGCTAGCGTCAATCGCCCCGGTCTCACGACGCATCGACATCATGGGACGACGGCTACGCAAGGCACTGCGCCGACGGCGGCGTGGACAAGACGCTTCCAGCCGCACCGCGCCCATGTGATTGAAAGTCTCGTGGAGCTGGCCTTCGGCGTCGCACATCAACAACGGCACGCCGAGGGTATCGCCCCAGGCGCGCCACTCCGCCGCGATTTCGTCGCCGTCCGGCGAAACATAAAGTGGCAGCGCCAGCAAAGGATCCGCGTGCTCGAGCACAACCGCAACCTGCGAAGGCTCCATTCCGGAACCAGGCAACAGGCGGATCGAAACGCCGCGATAAGATGAAATCGGCAAATTGAACGCCATGCGCATGCCGCGCACGGAGCGTCGCATCACGACGCGCTGGCGATGGAGTTCGACCTCGCGGACCGCGCCATCCGCGCCCGCGTCACACGCCTCGAACCGCGCCGGTAAGGCAAACGGGTCGAGCCGCAGCGCGCGGCTCGACCCGGCGGAGTGCCCGCCACTCATTTGACGCCTCAATCTCTCCCCACGCCGGGTATTCCCGGTCGCTGGGATGAGCATCGCAGACGGGCGCGGATTTCCGCTTAAAATTCGCGGTTAAAACATCGTACCGGCGGCCCGATGCAGCGCATGCTTGACGGCGCGTTGCGAAGCATCGTTGACGAGGCGTTGCGCGGCGGCGTCGAATTGTCGGAAATGCCGATTGAATCGGGGTTATATAGGCTTAAGTGAACATTGATGCGCGCCTCTTCCCAGCAAGCCCTATTCGACCAGACCGCGCTCGGCGACCTCGCCGAGGGTCTGGTGCGTGCGGCCCGCGCCGCCGGCGCCGATGCTGCTGATGCGGTCGCGGTGCGCTCGATCTCGCTCTCGGTCGAAGTCCGCGACGGCGCCGTTGAGGAAAGCGAACGCGCCGAAGGCGACGATCTTGGCCTGAGGGTTCTCGTCGGCCGGCGTCAGGCGATCGTCTCGACCAATGACATTTCCGCAAGCGGTATTGCGGCCCTGCCCGAGCGCGCCATCGCCATGGCCCGCGCTGCACCGGAAGATCGGTTTGCGGGGCTAGCGGATAAATCGCGGCTGGCGCACAGCTGGCCGGAGCTCGATCTCCTTGATGCTCGCATGCCCGAAGTCTCGACGTTGGAGAACCGCGCGCGAGAGGCCGAAGCGGCGGCCCTGCGCGTCAAAGGCGTGAGCCGCTCCGGCGGCGCGTCGGCTTCGGCCGGCATTGGGGGCATGGTGCTGGTAACGAGCGATGGCTTTCGGGGCGAATATCTTGGTTCGCGTCATAGCATCGCGATGACGGCGATCGCCGGCGAAGGCACCGGCATGGAGCGCGACTACGACTTCTCGTCTGCGCTGCATGCTTCGGACCTCGAAACGCCGGAGAAAGTCGGCCGCACGGCCGCCGAACGCACGGTGGCGCGGCTCAATCCACGCAAGGTGACAACCCAGCGCGTGCCCGTCGTTTACGACCCTCGCGTCGCCAACACTTTGGTGGGCCATCTCGCCAGCGCGGCCAATGGCGGCGCCATCGCGCGCAAATCGAGTTTCCTGAAGGACAAGATGGGCGCGCAGCTCTTTCGAGCAGGAATCCGCATCGTCGACGATCCATTGCGCAAACGCGGCCTGCGTTCGCATCCTTTCGACGCTGAAGGCGTGGCCGGCGCGGCCCTCGCACTCGTCGATGGGGGCGTGTTAAAGAGCTGGCTGCTCGATAGCGCCACTGGGCGCGAATTGGGGCTCCCCAGCACAGGCCACGCGCAACGGGGGGCTTCATCGCCCCCCTCGCCCGGACCCTCCAACCTGTTCCTGGAGGCTGGACAGGTCAGTCCCGAACAGCTCATCGCCGATATCAAATCGGGGTTCTACATCACCGATCTGATCGGCTCGGGCGTCAATGGCGTAACCGGCGATTACAGCCGCGGCGCCTCAGGCTTCTGGATCGAGAACGGTGTGCCGACCTTCCCCGTGAGCGAAGTGACGATCGCCGGGCAACTCTTCGATATTTTCCGCAGCATAACGCCGGCGAACAATCTCGAATTCCGCTACGGCACCAATGCGCCGACCCTGCGCGTCGAGGGCCTGACCCTTGCCGGACAATGAGCACGCTCACGTGCGAGATCCGCTCGCGCTGATCCTGCGCGAAGCTGGTGAAATTGCCCTCATCGCAGCGAAGAAGCCGCTGAAGCGTTGGATGAAGGGCGGCAATTCCCCGGTCAGCGAAGCTGACATCGCGGTCAACGATTTTCTCACCACGCGGCTGCCGCCCCTCGTCCCCGATGCCGGCTGGCTGTCGGAGGAGACCGAAGACAATTCGGCGCGCACCGCAGCGAACCTGGTCTGGATCGTCGATCCGATCGACGGCACCCGCGCCTACCTCGATCAGCGCCCTGACTGGACGGTCTCCGTCGCCCTCGCCGAAGCAGGCCGCCCCGTCGTCGCGGGACTTTACGCGCCGGTGACGGACGAAATGTTTCTCGCAGTCGCCGGCGCAGGTGCCACGCTCAATGGCGCGCGCATTCGCGTGACGAGTGGCGAAGTTCTGGCCGGCGCGGGCATCGCCGGGCCGCAGGGGTTGCTGAAGCGGCTGGCGGAAATTTCGCCGCGCATCAGTCCGCGCCCGAAGATTCATTCCCTGGCGCTGCGCATCGCGCGCGTGGCGGAAGGCGCGCTCGACGTGGCCTTTGCTTCGCGCAACAGCCATGATTGGGACCTTGCGGCAGCCGACCTTTTGGTGCACGAAGCGGGCGGCGCGTTGAGTGATTTCACCGGCCAGCCGCCGCGGTACAACCAGCCTCATCCCGTCCATGGCGCGCTGGTGGCCGCAGGGCCAGCCCGCCACCAAGCCTTGCTTGCGCTTTTGCGCGAGCGCCGCGGCGAACTGGCTTAAAGCCGAGCCGCTCACTCCGAGGTTGCCAATGTCCGACGAAAAATCCGGCAAACAGCTCTTGCACCTTGTGTTCGGCGGGGAGCTGCGCGACCTCGGCGGCCACGAGTTCAAAGACCTCAGCAAGCTCGATCTCGTGGGCATGTATCCGAATTACGCGACCGCATACGCCGCCTGGAAAGCCAAGGCCCAGCAAACCGTCGACAACGCGCATATGCGCTATTTCATCGTCCACCTGCACCGGCTGCTCGATCCGGCGAGCACGCCGAAAGGCCAGGCGAGCTAAGTTCATGTCTTCAATCAAGCGCATGCTGGGCTCGCCCGCGGCACAGGGCGCGATCGGTGCGGCGCTCGCCGGCTATTTGAAATTCGTGCACGCGACGTCGCGCGAGATCTTCGACCCGCCGGATATCTACGGCACCGTCGAAGCGGAAATGCCGGTCATTCTCACCGTCTGGCACGGCCAGCATTTCATGATGCCGTTCGTCAGACGCCAGCACCGTGCCAAGGTGATGATTTCGCGTCACCGCGACGGCGCGATCAATGCCATTGTCGCGGAACGGCTCGGAATTGAGGCGATCCGGGGTTCTGGCGCGGCCGGCGGCGATTTTCACCGCAAAGGCGGTGTCTCGGCCTTCAACGCCATGCTCGCCGCGCTGCGCGAGGGCTATAATGTCGCGATGACCGCCGACATTCCAAAGGTCTCGCGCGTGGCCGGCATGGGGATCGTCAAGCTTGCCCAATTTTCGGGCCGGCCGATCTATCCCCTCGGCATCGCGACGCAGCGCCGCATCGAACTCGACAATTGGGATAGCAGCGCAATCAATCTTCCTTTCGGCCGCCTCGTCTTCGCGAGCACGGGTCCTATCCGCGTACCGCCGGACGCCGACGACGCGACGCTGGAGGCAGCCCGGCAACGCGTCGAGCACGGCATCAATCAATCCAGCGAGCGCGCATACTCGATTGCCGACGGGCGCGCGCCCCGTGGCTAGGCGTTTGCCGCTGACGCTGCTCGGCTATCGGGCCTTCTCGGCCCTGATCACGCCAGTTGCGCCTCTGCTGATCGCGCAGCGCCTGCGTCGCGGCAAGGAAAACCGGGCGCGCGTGCGGGAACGACGCGGTGAAGCGTCCGCATCCCGTCCGCCCGGTGCTTTGGTTTGGCTGCATGCTGCGAGCGTCGGCGAGCTGACCAGCGTGCTGCCGCTCATCGCGCATCTGCAAGAAAGAAACGTTGGGGTTCTCGTCACCTCCGGTACCGTGACCTCCGCACGCCTCGCCGAACAGCGTTTACCGCCTGGTGTCGTGCACCAATTCGCCCCGATCGATACCCCGCGGTATGTCCAGCGTTTTCTCGATCATTGGCGGCCGGATCTCGCTTTGCTCGTCGAGTCGGATCTGTGGCCCAACTTCATCATCGAGACCGAACGCCGTGCCATCCCAATGATCCTGGTGAATGCCCGGTTGTCGGAATCCTCTTTCCGCCGCTGGCGGCGCTTTCCCACGACAATCGGTGGCCTGCTCGAACGGTTCGACCTTTGCCTTGCCCGCACCGCAACGGATCGCGATCGCTTCGCCGAGCTGGGCGCGCCACGCGTGACGACGACAGGCAATCTCAAGCTCGACGTTCCCGCACCGCCGACCCACGACCAGGAAATGTGGCAGCTCAAAGCCGCGATCGGCGAGCGCCCGATCATTGCCGCGGCGTCCACGCATCCGGGTGAGGAAACAATCCTGATCGACGCCTACCGGCGCTTGCGCGCCCAGCATCAAGGGCTTTTGCTGGTGATCGCGCCGCGTCACCCCGAGCGCGGCGCCGGCATCATGGAAATTGCCGCGGCGGCCGGATTTCAGTCTGTGTTGCGCTCGCGCGGCGCGTTGCCAAGCACCAAAACCGACATTTACATCGCCGACACGGTGGGCGAACTCGGGATGATCTACCGGCTCGCGCCCATTGTCTTCATAGGCGGCTCGTTGGTGCGACACGGTGGCCAAAACCCCATCGAGGCGGCGAAGCTGGGCGCCGCGGTTTTGCACGGCCCCCATGTCGGAAACTTCACAGAAATCTACGCGGCGCTCGACGAAGCCGGAGGAGCCCGCCCTCTGACTGATGCCGAGGAGCTGGTGTCGGCGATCGCTACCTGGCTCGCGAACCCGCAAGCGCGCACAAAGGCCGCCCAGACTGCCCTCGCCACTGTGCAAAATCTCGGCGGCGCTTTCGAACGTACGGTGCACGCGCTTGATCCATACTTGATGCAGTTGCGACTGGCGCATCAGGGCGACCATGCGTGACCCGGCCTTTTGGTGGCGGCGCGCGGGGTTGCAAGCGGCCCTGCTTTCGCCGATCGCGGCGATCTATGGTGCGGTCGCAGGCTCACGGATGCGCCGCCAAGGCGCTCGGCTTGGCGTTCCGGTGGTGTGTGCCGGCAATTTCACGCTTGGCGGCAGTGGCAAGACACCGACCGCGATCGCCATTGCCAACATTTTAGCCGTGGCCGGCAAACGGCCTGCGCTTTTGACGCGCGGCTACGGCGGCAGCGAGGCCGGGCCGCTGCGCGTCGATGCCGCACATCATAGCGGCGCGCAGGTTGGGGACGAGGCCCTGCTGCTCGCCCGGGCCGCGCCAACCTTTGTCGCTCGCGACCGCGTCGCGGGAGCGCGGCTGGCGCAGGCGGAAGGTTGCGACGTCATTGTGATGGACGATGGCTTGCAGAATTCTTCACTCGCGAAGGATTTCACGGTCGCCGTCATTGGCGGCAGCCGCGGCTTCGGCAACGGAATGACCTTTCCAGCCGGGCCGCTGCGGGCGCCACTGTCCGTCCAGTGGCCGCGCGTCGATGCGGTCTTGATCGTTGGAAAGCCGGGCAGCGGGCTTCTCGAACGCCTTCGCCTCCACACCAAGCCCGTATTTCAAGCGCGCTATCGTCCGGACGAAAAGGCGCTCACCGCACTGCGGCCGCGCAAGACGCTCGCCTTCGCCGGCATCGGCAATCCCGACCAGTTTTTCGCAATGCTGGCAGAGGCGGGCGTTGACGCGCCGGTACGCCACGCCTTTCCGGATCATTATCGCTTTCAGGCGGAAGATGCGGGCGCGCTGATCGCGCAAGCCGAGCGTCAGGGACTAACGCTCGTTACCACCGAGAAAGACAAGATGCGCATGATCGGCGAGCCGGCTTTGGCCGCGCTTTACGAGCGCGCGCGGGCGCTGCCCGTGACCCTGGCGCTCGATGAGGAAGCGAACTTTAAGGCGCTGCTGCTCGAAAAAATCCGGCGCTGATCAGGACGCCGCGGCGGCAAGCCGTTTCTGCACCGCGTCCGGCGACGCATAAGCTTCCTGCCGATCGACGCTCCAGTATTTGAGCTCTTCCAGAGGGATCGCGACGCCGGTCACCGCACAGCGGACGAATGCGCCCGGCTTGAGCACGCGAAAGTCGCCGTCGAGGTACTTCACCTCGGCTTCGCCATTCATGGGATTGGAGCGGTCCGAACGATTGAGCACGGCAGTCCTTTTCTCACTCGTAATCTAAACGGCAGTCCTTTTCTCACTCGTAATCTAATCTGTCGCGACGGCTCGCGAAACCCGGCGCGCTAAAAAAGGCTGCCTTGGCCGCCGGTCTGCCGCCCGCCCGCCTTAGCGGCAGGCCGCGCCGAAGAGCGCGGCTTCGGCGTGATGGCGCCAGCATCACCATCGGCAGTCGCGGCGATCCGGCCGTCCGCAAACTCGATATCGAGTCGCGCGCCGGCGGTGACCGCCGCGGCACTGTGCAGCGGCCCTCCCGACGCCTCGCGAACCAGTGCGAAGCCGCGTTGCAACACGCCGCGATAGGAATAAGCCGACAGAAGCTGGCCCAAACTGGTGAGCTTATTGGCGCGGCGCTCGATGCAGTTGAGGTTGGCGCGCCGGGCGCGTTCGGCGAGCGCGCCGGTCACCTCGCGGCAGCGCTGAAAGCGGTGACTGAGGAGCCGCGGCGTCAGCCGTGACGCGGTGCGGGTGAACTGACGATGGTGGATTTGCGCGTTGGCAATCAGCGCGCGCGGCAAACGTTCGGCGCAACTGTCGAGGCGCTGCCGTGGAACGGCGAGCACATCCTCCGCCGCCGGTAGCGCGCGAGAGAGTAGCTGCAACTCCTTGCGGCGCTGAGCGACGGTGCGCTGCCAGCAGGCGAGCCGCCGGGCCGTCAGCGCCGTGATACGCGACAGCAATTCAGCGCGCACCGGAACCGCGATCTCGGCCGCCGCGGTTGGAGTCGGCGCGCGCCGGTCGGCGGCGAAATCGATAAGCGTGATGTCGGTTTCATGCCCCACCGCCGAAATCAGCGGGATCATGCTGGCAGCCGCGGCGCGAACCACGATCTCTTCGTTAAACGACCACAGATCCTCGAGCGAGCCGCCGCCGCGTGCAACGATCATGAGATCGGGCCGCGGAATCCTGCCGTTCGGCTCGAGCGCATTGAATCCGGAGATGGCGGCCGCTACTTCCGCCGCGGAAGTCTCGCCCTGGACTCGCACCGGCCACACCAAAACGCGGCGCGGAAAGCGGTCGGCAAGACGGTGCAATATGTCGCGAATGACCGCACCGGTCGGGGACGTGACGACGCCGATGACTTCAGGCAGGTACGGCAGCAATTGCTTGCGGCTTTCGTCGAAAAGACCTTCGGCGGCGAGCTTCTTTTTTCGCTCCTCGAGCAGCTTCATCAGCGCGCCGATACCGGCGAGTTCGAGGGTGTCGATGACGATCTGATAGCTCGAACGACCGGGATAGGTCGTGAGCTTGCCGGTGACGATGACTTCCAGGCCCTCCTCGGGTTTGATCCGCATCCGGCCGACGACCGCACGCCAGACGACCGCGTCGATTTTGGCGGTATCGTCCTTGAGCGAGAAGTAACAGTGTCCGGAGCTATGCGGCCCCTTGAAGCCGGAAATCTCGCCGCGAACTCGGACATAGCCATAGGCATCCTCGACGGTGCGCTTGAGCGCCGCCGAAAGCTCGGACACCGACCATTCCGGAATGTTGTTGGTCGCGGCTTCGTTCATTGGCGATGTGCGTAAGCTCAAGCGAATCCCTTGCCGGGGTGCGGCGTCATGCTACACAAAAACCCGCGGCAATGACTGTCAACCTTGTGATTTCGCCGGGAATGCGGCGGCCATGAACATCCTTATTCTCGGCTCCGGCGGCCGCGAGCACGCGCTGGCGTGGGCGATCTCGGCAAGTCCCCTCACCGCGCGGCTGATCTGCGCGCCCGGCAATGCGGGCATCGCGCAAGTTGCGGAATGCGTGGCGCTCGATCTGGCCGACCACGCCGCCGTGATCGCCTTCGCCAAGGAGCAGAAGATCGAACTCGTCGTGGTCGGACCTGAAGCTCCCCTTTGTGCCGGTATCGTCGACGATCTCGAAGCGGCCGGCATCAAAGCCTTCGGCCCCTCCAAATGGGCGGCACGGCTTGAAGGCTCCAAAGGATTCACCAAGGACCTGTGCAAGGCAAACAACATCCCGACCGCGGCCTATGAGCGATTCAAAAATGCCGCGGCGGCGAAAGATTACGTGCGCAAGCAAGGCGCGCCGATTGTGGTGAAGGCGGACGGCCTCGCCGCGGGCAAGGGCGTCGTGGTCGCCGAAACGATTGCCGAAGCTGAAGCTGCCGTCGACATGATGTTCGGGGGCGGACTGGGCGATGCTGCGTGGGAAATTGTGATTGAAGAATTCCTCGACGGTGAAGAAGCGTCATTCTTCGCCCTCTGCGATGGCGAAACCGCCATCCCGCTCGCCTCGGCGCAAGACCACAAACGCGTAGGCGACGGCGACAAAGGCCCGAATACCGGAGGCATGGGCGCTTACTCGCCGGCCCCAGTCATGACCGACGACATGACGCGTCGGACCATGGACGAGATCATCAAGCCGACCATGGGCGGCATGGCGGCGATGGGCGCGCCTTACAAAGGCGTGCTGTTCGCGGGCCTGATGATCGGGAAGAATGGTCCGAAGCTGATCGAATACAATTGCCGTTTCGGCGATCCCGAGTGCCAGGTTCTGATGCTGCGCCTGATGTCGGACCTTGTGCCGGCCTTGCTCGCCGCACGGGACGGCCAGCTCAAGAATTTCGATCTGCGCTGGTATCCGCACGCGGCCCTCACGGTCGTCATGGCGGCGAAAGGTTATCCCGGCGCCTATGAAAAAGGTTCGCCGATCGAAAACCTTTCCGAGGCCGAGGCAGTGCCGAACGTCCAGATCTTCCATGCGGGCACCAAGACGGAAGGCGGCAGGATCGTCGCCAATGGCGGGCGTGTCCTCAATGTCAGCGCCACGGGCGAAACCATCGCGCAGGCGCAGGCCGCCGCCTATACCGCCGTCAACAAGATCAACTGGCCGGGCGGATTCTGCCGGCACGACATCGGCTGGCGGGCCGTCGCGCGCGAGCGCGGCAATGGTTGACGGCGTGAAAGCAAACGCGGTCAAATTGCATCATGCACCCCGTCCTGCGTCTTTATGAAGACATCCTCACCACATCAGCGCCGATAAAACTCCGCCTGCCGCCATTGCCGCGCTTCGTCTTCGTCGTCAGCGGCAGCGCCCGTGTCGGCGCGTCAACCGTCGGGAGTGGTGAGGCCTGGCACGGCGAAACTGCGGTCGACATTGCCGCCAGCGAAGAGGGCGCGGCGCTGTGGCGATGGGAATTTGCCCGCGGCGATAGCGGCGCGACGGTCGCGGCAGTGCCCGGAATGGTGTCGCGCGAGAAGCTGACGGCTTTTCTGGAAACGTTGCCTAAAGGCGATCTGCTGCTGCGGGGCGACAGCGTGGCGTTTCCGCCAGGGGGCTGCGCTTATACCCACACGCATCAAGGGCCAGGGGTACGCTGCCTGATCGAAGGCAGCATCCGCATCGACACGCGAACGGCATCAGGAATGCGCCGGAGCGCTTCCTACGGGCCCGGTGGCGCCTGGTATGAAGCGGGGCCCGATCCGGTATTTGCGCAGGCGGCGGCAGACCGGCCCAGCCGCTTCATCCGGGTGATGATCCTGCCGCGCGCGTTGGTCGGCAAAAGCTCCATTCAGTATGTCGATGAAGCCGACAAGGCCAAGCCCAAATCGCAGCAATACAAGATCTACGCCGACGCGCCGATCATGCTTGATCCGCTTCAAAAATAAAGATGGCCCCGCTCGACCGCCAAAACGCGTTTTCCGGCACGAAAGAAATCGCAGAGCCGTTGCGGATCGATGTTGGGCGGCTTGAACATTATCTGCGTGACAAGGTCGAAGGATTTTTCGGCCCTCTCACCCTGAAGCAATTCAAAGGCGGGCAATCAAACCCCACTTATCTCGTTGAAACACCGTCGCGGCGCTACGTGATGCGCCGCAAGCCTCCAGGAAAGCTCCTGCCCTCGGCGCATGCAGTGGACCGCGAATACCGCGTCATCAGTGCTCTCCACGCCCAGGGATTTCCGGTCGCCAAGCCAATCATCTATTGCGCCGACGAAAGCGTGGCCGGCACGGCCTTTTACATCATGGATTTCGTCGCCGGGCGCGTGGTGTGGGAGCCGCAAATTCCCGGCAGCAATCCGCAAGAGCGCGCGGCGGTCTACGCCGCGATGAATGCGACCATCGCCACGCTGCATAGCTACGATCCCGCCAGGATCGGGCTCGGCGATTTCGGCAAGGGAGAGAACTATGTCGCGCGCCAGGTCGACCGCTGGTCGAAGCAATACCGGGCGTCGGAAACCGAGACTATCGACGAAATGGAAAAGCTGATGGTCTGGCTGCCGCAGCACATTCCGCCGGCCGGGTCCGTGCGCCTGGTGCACGGTGACTTTAGACTCGACAACTTAATTCTCGCCCCCGACGCGCCACGCGTCCTTGCGGTGCTCGACTGGGAATTGTCGACGCTCGGCGATCCGCTCGCGGATTTTTCCTACCATCTGATGGCGTGGCACATGCCGCAGTCCGACAGCGCCGCAGGCACCGCAACGCTTTCGGGCCTTGACCTCAAGGCGTTGGGAATTCCCTCGATGGCCGACTATGTCAAAGCCTATCGCGAGCGCACGGGCCTCGATCCGCGCCCGCATCTTTCGACTTATCTCGCGTACAATTTTTTCCGCATCGCTGCGATCCTGCAGGGCATCATCGGACGTGTGCGCGACGGGACCGCGACCAGTGAATTTGCCCCGGCCAAGGCCGAACTCATCAGGCCGCTCGCCGCGAAAGCCTGGGAGTTCGCACGCCAGGCGGGTGCGCGCTAGCGTCGCGCCGCGAAAAAGGATTTGAGGAGCGCCGCCGCCTCACCTTCGCCGATCCCACCATAGACTTCCGGCCGATGGTGGCACGTCGCGGCCGAGAAAAGCCGAACGCCATTTTCGACCGCCCCGCCCTTCGGATCGGCCGCGCCGAAATAGAGCCGCCTTATGCGGGCAAAAGACGTTGCCGCCGCGCACATCGCGCAGGGCTCAAGCGTGACATAGAGGTCGCAATCGGTCAGCCGCTCCGTTCCGAGCAGCTGCGCGGCGGCGCGAATCGCCAGCAGCTCGGCATGGGCGGTCGGATCCTTGTCCGCCAGCGTGCGGTTGCCGGCCCGCGCGATCGCCGTGCCGTCGCGCACGACCACAGCCCCGACCGGCACTTCGCCGCGCATCTCGGCGTTCCGCGCCTCTTCGAGCGCGATATCCATGAAGGAGGATGGCTTTATGCCGCTCATTGGCGGCCTTATACACGGCGCATGGCCGAGGGTGAACGCATTGCCAAAGTAATCGCCAGGGCGGGGCTTGCCTCGCGCCGCGAGGCGGAAGCATGGATCGCCGCCGGTCGCGTCGCGGTGAATGGCGCACCTATTTCATCGCCGGCGCTCAACATCACCGAGGCCGACCAGGTGACGGTCGACGGCGAGCCGTTGCGGGCGCGCGAACGCACCCGCCTGTTCCTGCACCACAAGGTGCGCGGCACCGTCACGACGAATTCCGATCCGCAAGGGCGGCCCACCATATTCTCCACGCTGCCGAAGCACCTGCCGCGGTTGATCAGCATCGGGCGGCTCGACATCAATACCGAAGGCCTCATCCTTCTGACCAATGATGGGGCGCTCGCCCGCGTATTGGAATTGCCGCAGACCGGCTGGCTGCGCAGTTACCGCGTGCGTGCGCTGGGGCGCGTCACGCAGGATGCGCTCGATCGCCTGCGCAAGGGCGTCACCGTCGATGGCATCCATTATGGGCCGATCGAGGCCACGCTCGACCGCGAACAAGGCGCCAATGTCTGGCTGACCTTTGCCATCCGGGAAGGCAAGAACCGCGAAGTGCGTAATGTGCTTGGTCACCTTGGCCTCAAGGTCAATCGGCTGATCCGGGTGTCATTCGGTCCGTTCGAGCTGGGCGATATTGACGACGGCGCGGTGGAGGAGGTCGAAACCGAGAAGATGCGTAAGGCGCTGGGTGGCGAGCTCATCGCCAAGGCTGGGCTCGATCTCAGCGGGCCCCTGTTGACGCATGAGCCGAAACGCAAATCATGGAATGAGCAGCGCCAGGCGCAAAAGGGGCGGCGCTTCGAGCAGCGCAACGGCGAGAAGCGCGGCAAGCCTGAAGGCCGTGAGACAAGAAAATTTCCGCGCCGCGATCGCTCGTCAGGCCCCCGCCCGTCCCGCCCTCGTCCGAAAGACGAAGACTGATGCGCGTCGTTGGCGGCAAGCTCGGTTCGCGCCCGATCAAGGCGCCGAAATCGCAAACAACTCGCCCGACCTCGGACCGGCTGCGCGAATCCCTGTTCAACATCCTCGCGCATTCCTACGGCAACCCGGTCGAAGGCGCGCGCGTGCTCGACGTGTTCGCGGGCACCGGCGCGCTCGGTATCGAGGCGATCTCGCGGGGCGCGGCCTTCGCACTGTTCGTCGATGACGCGATCGAAGCGCGTGCGGTCATTCGCGACAATGTCGAAACCCTTGGGCTAGGCGGCGTCACCCGGCTGTTTCGCCGCGATGCGACCAAGCTCGGTCCGGTCTATCCTGTCGAGGCGTTTTCGCTCGCTTTTTTCGATCCGCCTTACGGCAAAGGTCTGGCGGAAAAATCGCTCGCCTCGGCGCGTGAAGGGGGCTGGCTCTTGCCCGGTGCGCTTATCCTCGTCGAGGAGACTACCGGCGCGTTCAAGGCCCCCGAGGGCTTCACCGAACAGGAACGGCGCGCCTATGACGACAGCGAGTTGATCTTCCTAACGGCGCCCGAATAGACGCTCGATATCGGCGAGCTTGAGCTCGACATAAGTCGGGCGGCCGTGATTGCACTGGCCGGAGTTCGGCACCGCCTCCATTTCGCGCAGCAGCGCGTTCATCTCCTCGGGCTTGAGCCTGCGGCCGGCGCGCACCGAGCCGTAGCAAGCCATCGTAGCGGCGACATGCATGAGGCGACGCTCGAGCGGCAAGGCTTCGTCCCATTCCGCGAGGTGTTCGGCGAGATCGCGCAACAGCGCCTTGGCGTCGATTTCGCCGAGCAAGGCCGGTGTCTCCCGCACCGCGACGGCGCCCGGCCCGAATTCCTCGATCAGCAAGCCGAAACGCGAAAGGTCAGCCGCGCGCCCGGCGAGCCGCGCGACGTCGGTCTCCTCGAGCTCGACGATTTCCGGGATCAGCAGGATTTGCCGGGCCACGCCGGATTTTTCCAGCGCCGCCTTGAGCCGTTCGTAGACGATACGCTCATGCGCGGCGTGCTGGTCGACGATGATCAGCGCATCTTTGGTCTGCGCAATGATATAGGTCTCGTGCACCTGCGCGCGCGCCGCCCCGAGCGGCTTATCAAGCAGCGCGGCGGCGGGCTCGAAAGCCGTGACCCGGGCATCGGCGGAGGGTGCAACCTCGAAAGCTGCCTGCACGGCTTCAGCAAGGCCGCCGGAATAACCGCTGCGAGCGGCAGCGTAGCCACCGGCGGGCGCGCGCCAATCGCTGCGCGGGCGAAACGCGGAGATGGTAGCGCTGCCGCCCGTCGTCGCGGCGCGGCCGCCCTCGCGCGCCAAGCCCTCTTTCAATGCGCGGACAATCAGGCCGCGCACCAGCGCGCCGTCGCGGAACCGCACTTCGGTTTTGGCCGGGTGCACGTTGACGTCGACGTCGTGCGCATCGAGCGTGACGAACAAAGCGAGCAGCGGATGGCGGTCGCGCGGCAGATAATCCGCGTAAGCGGCGCGCACCGCCCCGATCAGAAGCTTGTCGCGCACCGGCCTCCCATTCACGAATAGGTATTGTCCGAGCGAATTGGCGCGCGACAGGGTCGGCAGGCCGGCATAGCCCTCGATCCGCACGCCTTCGCGCACCGCAGCTACGTGAATTGCATTGCCGCGGAAATCGCTGCCCAGAATGTCGCCGAGCCGAACCAACGTGGCATCTTCGCCGCTCGTGGCGTTCCATGTGACCGGGGCGCGCTCCTCCCCTGCCAAGGTAAACGTCACGTCAGGACGGCTCATGGCGAGTCGCCGCACCACTTCGCGCGCAGCGTCGGCTTCGGAGCGATCCTGCTTGAGAAATTTCAGCCGTGCGGGTGTGGCGTGAAACAGATCGCGCACTTCGACGGTCGTGCCTTCTGAAAGGGCAGCCGGCGCTACTGCGCCTTTCTCGCCCGCATCGACGGTGATCGCCCAACCGTGCGGCTCCGATTTTCGCCGCGACGTGATGGTCAGCCGCGCCGCGGCGCCGATCGAGGGCAGAGCTTCGCCGCGGAAACCAAGCGTGCGGATATCGAGCAGGTCCTCGTCGTCGAGCTTAGAGGTAGCGTGTCGCTCGACCGCCAGAGCGAGATCGGCGCGCGTCATGCCTGCGCCATCGTCGGTGACGCGAATGAGCCGCCGTCCGCCGCCATCCGTCAAGATATCGATCCGACGCGCGCCGGCGTCCAGCGCGTTCTCGACGAGCTCTTTGACGACACTCGCGGGGCGCTCGATCACCTCGCCGGCGGCGATGCGATTGATGACGGCTTCTGAGAGCTGACGAATGGGCATGCTGATTCGGGCGTTGCGCCGAATCTATCCGCGGGCGATGGCGGCAGGGAGGCTCGCCGCAAACTTGCCCCCGCAATTCCTAGTCGAACTGCCTGCCGCTGCGCATTTTCTTGATGTCGCCCCGCCGTTTTTTGCCCTCGAGACGGCGCTTCTTCTCCGCCTTCGGCACCCGGGTGGCACGCCGCTCGATGGGGCGCACCGCCGCCTGGCGGATGAGATCGAACAGGCGTTCCCGCGCGTCGTCACGATTTCGCTCCTGGGTGCGATGCTGCTGGGCGACGATCACGATCACGCCGTCTTGGGTGAGTCGCTTGCCCGCGAGCCGCATCATTCGCAGCGCGACATCGTTGGGCAATGACGGGGACCGGCGGATGTCAAAGCGCAGTTGCACGGCCGATGACACTTTGTTGACATTCTGACCACCCGGACCCGACGATCGCACGAAGCTTTCGACGAGCTCATCCTCGGCGATCGCGATTTCCGGCGTGATCTGAATCATCTCAGCCGCCGGCAAGATATTTCTTGGCCAGCACCTTGCCTTCTTCGACGGCTGGCTGGTCGAAAGCGTCCACACCCAGCAGCCGCGCGGCGATGATGGTTTCGAGCATGAAATGCATCAGCAGTTCGCCAAGCGCGCCTTCGTCGAGTTTCGGGAGATGGATGGTGCGCACCGGATGGCCGCTCTTTGTAAGGGTTTCCGCGGTGGCGCGGCCTTGGGCTGCGACCAGATCGCCCATCGTCTTGCCGCCGAAGCCGGCTTCGCCCGCGGATTTTGCGAGAATCGCATCGAGTGACGCGCCCCGCCGAATGGTCTCGGTCGTGATCACCGTGAAGAATTTGTCAGCGGGGCCATCTTTGAACAGCTGCAGCTGGCTGTGCTGGTCGACCGGGCCGAGCGCCGCCAGAGGCGTCGTGCCCTTGCCGCCCTTCCCCAGGCTCTCAGCCCAGAGCTGGACGTACCAGCGTGTGAAACGCTCGAGACGATCGGCGTAGGCCATCACCACGCTGACCGTCCGGCCTTTTTCGGCAAGCGCAACACCGAGCGCCGCGCCGACCGCAGCGGGCACCTTGTCGGGAGTCTGTTTGTGTAGAACCGGAGCGAGCGCGTCGGTTGCGCCCCGGCGCACCGCGCCAACATCAAGGCCAGCAGCGGCTGCCGCAACCAGGCCAACATTGGTCAAAACCGAATAGCGGCCACCGACCCCCGTATCGTGTTCCATGAAAGGCACATCGAACGGTTTGAGCAAATCGCGGAGGCCATTGGCCGTCTTCAACGCCGGCTCGCTGATCCCGAGCATGACGTCTTTCGCTGCCACGCCGCCGGCTTTGAGCGCCGAGAGAGCGGCGATCGTCTGCATCAGGGTCTCGCCGGTACCGCCGGACTTCGAAACGGCGATGAAGCGCGAGGTCTTCAGCGGCAGGTTGGACAGCAGCGCGTCGAAACTGACGGGATCGAGATTGCCCATGAAATGCAATCGCGGTTTGGTGAAGGCCGCGCTGCCCTCGACGCCATAACCCGCAAGCTGCGCCAAAGTTTGTCCGCCGAGACTCGATCCGCCGGTGCCGAGCACGACGATGTCGGTCGCGCCGGCGGCAATCTTCTGCGCGGCCGCCTTGATCGCGGCGAGGTCGTCCGTCTTTTCCGGATAGCGCAGCAGCGCCAGGCCATTCTGCGCATGTTGCTCGCGCAGCCAATCGAGCGCCGCGGCCGATCTGGTGAGCGCGGCTTCCAGCGCTGGACCCGCCGCGGCGCGCGCGCCATCAATGTTCTGGATCAGAGGCACGTGATTCTCCCCGCGCGATTATAGCCGCGGCGCGGGCTTTATTGGGTCGACACCACACCCTTCGGCCGGCCGGCGACCGTCACCAGCATGCCCGACCCGTAGAGCCGCTTTGCCGCGCGTTTGGCGTCGGCAATGGTTACGGCATCGATCAGGCTGTTGCGGTTCTTGATGTAGTCGATTCCGAGATCATCGATCTGGATCTGGATGAGCTGCGCGGCGATCTTGGTCGAGGTATCAAGCGACAGCGCATAGGAGCCTTTGAGGTAGGATTTCGCCTTGGCGAGTTCCTCGGCGTTCGGGCCCTCCTCTGCCATGCGCTTTGCTTCCTGTTCGATGATCGCCAGAGCATCCCCTGTACGCTCCGCGCGGGTCTGTGTGCCGCCGATCGAAACCGCCGCGCTGCGGAACCAGACGAGACTGTCCGAAACGCCATAAGCAAGACCGCGCTTCTCGCGAACTTCGCGATAAAGCCGCGATGAGAAACTGCCGCCGCCCAGGATGTGATTGACGATGTAGCCCGCCATGAAGTCGGGGTCGTTTCGCGCCAATCCGGGGCCACCGAATGTCACGACCGCCTGCGGAACGTCGATATCGATGACGATGCGCCGGCCAAGCCCACGCGGCTCCACCGGCACCACTGCGCGCAAATCGTTCTTGGCCGGCAGACCACCGAAGGCACGGTCGATCATGGCGCCGGCCGTTGCAGCGTCGATGTCGCCGACGATGGCGATCTTGAGTTCATTGCGCGCGAAGACTCGCTTCACATAGCCGCGCAGATCGTCGGCGGTGATCGCCGGCACGGATTCGAGCGTGCCGCGGCCCTCGCGCCCATACGGATGATCCGGGAACGCGGCTTCCCACCAGCGCTTGCTCGCAAGCGAATTCGGGCTGGTGGTTTCACGGCGCAGCGAAGAAATCAGCTGCGCGCGAGTGCGCTCCATTGCATCGGCATCGAAGCGCGGCGCATTCAAGGCAAGCCGCAGCAAGTCGAAAGCTTCGTCGCGATGTTCGAGCAATGTCTTGAGCGAGCCGTGGAAATAGTCGCGGCCGACGCGGAACGACAGCTCGATCGCGCGGCTTTCCATCCGCTCATGAAACACCTTGGCGTCGAGTTCGCCCGCGCCCTCGTCGAGCATATTGGCGGCCATATTGGCCGCGCCCGCCTTGTCCGCGGTGTCCTGTGACGAGCCACCATGAAACGCGTAGTTCATCGCGACGAGCGGGACTGATTTGTCCCGCACCAGCCACGCTTCGATGCCAAGTGGGCTTACGATACGTTCGATCGTCATCGCCGACGCGGGCGCGACGATGGAGAACAGGGCCGAGACCGCGGCTGCAAAGAGGCTGCACCGGCGCATCATGAGCGCTTCTCCACTTTCGCCGCCGCATCCTTCACCAGATAGCCGGTCACGGAACGCCGTTTGTCGAGCCAGTCGCGTGCCGCTTCCTGCACCTGGGCCGCGGTCACGGCTTTAATCCGCTCCGGCCAGCTCTGAACATCCTCGACGGTCGAGCCCGTGGTCAGGGCCGCGCCATACCAACGGGCGAGGCTCGCCTGGCTGTCGCGGGCATACACTGCCTCGGCGATAAGCCGTGACTTGGTGCGCTCCAGCTCCTCGGCACTTACGCCTGAAGCGAGCACGGCCGCGATCACGTCGTCGATGTCTTGCTCGAGTTGCGCAAGCGTCACACCGGGCCGCGGCGTGCCGTTGACGCCGAATTTTGTATGGTCGAGCCCGCTGCTCTGATACCAGGCCCCGGCTGAGGTGGCGACGCGCTTGTCGACGACCAGCGCCTGATAAAGCCTGCTGTTGGAGCCGCTGCCTAGAATATGGGCGAGCACTTCGAGCGCTTCGGATTCGCCTTTCTTGGCCGTCGCGAAAGACGGCACGAGATAAGAGCGGCTCAACGACGGCTGCTCGACGCGCGGGTCCGCGAGCGTCAGCGTGCGCGGCACGATCTGTGCGGGCTCCTGCGGGCGCTTGCGCGCCGGAAAATCGGCGCGGCGCGCGACCTTGCCATAGGTCGCCAGCACCAATTTGCGCAACGCCTCGACTTCGACATCGCCGGCGATCACCAGAACCGCATTGTTGGGGCCGTAGAACCGCTTGTAGAATTCGATCGCATCCTCGCGATTGAGCGCCTCGATCTCATGGCGCCAGCCGATGACCGGCTTGCCGTAGGGGTGATTGAGGTAAAGCGCCGCGTCGACCTGTTCGCCCATTCGCGAGCCCGGATTGTTGGCGACGCGCTGATTCTGCTCCTCGAGGACGACGTCGCGCTCGGGCAGCACAACGTCGTCCGTTAGCACCAGACCCGTCATGCGGTCGGCTTCGAACTCCATCACGCTCTGGAGATGTTCGGTGGGTACGCGTTGGTAGTAGCCTGTGTAGTCGTTCGACGTGAACGCGTTTTCCTGCCCGCCGATTTCGGCGACCACCTGAGAAAACCGTCCCGCCGGATTCTTGGCGGTGCCCTTGAACATCAGATGTTCGAGGAAATGCGCCAGCCCGGATTTGCCGGGGGTTTCGTCGGCGGCGCCCACTTTGTACCAAATCATGTGGGTCACGACCGGCGCGCGGCGGTCCGGGATCACGACAACCTCAAGCCCGTTCGGCAGATTGAATTTCGTGACAGGTGCTTGCGCCAAAGCAGGTGCTGTCAGCGCCAGCAGCAGAGGAAAAAACAACGCGGCGACGGAGGGCGGAACGATGTGGCGCAATTGCCTGTCTCGATTCTTTTCTTAAGCTTCGGACGCCGCCCGCCGCCAAAGCTTGTCGACTTTAGTTGTCGGTGCCGTGTTCGGTCTGGAAGTCCCTGGCTTTGGGAATCTCACGCGACTTGCCGACGCCATAGGGCTGGTTCGGCGACGGCGTCTGGTAACCCTTGGGCGGGTCGGTCAACGATGATCGCGCCGGCTCGCCCGTGAATTTGGCGCTTTCTTCCTTGGGCTTGAACATCCCGAACATGCCGCCCGAGAAACCGAGCTTGTCGGGCAGAAACGCTCGTCCGGATTCTTCCTCGCTCATCGCGCCGCCGTTGCGCTGTTCGATCGCGGTGCGGCCGCGTTCGAGCTCATCCCGCGAAATCGGACGGGCGTCGTCGAACCAGGGGTCACCGGTCTTGCCGATCGCGTTGCGCTGAACCTTCTTGGACTTTTCCTTCGCTTCCTTGGCGCGCTTGACGTCCGGATCAACCGGCCAGTTCGGCCGCGCCGAGGCATTGGCCGTTTCCGGCGCGACCAGATTGCGCGACGGCGGAATGACGAGCGGCGAACGCTCGCGATATTCGATGGCATCCTTGTCGTTCGACATGCCAAGGCCGCTCATCAGGCCTTTGAAGAACTTGGTATCGGGCATGTCGTCTTCGTCGAACGCGCGCGCAGGCGCCGCTGCGAAAGCCGACATTATGAGGACAGCCATCGCCGTCCGGATCACGAATTTCCCGCCAAGACGCACCGACATTCCCGGCATCCTTTGCCCGTATTGAGCGCGTATATCCCGTTGGATCAGGGCGCTTTTGCGGCACGGCCCCCGACGAGGGATTCATACAGCAGGCCCAAAACCCCAGCAACGATAGCTACATCGGCGAGGTTAAAAACATACCAGTTAAAGCGCCAATTCGCCGTGGATATGTGAAACAGGGCGAAATCGGCGACCCAGCCATAGACCAAGCGGTCGATCCCGTTCCCGACCGCCCCGCCAATAATCAGTCCCAACGACAGCGCCGTGAGTCGCGTTCCGGCCCGCCGTAGCCAGACCAGTAGCAGCGCCACCGCCACCGCCTTGAGCGCCAGCAGCACCCATTGGCCGAGCAGGCCTTCCTGCTGGAACAGCCCGTAGCTGATGCCCTTGTTGCGGGTGAGGACGAAATCGAGGAACGGGGTCACGGCGACGCGGCCGCGATCGGCGAGATCGAATACGAACAGCAGATAGACTTTACTGGCTTGGTCGATCGCGCAGGTGACCGCCGCGACGAGAAGGCCGAAGCGCATCAGCCGCGCCGGCATTTCACTGCGCGGCACGGTGCAGCGCGTCCCATTCGCGCAGCGCCTTGGCATCGCGCGGCGTAACGTCCGGATAGGCCGGATCG
>JAFBAG010000040.1 GCA_019247925.1 Pseudolabrys sp.
TAACCTGGCGCCTTCTATTGTGGCCGCCTTCCGGCCCGGGGCTGTCGCGTCATTATGTCTATGCCGTCGTCTCAACGTGAGGCTCACGCCGCGCCGGCCGAAGGCCGCTCGCCATTCGTGCGGCTGACCGAACTGATCGCGGACCTCAAGCCGGGCAAGCCGCTCATCAATCTCTCGGTCGGTGAGCCGCAGCACAAAATCCCTGGCTTCGTCGGCAATGTGCTCGCGCAGCACCTCGACGACTTCGGCAAATATCCCGCCAACAAGGGCGCTGACCCGTTCCGGGAAGCCGCGGCGCAGTGGCTGACGCGCCGCTACAAGCTCAAGCGGCCGCTCGAGGCCGAGCGCGAAATTCTGGTTCTGTCGGGCACCCGCGAGGGCCTGTTTCTCGGCTGCATCGCGGCGAAACGCTGGGTGGCGCCCCGCAAAGGCGCGCCGGCAATCCTGATCCCCAATCCCTTCTACGCCGCCTATGCGGCGGGCGCCGCGGGGGCGGGCTGCGAGGCGGTGTTCCTGCCCGCCACCAGGGCGCATGGCTTCCTGCCCGATCTCGACGCCATTGCCGACGAGCTCTGGGCACGCACCGTCGTGTGCTTCATCGCCTCGCCCTCCAACCCGCAGGGCGCCGTGGCGAGCCGTGGCTATCTCGAGAAGCTGGCAGGCCTCGCGCGCCGCTTCGGCTTCCTGGTGTTTTCCGACGAGTGCTACAGCGAGATCTATAGCGATACGCCGCCCGCCGGCATGCTGGAGGTCGCCGGACCCGACTTCGCCAATGTCGTGGTGTTTCATTCGCTGTCGAAGCGCTCCAGCCTTCCGGGCTTGCGCGTCGGCTTTGCCGCGGGCGATCCGCGCTTCCTCGCGGCATTTCTCGAATTGCGCAACGTGGCCGCGCCGCAGGTGCCGGTGCCCCTGCAGCACGTCGCGGTCACCGCCTATGGCGACGAGAAGCACGTTGAAGACAATCGCGCGCTCTATAGCGCGAAGTTCGATCTCGCCGACCAGATCATCGGCGACCGTTACGGCTACAAACGGCCGCCCGGCGGCTTCTTTCTCTGGCTCGACGTCTCGCGCCACGGCGGCAGCGAGGCTGCGACCCGCAAACTCTACAAGGACGCCGGCGTTCGCGTCGTGCCCGGTAAATATCTCGCCCGCGAACAGGCCGACGGCTCCAATCCTGGCGAGAACTACATTCGCGTGGCGATGGTGCAGGACAAGGCGGCCACCGCCGAGGCGCTGCACCGTATCGTCGCAACTTTAGGTTAAGCGCATGACCCCGAAAAGTGGATACCGATTTTCGGCTCAGGTCATCCGCAAGGGACAATAAGTCATGTCAATGACAGACCGCAGCCTCGACGTCGTCGCCTTCGTCTCGGATCACTTCCGCGACTTCCTCAGGCGCCGCATCCGCGAATTGACCGGGCTTGCGCTCATCACTGTCGCATTGCTGGCCGCGATCGCGCTCACGACCTGGTCGGTGCAGGATCCCTCATTGAGCCACGCCACCCGCGTCAGCGGCCCGACCAATAATCTCTTGGGCGCAAGCGGGGCGATCGTTGCCGACATCCTCATGCAGGTGTTTGGTCTCGCCGCGACGGCGCTTCTCATTCCGCCGGGCGTCTATGGCTGGCGCCTGCTCATGCACAATCCGCTCGGCGGCAAATGGCGGGCCATCGCCTGGCTGCCGACGATTCTGGTCTTTGCGGCTTTCCTGTCATGCCTGCCACGCACCGCCAATTGGCCGCTGCCGACCGGCCTTGGCGGCGTCGTCGGCGACGCGCTGTTGCGCGCACCCGCCGCCTTTGGCATCGGCCTGCGTGGTTTCCCCCTCTTCCTGCTCGCGATGGTGTTGGGTAGCGCGGCTCTCGTCCTGCTCATTGTCGCTATCGGCTTCCGGATGCCGCAAAGCCGCGGCCGCATGTCGGTTCATCGGATCGAGCCTACCTTCGAAGACGAAGAGGCCATCGAGGACGAGCCGCGCGGACCCATCGTATTCGGTTGGCTCAGTCATCACGTGTTGAGCTTCAAGGCGCGGCTCGGCCGGATGTTGAGCCGCGCGCCGCGCGCCCAGCGCGTCGCCATGCCCGTACCCCGGCGTGGTCGCACCGAGCCGAATTTCGGCGGCAATGTCGGCGTGCCGGTGCGGGCGCCGCAGCTCGCGCCGGAAGTCGACGAGATCGAAGACGCGCCGGAAGCCGAAGCGCCCGCCGCGCCGAAGCGGCGCACGGTCGCGGCACGCCCGGCGGCGCGCAAGGGCGGCTACCAGTTGCCGCCGCTCAATCTGCTTTCGGCGGTGAAGGTCACCGAGCGAACGACATTGTCGAACGAGCAGATCGAAGAGAACGCCGCGACGCTCAAAAACGTGCTCAACGACTTTGGCGTGCGCGGCGAGATCATCAATGCGCGGCCCGGCCCGGTGGTCACGCTGTACGAACTCGAACCCGCGCCCGGCATCAAGTCGTCGCGCGTCATCGGGCTTGCCGACGACATCGCCCGCTCGATGAGCGCAGTGTCGGCGCGCGTCGCCGTGGTCCCCGGCCGCAACGCCATCGGCATCGAATTGCCGAACCCGACGCGCGAGAAGGTGTTGCTGCGCGAACAGCTTGATTCCGATGAATACAACGAAGCGACCGCCAAGCTCCCGCTCTGCCTCGGCAAGACCATCGGCGGCGAGCCCGTCGTCGTCGATCTCGCGCGCATGCCGCATCTGCTGATCGCCGGCACCACCGGCTCCGGCAAGTCCGTCGCCATCAACACGATGTTGCTGTCGCTGCTCTACCGGCTGCGCCCCGACCAGTGCCGCCTCATCATGATCGACCCGAAGATGCTCGAGCTCTCGGTCTACGACGGTATTCCCCACCTGCTCTCCCCGGTGGTCACCGACCCGAAGAAGGCGGTGGTCGCGCTCAAATGGGCGGTGCGCGAGATGGAGGAGCGCTACAAGAAGATGTCGAAGATCGGCGTGCGCAACATCGACGGCTACAATGCGCGCGTTGCGGAATCGAAGTCCAAGGGCGAGAAGCTCAGCCGCACGGTGCATACGGGCTACGACAAGGAAAGCGGCGAAGCCATCTACGAGCGTGAGGAGCTTGATCTCGATCTGCTGCCGTTCATTGTCGTGATCGTCGATGAGATGGCCGACCTGAT
>JAFBAG010000190.1 GCA_019247925.1 Pseudolabrys sp.
ACGCATCCTCCCAAAAGGCTTCGGCGTGCAGCATGTTCCCCTCTGGAAGAGGGCCGGCCCCCACGCCGGTCACTGAAACCGGGCTCCCCCACGGAGCCCGGTTTTATTTTGAAGAGCGGGACGAGCTTCATTGTCAGCGGCGGGGGCGCATGCCGAAGGTCTCTCATTTTAGGAGACCATCCTGGGCATCCCGGTCTGGCACAATGCCAAGCGGCTGATTTCGGGCCTTTTATGACATATTGACCGGCGCGCTCGCTGTGCCGATACATGAACCACGCCAACAGCCGCGATCAAAACGAATGGCCCCAGGGCGGAGGAAAGTTATGGCTTACGTCACCGAAGAAAACCTGACGGATCTCGTCCTCAAGCGCTGGCAGGACATTCCCGACCCGCGCCTCAAGAAGGTCATGCAATCGCTGATCAAGCATCTGCATGGCTTTGTGCGCGACATCGAGCCGACCAACGCCGAATGGTTCACCGCGATCGACTGGATCACCCGTACCGGAAAGATGTCCGACAACAAGCGCCAGGAGGTCATTCTGTTTTCCGATGTGATGGGCGTCAGCATGCTGGTCGACGCCATCAACAACCGCCTGCCGAGCGGCGCCACTCCGACGACGGTCGAGGGTCCCTTCCACATCGCCGACGCGCCGGAGATCGCGCATGGCGGCAACATGGCGAAAGGCGCGCCGGGAATTCCTACCTTCGTCACCGGAACGGTGCGCGGGCTCGACGGCAAGCCGATCGCCAACGCAACGCTCGACCTCTGGCAGACCGACGGCGAAGGACTTTATGAATCCCAGAAGGGAACCGAAGAGCCGTGGATGCGCGGCATCTTCCGCAGCCAGGCCGATGGCTCCTATGTGCTGCGCACGGTCGCGCCGATCGCCTATACGATCCCGATGGACGGCACGGTCGGCGAATTGGTCGCGAAGACCAATGTGAGCCACATGCGGCCCGCGCATATCCATTTCGCGGTCTCCGCCGCCGGCTACCGCACCGTCACCACTCACCTGTTCCAGAAGGGTGACCAATATATCGAGACCGACGTGGTCTATGGCGTGAAGGAGCCGCTGATCACTGAGTTCAAGAAAATGCCGCCTGGCAAGGCTCCGAACGGCGAGACGTTGAAAGAACCGTTCTACGTCGTGCATTACGACTTCGTGCTGCAACAGGCTGCCAAAGCGCAGGCGGCGGCCTGAGGTTCCTTGCCAAATTGCCACAGTAACGGGGCTTTTCCTTTGCTGTTGTGAATTGCGAAACAGGAACGAGTAAAATTGGTTATGAGTGAGACTGCCGGGTACGCGCCGCGTATCCGCGAACGGGTGGTGGAGAAATACGGTGGCGATCGTGGGAATTGAACGTTTGTTGGCAGGTACGGCGCTGGGCGTCGTGCTGGCTTTGTCGGGGCAAAATGCATATGCGCAGTCCCCGAGCGCGGAGCCGCAGATCAATCTTCCGCTGCCGGATGTCGATAGCGCCGACAAATTCCGGTTCGGCGAAACGGGCAAGCCGGCCGACGTAGCTCCGCAAACTCAGCCCGCCAAAAGCAAACCCGCCGAGACAGCAGCCACGCCCGTTGCGCCGACGGAGGCGGCCGCCGCGACCGGCAGCGACAATTCCGCTATCGCCGACAAGCTTCGCGAAACGCTGACGGCGAAGCTCGACCGTGCCGGACTGCGCCGCAACGAGCGCATGGGCGCGGAGGCTTTCTATAAAGAGCGCAACTACGCGCCACTCTGGACCGATAATGGAACGCCGAATGCGCGCGCCAAGGCGGCCATTGCTTATCTTTCGCAAGTCGACAAAGACGGCCTCGATCCGGCGGAATATCCCGCGCCCGATTTCAAAAGCGCCGTCGATGCCCAAAGCATTGCTGACGCCGAGGCGCAGCTCACCGCCTCGGTGCTGACTTACGCGCGCCATGCACTGCGCGGCCGGGTCGCCTATAGCCGCGTCGCTAGTGACATCTATTTCGACAACCCTGCACCCGAAGCCAACGACATCCTGGCGACGCTCAGCAAGGCGAGCGATACCGCCGTGGTGCTCGACAGTTTCGAGCCGCAACACAAATATTATCAAGGACTGAAAAAGGCGCTGGCCGACGCGCGCGGTGGCAAAATCGCCAAGGAGCCCGAGAAGGTGGAAGACAAGTCCGCCGAAGATCGCGTCAAGATCGCCGAAGGCCAAATTCTTCGCCGAGGCATGAAAGACGCGCGCGTTCCGGCGCTGCGCAAGCGCCTCAACGTCGACGGCGACAAGAGCAGCACTGTGTACGACGAAGCGGTGTGGACCGCCGTCAAGGGCTTCCAGGCCCAAGCCGACCTGAAGGACGACGGCAATCTCGGCAACCACACGGTGCGCGCGCTCAACGGCGCGACGCCGGCCGCCGCGCAAGCGCCGAAGCTCGGCGACCCGACCGACACGATCATCGTCAATATGGACCGCTGGCGCTGGTATGCGCGCGAGCTCGGCAACACCAACGTGGTCGTCAACATTCCGGACTTCCGGCTGACGCTCAACGATTCCGGCAAAGTCTACTGGACGACGAAGATCGTGGTCGGCAAGCCGAACCTGCCGACGCCGCTGATCACGGCTGAAATGAAGTTCATCACGGTCAATCCGACCTGGAACGTGCCGCCCTCGATCATCGAGAAGGAATACCTGCCGGCGCTTCAGGAGGATCCGGGCGCGCTGGAGCGCATCGGCCTCAAGCTCGAACAGCACGCCGACGGCACCGTCCGCATCTGGCAGCCGCCGGGGGCCGGCAATGCGCTCGGCCGCATCCGCTTCAACTTCCCGAACAAATTCCTGGTCTATCAGCACGACACGCCGGACAAGCATCTCTTCAAGCACGACAAGCGCGCCTACAGCCACGGCTGCATGCGGGTGGAAAATCCGCTCCTCTACGGTGAGAAGCTGCTGTCGCTCGTGCTGCCGAACGAGAACTACACGAGTGCACGGCTAGAGAAGATGTTCGGCGGCTCGGAGATCAACATCAACTTCCCCGAGTCGAAGCACATCAAGGTGCACCTCACTTACCAGACCGCGTTTGTCGACGATGAAGGCAAATTGCAGTTGCGCGAGGACGTCTACGGCCGCGACGCGCGCATGATCCAGGCGCTCAAGGGCAGCGAACGCAAGGTTGCCGATATCGCCGTCGAGCGGCCGGCCAACACGTCGGCCAAGCCGGTCCGCATGACGCCAGGCCAATATGGCGGCCCGTCAGGCGGCGGCAATTTCTTCGATTGGATCTTCGGCGGCCCACGCGGCACCCCGATTCGGGCCGAGCGGCGGCAGGGGCGCGTTTCGTCCCGATAAGGTCACTCAGACCCATATAAAAAAGCCGGAGCCTCGCTCCGGCTTTTTCATTTATGGGTCGCGAATCCCGGCCCTTCCGGCGTCAGCGCCTGTAACGCCTTCATCACAAAGCGGTTCCCGCCTCGCGTCTGCGCCCCGCAGGCGGAACCGATGCCGCAATTTCCCGGTTGAGTCCTGCCGGTGACTTCGAACGGCAAGCTTCAAAGCAGTGGTGGTCTGGTGGTGGGCGAAACGCAACAAGGTTGGGACGACGAAGAGTTCGTGGTCCTAGACGCTGGCTTGGACCACCGGGTCCAGGCGCGCCTGGGCCGCGAGTTGCGCGCGATTTACGAAAACGTGGTCAGCGATCCGCTCCCCGACCATATCGCCAGCATTCTCCATCAACTCGATCAGCCCCCGAAAGGGTCGTGATGGCACCGCAACGCGCAGTCCGGGATGCCATGCTGGCGGCGGTCCCTAGCCTCCGCGCTTTCGCAATTTCGCTGTCGCGCAACAACGACCGCGCCGACGACCTGGTGCAGGAGACGTTGATGCGCGCCTGGGCGCACATTGATTCGTTCGAGCCCGGCACGAACATGTCGGCCTGGCTTTTCACCATCCTGCGCAATCTATTCCGTTCCGAATACCGCAAGCGGCATCGCGAGGTTGAAGACGCTACGGGCGCCTACACGGAAAGTCTGACATCATTGCCAGGCCAGAGCGGCAATCTGGAGCTGCAGGAATTTCGCGCCGCGCTTGGGACGCTGCCGGATGACCAGCGCGAGGCCTTGATCCTCGTCGGCGCTTCCGGCTTTTCTTATGAAGAAGCCGCCAAGATCTGCGGTTGCGCCGTCGGCACCATCAAGAGCCGGGTGAACCGCGCCCGTGGCCGGCTTGCTCGCGCGCTGGAAATCAGTCCGGGAGAAGATTTCGGCCCGGACAACGAGACGCTTGCGGCCATCGCTCCCACCACGGAAACTAAGTAACCAACTTTGGTTCGCAGAAAGGGATCGCCATGGCCAAGAGCCGCCGTGCGAAAGTTACGACGTCACCTCAATCGAACGACGCAATCGCTGCTTACAAATCCAAGTTCTCCCACTTTGCCCTGAAGACCGCGCATGCGAGCGGTTCGCCGGCCGCTTTCTTACTGGCGGTGGCGACCGTCATCGTCTGGGCGTTTTTGGGGCCCGTTTTTCACTACAGCGATACCTGGCAGCTTGTCATCAACACCGGCACGACGATCGTCACCTTCCTGATGGTGTTTCTGATTCAGAACACCCAGAACCGTGACACGCTCGCTATCCAGCTCAAGCTGGCCGAGCTCATCATTTCGATGCGGGGCGCCAAGAACCGCATCGCCGTGATCGAAGATATGAACGACGACGATCTCGAGAGGCTGCACCGGCACTACTGCGCGCAGGTGCGGCATATGGAGAGCACAATGAAAAGCCGGCGCCGATGAAGCGCCGGCTTAATTCTGTCCGTCAGTTTAGCGGGCAAAGAACGCGAGATAGACGATCGCAAAACCGACGATGACCGCCACGGTCCCGGCCATCAGCACCCAGCGTACGTTGTGGCCGGTGACGCCTTGGCGAGCTTCGGTGGCGTTTTCGACGGTGCGTTTGTCCATCGCTCGACCCGCGTTAGATGCGCCCCATCAGCGCAAGGATGATGACGATCAGCAGGATGAGGCCGAGACCACCGCCCGGGTAGTAGCCCCAGTTGCGGCTGTAACCCCAACTCGGCAAAGCACCGATCAGCAGCAGAATAAGAATGATGATCAAAATCGTAGACATGTGGCGCTCCTGTAATGATCCGGCAGGCAGTCGTAGAAAACTCGCGGTTCCCGCGAATGGTTCCCGCTTAACGGCGGATCGAAGAAGCCAGTGCGAATCCGACCCCCAACGCCAGAGCTACAGTAGTGAGGGGCCGCGAGCGCACCGCGTCTTCGATTGTGTCGACCATGCCGCCGCGGAAGTCGTTGACCACGCCGGCCGCCTGGCGTCCGCGCCGCGATACGGTGTTCACGACGCCGTCGACACTCGAGGCGATGCTGTCGAGCCGGCCGCGCAGCTGTTCAAGCGCCGCGCCGCCGGAATCGGTTGCCAAGCCTTCCAGATGACGCGTTAGCTCCGTGAACTCGTTGCGCAAGCTCGAGAGACCGCCCGCGGCCGCGCCGTTCTGACGCAGCTCGTTGGCGCGGCGAAGCGCGGTCGAGGTTTTGCGGCGCTTGAGAGTCTTCGACGGTCCGGATTTTCGGCGCGCCATGATGTGCTCCATGTGACGGGAATTGCAGGAAACAACGTGCGGAAAACCGCGAAGTTCCGCTATTTCCGCGTATAGCGGCCGCGCACCACCCAATAGGCAGCGAGCGCCGCGGCGATTACCGAGGTCGCCTTGCGACCGCCGACGGCGTGCGCGGCCTGAACTCCCGCCGCGAAGACCGACGGCTCCAGCCATGCGGTCGCGGCCTGCGCGGGCGGTTCGCGGCCGATGCGAACGGGCGAATTCTTGAGCAGCAGCCCGACGATCGCGGCAATTCCGGCCAGCACACCGAAAGCTGCGCCGAGAACGAGTGCCGCAGTCAGCGGATCGGACCGCGAAGCCAGCCAGAGAAACAGCGCGACCGTGAGCATGACCAAGGCCGCGGAAAGAAAAACCGCCGCGACGATGCCTGCGGCTGCGACGCCAAGCGTCTTGCGCAAGGCGCCCTTGGCGTAACGGATTTGCGTCGACAGAGCCTTGGCCATGAGCGCGCGTTTAACCGGCCAGAACGCAACTAGGTTCCCGAGCTTTCGAGCGGCACGCCCAGCGCGCCGATGGCAGCTCGCAGACCTTTGAATTCGTAGGGTTTAGGCAAAATATGCAACTTTTCGTAGACGGCAAACGCCTGCGGATTTTGTCCCGGGCCGCTGCCTGAGGCGACAATGATCGGCAGATCGGGGCGGATCGTTTTCATCTCGGAGATGATTTTTTCACCGGGCTCATCGGGAAGCCCCAAGTCCACTACCGCAAGCGCGATGTCGGCGAGGCCGTTTTTTGCGATCTCACGCGCTTTGCGACCCGATGCCGCTTCCAGCACCTGAAAACCGAGCTCGTTGAGAAGGTCCACCACCAGCATCGCGACTAGCGGTTCATCCTCGACCAGCAAAGCCTGGCGTTGCGTGCTCATTTCCATCTCGCTCGGGAACGAATTGATACGGCCGGCGTTGGATTGGTAACCGGCCGCGAACCCCCCTCCCCCGCGTGGTCGGCCTATGAGGCGCCTTCAGTAAATCTGACGGCGCCTCATTCGTTTTGGACTCGTTTCAGTTCGTTTTCAGCTCGCCCGCTTTTTGGTTTTTCCCGCATTGCGCTCGAAGAACAACGCCTGGCTGATGATCGCCGACACCATGGCCGGCTGATACGGCTTGGTCACCAGATAAGCCGGCTCCGGCCGCTCACCGGTCAAGAAGCGCTCGGGATAAGCGGTGATGAAGATCACCGGAACTTCGAAGGAATTGAGCAGGTCATTCACCGCATCGAGGCCGGAGCTGCCATCGGCGAGTTGGATGTCGGCGAGGATCAGGCCCGGGCGTTTGGCCTTGGCAAGCTCCAACGCTTCCTTGTGGGTGCGCGCCACGCCAAGAACCTTATGGCCCAGGCTTTCAACCAACGTTTCGAGATCGAGCGCGATGAGCGCTTCGTCTTCAATGATGAGGATGTCCGTGGCGATCTGATTGGCGAGCTCGCGGCCGCAGCGCTCGATCAGCTCGCGTAGCTCCGGCACATCGACGTCGAGAATTTTGGCGGCGTCTTCCTCCGAAAAGGATTCGAGCGACACCAGCAGGAAGGCCTGACGCGGCAGCGCTGCAATCTGCGCAAGGCGACGCTCGGCGGGAAGCGCCACGGCAGGCTCGGCGCTGGCGTTCAGGGAGACCGAATTCCAGATCTTGGAAAACACCCGAAACAAGGCCACGCGGGTCGGAGCCTTGGTATCGAGAAGGCCCGGCTCCTTCACCAGCGCTTCCAAAGTCGCGGCCACATAGGCGTCGCCCGATGCCTGGCTGCCCGTCAGGGCACGCGCATAGCGCCGCAAGATCGGCAAATGGGGGGTAAGTGTTTGAGCAATCGACATATTTCTCCCTCCGCCCCGCGCGGGGACCCAGATGACTGCGCCTTAACGTTCTACCACAAAGAAAGTTCCCCAGTCAGGGAACCAATTGTTTTGCTTGCCGTTTATAACGGTTCGTCGGCTTGGGCAGCCGCGTTTCGGGCGCTTTCGGGGGACGCCACTCATGAATGACGGCAAAAAGACCAAAGCGGACAAAGCGATGCCTAGTACCCAGCGTGCGGCCAAATCCAAGGGGCGATTGGGGCCCGAAATCCAAAATCGCATCGGTCACCAGTTGCGCACGATGTATTCCGACGTCGTGAACGAAGGCGTGCCCGATCGCTTCGCTGACCTGTTGCGTCAGCTCGACGATAAAGACAGCCCCGAGTCCAAAAAATGAAAAACGCCCCCGAGTCCGTGCGGGTGGCCATGCTCGCAGCGGTCCCGAACCTGCGCGCCTTCGCGATTTCGTTGTCGGGCAACGTCGACCGGGCCGACGATCTCGTGCAGGAAACGCTGCTGCGGGCCTGGGCGCATCTGGATTCCTTCCAGCCCGGCACCAACATGGCGGCGTGGCTGTTCACGATTTTACGCAACCTGTTCCGCTCGGAATATCGCAAGCGTCACCGCGAGGTCGAAGACGCCGACGGTAAATATTCGGCGCGGCTGGCCGCGATGCCGGAGCAGACGGGGCATCTGGAACTCGGCGAGTTCAAGCACGCGCTCGAAGCGCTGCATCCCGACCAGCGCGAGGCGCTTATTCTGGTCGGCGCTTCCGGGTTTTCTTACGAAGAAGCGGCAAATATCTGCGGCTGCGCCGTCGGCACCATCAAGAGCCGCGTGAACCGCGCGCGCTCACGCTTGGCGGAAGAACTCTATATCGAGAATGCCGACGAGATCGGACCGGATTCCCACACGCGCGCCGCCGCTTCGGCGACGGATCCGGTCGCGTGAGGTGCAGCAGAGATGGACACAATGTTCCCCTGCGCCTCTCAGACTTTTGACCGCAGGTGCCGCCCGCTTTGACTAGGCTACGCCATGTCGACTGTTGAGAAGCGGGGGAACCGCTCTGCGATCCCGGACCTCGACAAGCGAAAATCAGTGGAAATTCCGCGCAGCGACGCGGCGGAAAAAAGCGTAATGAGTGCAGTTCCTGATTCAAAAGCTTTGCTGGCGGCGATCGTCAATTCCTCGGACGACGCCATCGTCAGCAAGAATCTCACCAGTACAATCATGTCCTGGAACGCCGGCGCTGAGCGCATCTTCGGCTACACCGCGGACGAGATGATCGGGGAGTCGATCCTCAAGATCATCCCGACGGATCGCCATAGCGAAGAGGTTTACATCCTCAATCTGGTGAAGCGCGGCGAGCGCATCAACCACTACAATACGATCCGCCGCTGCAAGGACGGCCGGCTCATCAACGTCTCGATCACCGTATCGCCGGTACGGGCCGAGGACGGCACCATCGTTGGCGCCTCCAAGATCGCGCGGGATATCACCGAGTGGAAGATTACCCAGGACACTCAGCTTTTGCTGCTGAAAGAGATCAACCACCGCTCCAAGAACTTGCTTGCGGTCGCCGAAGCGATCGTGCGGCAGACGGCCAAAAGCACCGCCCCCCGCGAGCTGGTCAGCCGCATCACCAAGCGGCTGCACTCCCTGTCAGTGAACCAGGATCTGCTCATCGACCGCGACTGGCGCGGCGCTGAAATCAATCGCATCGTCGAATCGCAGATGAATTCCGTCATCGATGATTTCCCGGCGCGAGTGCAGCTCGACGGACCGCCCACCGTCGTTACGCCCGCCGTTGCCCAGGCTTTGGGCCTCACGATCTACGAATTGACCGCGAATGCCATAAAATTTGGCTCGCTCTCGACGTCTTACGGCGGCGTCAAGATTCGTTGGGGCATCGAAGAGGAAAATGGCGCGCGCCAGTTCAAGATGGTGTGGCAGGAATTCGGAGGCCCGCCCGCGGTCGCCCCCAAGAAAAAGGGTTTTGGCAACACGATCATCGCCGACATGATCGCACGCTCGACGCTCGGAAAAACCGACATCCAGTACGGCGAGGCCGGACTAAGCTGGCAGCTGACAGCGCCGGAATCGGCGGTGATCGAACTCGGCCGCAGCCTCGGCGGCGAAAGCCGTCCGGGCTATTGAGCCTCGCGCGGATAGACCCCACTCAAGACTTCTTCGAAGTGACCTTTGACGGCTTCGTTGCAATGACACGCGAGCTGCTTCAACGCGCCCAGATTTTTCACGAGTAATGCGCCCCGCCGGGTCTCCAGCACCCCTTCGGTCTTGAAGGTCTTCATCACGCGGCTCGTATAGCTGCGGCCGACGCCGAGCATGGACGCGAGCTGCTCGTGCGTGAGCGGCACAAGGTCATTACCTGTGCGCTCCATCGCGGCGACGATAAGCTTGGCAGTGCGCTGCTCGATAGAGTGGATGGCGTTGCAGGCGGTGGCTTGAAACATTTGCGCCATCAGACAATCGGCATAGCGTGCGAACAGATAGCGCATCGACGGCGACTTCAACTTCGAAGCCTCGAGGGCATCGACCGGGAGCCGCACGAAGCTGCCGCCGTGCTTCACCGTAATGCGACAATAGGCGGGCAAATGCCCGTGACTGACGATGCCACCGACCGCGCCTTCACGCCCGACCAGGACGGTTTCGACATCACGGCCGTCTTCACTGCCGACCAGATACGACACCAGGCTCGCGCCGCACGGAAAATATACGGTCTCGACGTTATCGCCGGCGCTGTAGAGCAGATCGTCGGTGTTGCGCTCGATCGACTCGAAATGCGGAGCGACGAGCGCGTAATCAGTGTCGCGCAAGTGCCGTAAGAGATTGTTATAAGGGCGGCTATTCGAGCCGGCTGGCGCCGACTGTGCCCCGCGATGCGACCACATCCCCGATACCTCCCAGCCGTTATAAACAGGGGCTGGCTGGTTTAAGTGTGCACTAGTGCACAGACCAACGGTTCTGGGGCGAACTAAGTTCCGTTCGGACCCGCCGAGATCGCTCTCAGAGGTATTGGCGGGCGGCCGCTAAAAGTTGCTTCGGCATCACCGGTTTCTGCAGAAACGGCGTCGCGGCGAGGTCATTAGGAACTCGAGACGGGTCGCTTCCCGAAACGAAGACCACCGGTGTTCCTTGGGCCCGCAGTTTTGCCGCGAGTGCGAAGGTCACGCCGTCAGCGACTTCGATGTCCAACAGGGCCAAATCGACGCCGCGTTCCACAACGGGCATCGCTGCGGAGGAACTTTCGACAGTCGTCGGGGCATAGCCGAATTCGTCCTCGATCAATGCGGCCGAGGCGCAGGCGAGCAGCGGATCATCTTCGACTATGAGAACGGTCTTGGCCATGTTCGGAAAACGACTCCCTGCGGCACCCGTTCCGGTTCCGATGCCAAAAACCCGCCTCTTTTCGATCAATTTGGTGAAAACTTTAACAACAAAAAACTGTCGGAACCGTTGGGCAGACCTGCCCACCGCAGGGGGATTAGGCCATGGCTGATGCGGCTCCCCTGCCCCAAGACGTGCTGATCGTCGAGGACAACACGATCATCGCCATCGCCCTCGAGGAGATGATCAAAGACTTCGGCGTGGCGCAGGTGCGTTGCGCTGGAAGCGTTGCGCAGGCGCTTGCGCTGATCGGAGAAAAGCTGCCGGACTTCGCCGTGCTTGATGTCGATCTCGGCGACCAAAACTGTTTCGAAATCGCCGAGCAGTTGGCCAATGCGGGCGTGCCCTTCGTGTTCGCGACCGGCTACGGTGAAAAAGCCGATTATCCGTTGCAGTTTGCCGCTGTCGACAAGCTGCTCAAACCCTACGCGGCGGAAACGCTGCACGAAGCGCTTGCCAAAGGGACCAAAGGGTTCTGATTGGGTTGAGGTGGTACAGGCGGGTGGGATCGAACCACCGACCTCCAGATCCACAATCTGGCGCTCTAACCAGCTGAGCTACGCCTGCCTGGACTTTTCGCGCGGACCCTAGGTGTCAGCTTGCGCTTTGGCAAGCGGCGGGCCGCGCCAAAAGCAAAGCCCGGGCGCAAGGCCCGGGCTTACAGAAATACGCATTACATCAGGACTTATCGGCTGATTAGGCAGCCTTGCGGATCGCGCTGGTGAAGCCTTCCTTGATCGGCTCCGCGGTCTCGGTCGCGACCTTTTGGGCGGCGAGGGCGAGATCCTTCGTCTGCGCGGTCACGGTATCAAACTGCTTGCGCGCATAGCCCGAAGTGAGCTCCACGACGTCGGCATAGGATTTCGCGCCGAGCAGTTCGCCGTAGAAATCGAACGCCGCGTTGACGTTGACGCGCGCGGCTTCGAGGACCTTCGCGCCGTAATCGGTCACGCCCTTTGAAGCGGTCGCGTAGGTGTCTTCCATCAGGTCGGTCGTCTCTTCCGCGATCGACTTGAACTTCTCATAGTTTTCCTTTGCCTGCGCGACGCCCTTCTCCGCGAACTCGCGGAAAGCGGCGGGTACTTCGACGTTCGGGATTTCGAACTTCGGCATTTCGAACTTCGGCATTTCGAGCTTGGGGGTCTCGAAGGCGGCCGCTTTCGGCTTTGCCTTCTGAGCGTTCTGGTTGACGTTGGTTTCGGCCATAACTGGAAATCCTTTTGGGTTACGCAGCTCATCACCGGGGAGGGCCAGACGGCGCCGAGCAACAAAGCCCATATAGCATGAACTTTTGTGCATTGCAACAAAAATAATGCAGCGCACCAAAACGCCTCAGTTCCGGTCGAATGGCGGGGCTGGACGGCCGGCAGCGCCATTAAGGTTAGCGACGCTTTCACGCCTGCGGCGAAGGTATGGAAATGGACCCCCCTCGGTCCTGCCCGTAGTTTAAGCCTTCGTTAGTCGTACGCGGCCGGGGAGCCGATGACGGGGTTCTTGAACGCAAGCCTGAGCGACGCGCGCCTTGCGGCGCACGCCCTCACTCCGACGCCCGCTTGGCTGTGGAGTGGCGACGGCACGCGGATCCTGTGGGCCAATCCGGTGGGCGCCGCGATTTTCCGGGTCGAGACGGCCGACGCGCTCCAAGCGCTGCGCTTTGAACCCGACCAGGCTTCCGCCGCGCAGATCATCCGTCTTGCGGAGACACTCCCCGCAGGCGACATGCCGCGGCTAGAGCGTTTGCGCGGGCTGGGCGCGTATATCGGCAAGCCCCTCACCTGCGCCTGCTCGCGTTTTCAATCGCAGAATTTTTCAGACGCCATCCTGGTTGTTGCCACCGAGGCCGCCGGGCCGAACCTCACGCTCGACGAACGG
>JAFBAG010000077.1 GCA_019247925.1 Pseudolabrys sp.
CTCGCCAAGCGTCTTGCCGGTGACGGTCGGCCGGCCGAGATCGAGGACGCTGCGCAGTTGATTCATCAGCGCGCGCAATCCTCCCGCATAGTAGAAATCCTCCATCAGATAGTCGCCGGACGGCCTCACATTGGCGATCACCGGGACTTCGCGCGACAATTCGTCGAAGCGGTTCATGTCGAGCGCGATACCGGCGCGGCGCGCCATGGCAACGACATGAATGATGGCATTGGTGGAGCCGCCCATCGCCATATGAACCTTGATCGCGTTATCGAACGCGGCTGGACTGAGCAGCTTTTGCGGCGTCAGATCGTCCCACACCATGTCGACGATGCGGCGGCCGGAATTGCCGCACATGCGCGGATGCGCGCTGTCGGCCGCCGGAATTGACGACGCTCCGGGCAGGCTCATGCCGAGCGCCTCGGCAATCGCCATCATGGTCGCGGCCGTGCCCATGACCATGCAGGTGCCGAAGGTGCGGGCGATGCCGCCTTCGATCTCGTCCCATTGCGCCTGCGTGATGGTGCCGGCGCGGCGCTCCGCCCAGTATTTCCAGGCGTCCGAGCCCGAGCCGAGCGTCTTGCCCTGCCAGTTACCGCGCAGCTGCGGTCCCGCCGGCACGAAAATCGAAGGAATGCCCATGCTGATCGCGCCCATCAGCAGCGCGGGCGTAGTCTTGTCGCAGCCGCCGAGCAGCACCGCGCCGTCGATCGGATGGCTGCGCAGCAGTTCCTCGACCTCCATCGCCAACAGGTTGCGATAGAGCATCGTCGTCGGCTTCACGAAGGGCTCAGAAAGCGACATGGCCGGCAGTTCGAGCGGAAACCCGCCGGCCTGAAACACGCCGCGCTTCACGTCCTCGGCGCGCGCACGTAGATGGGTGTGACAGAAATTAATATCCGACCAGGTGTTGATAATCCCGATCACCGGCTTTCCCGTCCAATCCGGCGCATCGAAGCCGCCCTGGCGGAAGCGCACCCGATGGCCGAAGGAGCGCAAGTCGTCGGGGCCGAGCCAGCGATGACTGCGAAGGTCTTCGGGTCGCTTACGAGACATGGGATTTGATCCGGGAAATCGAGATTGTCGCGAAGGGCTTACGCTATGCCATACTCATAACATGCGGTATAGGCTCGATTTTCCGGGTAGCCGGGCCGTTTTCGCGCTGATCGTCTTTGCCGTGCTGGCTGCGGCAATTCTCACGCGTCCGGCAAAATGGCTGGGCGATTTCGATCAGCCGTTCTACCTCACGATCGCTTACGACCTTGATCGCCATGGCGTCTACAGCAACGGCGCGCTGGACGACGTCGACAGCACGCGCGCGGTGCCGCCGCCCGGCGCGTTTTTCGCGCCGGTCTATCCGTCGCTCCTCTACCTGGTTGGCAAGATCGATCCGCAATTTGGCCGCGCCATTAGCTGTGTGGTTGAGGCCAATCAGGAGCGTCGCGATGTGCGCGCGTGCGCCGTTTACGCGCTGCCTATGCATCTCCTCCACGCTTTGTTTCTAGCCGTTGCCGTGTTGGCGATTGCGCGCGCCGCGGAATTGATCCGGCCTGCGCGCGAGAGTTTTTTCCTGGCCGGGGCCGCGGCAACAGCAGCGCTTGTGGCCGAGGCCAATCTGTTCTCGTTCGTGATGACGGAAAGTCTGGTCTTTTCCCTCTACAGTGTTTTCGCCCTCCTGGTGCTCCGGGCCTGGAGGGCCTACACCGTATCATCCCAGCTCAAAATATGCGCGATGGCAGGGCTGCTGCTTGGCCTCCTCTGCCTTACGCGGACAGCCTATGCGGTGCTCGCGCCGGCCGTCGCGGTGATCCTGCTTGCGGCGGGATATTGGCAGCGTCGTGTGAATTGGCGCGGCGTCGCCGTCTTCGTCGTCGCCACGGCCATCGTCTTGATCCCGTGGGCGCTGCGCAATCAGATTTCGGTCGGAAAGTTCACGCTCAGCGAGGAATACGGCGCAGCGTCGCTGGTCGAGCGCTTTGCCTTCAACGATATGACGCCCGCCGAATTTGTTTTTGCCGCGCCCTATTGTCTGCCGCTTGTCGGCCCCTCTTTGGTCGGCGCGCTGGCCGGTGACAAGGCCATGAGCCGCTTTCAGTGGGACGCTCCGGGAAGTTTTTTTGAAACCGGGCGCGGGAAACGCCTCGCACTCGTGAAGGAGCACAAGCGACTCGACCCGATCATCGGGACAATTATGGGTCAGGAGCTGCGCAATAACTGGTGGCGCCATATCGCCGCCAGCATTCCGCTCGCCTGGTGCGGGCTCTGGGCTGGCGGCATGGTCGCCCTGCTCTTGGTGCCGGCTTTTTTCTGGGCGGGGTATCAGGCGGTGCGGCGACGGGAGCCGTTATTCCTGGTTTATGGCGCACCCGCCCTGACGATGCTGGCGCTTCATGCCGCGGTGGCCAACCACTACACCCGCTACAACCTCATTCTGATCGGACCATTCGCCGTCGCAGCGGCGTGGTTCATCCAGGACGCCTTTCTTGCCGCGCCTCGGCCAAGGCGATCGCGCGCGCCAGCGTGGTGATCAGTTCCATCTGCACGCGCAATTTCAGATGCAGATGCAGCAATAAGAGCAGGCTGATCGCCACCCAGATATAGAGGATGAGATCGACGCCGCGGCCGATCCCGGCAAAAGCGGCGAGCCGCGTCGCATGCTCCGGAATCCAAACGAAATAAAGCCCGCCCGCGGCGGCGGCCATGGCGGATGCGCCGATAAGCGGCGCGCGGCGAAAGGTCTGCCAGCCGAACAGGCCCGCGGCGAGCAGCAAAACGCTGAGCAGGATCTGAGCGATCATCGGTGCAATCTCCGGGCGAACAGGTCGAACACGATGGTGAGGGCGTCGCCAAAGGATTGACCTTTGGCGAGAGAATATTCGCTGTATTCAATCGTCACCGGCACTTCGACGTAGGTGAGCCCGCTCGCGGCGATCTGATCGAGGATCTCCGAGGCGTGCGCCATGCGGTTCTGCCGGAGCTTGATCGCCTGCGCACCGCGCCGCGTCATCGCGCGCAGGCCGTTATGCGTGTCGGTGATCCGCATCCCCGTGGTCAGGCGGGTAAACACAGTGGCGAGCCACAGCAGCAGCTTGCGGGAAGGCGGCGCATTCACGGTGCCACCGAGGACCCGGCTGCCCAGCGCAAAATCGGCGTGCGCATCGCCAAGCGCGGCTGTGAGCGCCGGAATATCCGAAACCCGATGCTGCCCGTCGGCGTCGAACGTCACCAAAATCTCCGCGCCTTGCGCGAGCGCGAACTCGATGCCGGTTTGCAAGGCCGCGCCCTGCCCCAGATTGATCGCGTGCCGCAGAACGGA
>JAFBAG010000105.1 GCA_019247925.1 Pseudolabrys sp.
ACTGCGCTATGGCATCGCCTCCGCCTGCATCGGCGGCGGTCAGGGCATCGCACTTCTCATTGAAAATCCAGACGCCGGGCGGCAGGGAAAGCACTGATGGAGATCAAGGACCAAGCGGCCATCGTCACGGGCGGCGCATCCGGCCTCGGCGCGGCGACGGCGCGTGCGCTCGCCGCGGCGGGCGCAAAGGTCGCGGTGCTCGACGTCAACGAAAAGGCCGCGGGCGAGCTGGCGGGCGAGATCAAAGGCGTCGCGGTCGCATGCGACGTGGCGGACAGTGCCAGCGCCGAAAAGGCGATCAAGGCGGCGGCGGACAAGCATGGGCCCGCGCGCATTCTGGTGAGTTGCGCGGGCGTCGGCCCGGCCAAACGCATCGTCGGCAAAGACGGGCCGATGCCCCTCGCCGATTACGAGCGCGTCATCAAGATCAACCTGATCGGCACTTTCAACATGCTGCGGCTCGCTGCCGCGGGAATGCAGGCGCTGCCGCCGATGCCCGACGGCGACCGCGGCGTGATCGTCAACACCGCATCGGTCGCGGCCTTTGAAGGCCAGATCGGTCAGGCCGCCTATTCGTCCTCTAAAGGTGGCGTCGCGGCGCTGACGCTGCCCGCGGCGCGCGAATTCTCGCAATTCGGCATTCGCGTTTGCGCCATCGCCCCCGGCATTTTCGGCACGCCGATGCTCAAGGCGCTGCCGCAGGAAGCGCAGGATTCGCTCGGCGCGTCGGTGCCGTTTCCGAAGCGGCTCGGCGAGCCCCGCGAATTCGCCGCGCTCGCGATGCACATCATCCGGAATGGCTACCTCAATGGCGAAGTGATCCGCATCGACGGCGCGCTACGCATGGCGCCGCGCTAGCACATGGGCTTCAAGAACACCCGCACCGTCCGTATCGAATGGGGCGATTGCGATCCCGCCGGGATCATCTTCTACGCGCGCTATTTCGAGATCTTCGACAATGCGACGGCGGCATTGTTCGAAGCCGCGCTCGGCATGACCAAGCATCAATATCTCGAGGCCTATGGCTTCGCCGGATTCCCACTGGTCGACACCCGCGCCAATTTCATCAAGCCGACACGGTTCGGCGATGACGTCGCGGTAGAGTCGACCATCGAATTCGGCACGTCGAGCTTCACGGTCAAGCACCGCATCAGCCTCAAGGGCGAGCCTTGCGCCGAATGCACCGAGAAGCGCGTCTGGGTCGTGCGCGACGCAGCCGATCCGCAGCGCATCAAGGCGCACGCCGTGCCAGCCGCAGTGCTGGAGAAGTTCAGCTCAGCGCCGCGGTGATCCGCTTGAGCGTGCGCAGGAAGCGCGCCCGCTCCCGCGCGCCGATGGCGCGGTCGAGATTGCGCTCGTGCATTTGCGCGCAGGAATTGAGCTTGGCCAGAGTGCGGGCGCCGGCCGGCGTGATCGCAAGCCGATAGGTGCGGCGATCGCCATCCATCTTGGCGCGCCGAACCAGGCCGCGCCGCACCAGATCCTCGAGCACAGGAGTCATGCTCGACTTGTCGCGTCCCGATGCGGCGGAGAGCGCGGTCTGGCTGATGCCCGGATTTTCCCCGATCAAAGTGAGAATTGCGAAGCGGCCCGGATGCTCGCCGATCTCGCGCGACAGCTTGGAAAACGCCTGAAAGGTCGCTTCCTGCGCCATGCGCAGGTTGAATCCGACCCAGCCGGCCAAGGGGCCGTAGGTGACGCCCGCGCCGTTTCCGGCCTTATTGACGCGCCGCACGCGGCGTTTCCTCCGCACCATGCCGGTCTGCCCAATCGTTGGGTCCCAAACGATGTCACTTTACAAGAGTGGGCACGACCGCTTGAATATCGGCAACGATAAATGACGGCAAGCGCCGCACATCCTTCAGGGAGGACTTCGATGAAATTCCGTCTCGCCTATGCCGCGCTTGCGGCCGCGGTGCTCGCCACGCCGGCGCTCGCGCAGGAAAAAACTTTCGAGCTCAAACTGTCCCACTGGGTGCCCGCCTCGCACCCGCTGCAGAAGGCGCTGGAGGATTGGGGCGCGGCCGTGGAGCAGGCATCCGGCGGCACGCTGAAATACAAGGTGTTTCCGGCGCAGCAGCTCGGCAAGGCGTTCGACCATTACGACATGGCGCGCGACGGCATTGCCGACCTCACCTACATCAATCCCGGCTACCAGCCCGGTCGCTTCCCCGTCATCGCCGCCGGCGAGCTGCCGTTCCTGATGTCGGATGCCAAAGGCGGCTCGATGGGCCTCGACGCCTGGTATCGCAAATACGCCGAGAAGGAGATGAAGGACGTCAAGTTCTGCCTCGCCTTCATCCATGCCGCGTCGGGCATCCATTCACGCACCAAGAAAATCGTGGTGCCGGACGATATCAGGGGCATGAAGGTTCGCCCGGCGGACGCCACGATCGCGAATTTCGTCACGCAGCTCGGCGGCACCAACGTGCAATCCTCGGCGCCGGAAGTGCGCGACATCATCGAGCGCGGCGTCGCCGACGCGGTGACGTTCCCGTGGGGCTCGCTCGTCCTGTTCGGCATCGACAAGGTGACGAAATACCACATGGACGCGCCGCTCTACGTGACCACATTCGCCTTCGTGTTCAACAAGGACCGCTACAACGAAATGTCGCCGCGCCAGAAAAAGGCGGTCGACGACAATTGCAACACCGAGGCCGCCGGCCGCGTCGGCGAACCGTGGGGCAAGTTCGAGGATGCCGGCATCGACAAGGTCAAGGCGCAGTCCGGCCACGAGGTCTACAAGCTCACCGCCGCGGAAACCGAGGCCTGGAAAAAGGCTGCGGCACCGCTGGAGAAGTCATGGGCCGACGGCGTGAAAAAGGTCGGCCTCGACCCGGATGCGGCGATGAAGGAATTGCGCGCAGAACTCGGCAAGCACAACGGCCTCGCGAAGTAAGCGCGGCGCTGTGACGGCTCATCGCGGCGGCGGGACCTCTCGCCGCCGCGAACCATGAAGGGCACGGCATGAAACGCGTCTATATGGACCGCTTCATCGACGCGATCGAATGGGTCGCGGCTTTCTTCATCGGTATCGTCGCGATCAACATTTTCGTCGCGGTGCTGCTGCGCAACGTTTTCAATTACACGATCCCGGACTCCTTCGACATCGGCCGCCTGCTGCTCGGCATCCTGATCTTCTGGGGTATCGCCGCGACGTCCTATCGCGGCACTCACATCACCGTCGATCTGATCTGGGCCAATGTCGGGCCGAAATGGCAGCGCGCGATCGATGTGTTCGCGACCCTCGTCTTGCTGTTCGTCGTATCGGTGCAGACCTACACTTTGTTCGACAAGGTGCGGCAGACCTATTACGACAACGTCCTCACCTTCGACTTGCGCATGCCGAACTGGCCGTTCTTCGCGCTGGCCTGGATCGGGGATTTCGCCGCGGTGCTGCTGATCGCGGTGCGCACCTACCGGCTGGTCACGCAGCCGGAAGCGATGCGCGAGCCCAAGCCGAACCTCGCCGAGTGATGCGATGAGCACCGACGCCGTCGCCATCATCGGATTTCTCGCGCTGTTCCTGCTGATGCTGCTGCGCGTGCCGGTTGGCATGGCGATGGGCCTGGTCGGGGTCTCCGGCTTTGCCTATCTCGTCAACGGCAATGCCGCGCTGAAATTGATCGGCACCACCTCGATGCGGACGGTGACCGATTACACGTTCGGCGTCATTCCGATGTTCCTGCTGATGGGAACCTTCGTCTCGAATTCAGGCATGAGCCGCGAGCTGTTCCGCGCCGCCAATGGGTTCGTCGGACATCTGCGCGGCGGCCTCGGCTTCGCGACGGTGACAGCGTGCGGCGGCTTCGCCGCGATCTGCGGCTCGTCGGTCGCGACTGCCGCCACTTTCTCCGCGGTGGCCTATCCGGAGATGCGCCGCTTCGGCTATCCGCAGAGCTTCGCGACCGGGGTCATCGCCGCCGGCGGCACGCTCGGCGCCATGCTGCCGCCGTCCACTGTCCTCGCGGTCTACGGCATCATCACCGAGCAAGACATCGGCAAGCTTTTCATCGCCGGCATTATTCCCGGCCTGCTTGCCATGGCGATGTATCTCGCGACGATCTTCATCATCGGACGGGTGCGTCCTGATTTCCTGCCGCGCGGTCCTAAAGCGAGCTGGGACGAGAAGCTCGCCGGCATCAAGGAAATCTGGGCGCCGCTCCTCCTTTTTGTATTCGTGATCGGCGGCTTGTACGGCCTGCCCTATTTGCCGCGTTTCACCCCGACGGAAGCCGGAGGCGTCGGCGCGACCGGAGCGCTGATCATCGGCGTCGTCACCGGCCGCCTCAACAAGGAAAAAATCCTCGCTGCGCTGCTGCAGGCGACGCGCACCTCGGCCGCGGTGTTCACGGTGCTCATCGGCGCGCTGATCTTCGGCTACTTCCTCACCGTCACGCAGACGCCGCAGAAGGTGACGGCATTCCTGACCGGGCTCGGCCTCGGCCCCTACGGCATCCTCGCGCTCATCATGCTGATGTATCTCGTGCTGGGCTGCCTGATGGATGCGATGGCGATGATCATCCTCACCGTGCCGATCATTTTCCCGGTCATCATGCATCTGGGCTTCGACCCGATCTGGTTCGGCGTCATCATCGTCATGACGGTGGAACTGGGCCTCATTCATCCGCCGGTCGGAATGAATGTCTTTGTCATCAAAAGCGTGGTGAAGGACGTCAGTTTCGCCACGATTTTCAAGGGCGTAATCCCCTTCATCCTGACCGACCTGGTGCGGCTGGTCATCCTGATCGCCTTCCCCATTCTGGCGCTTTGGCTGCCCTCGAAAATGTAGCAGTGTCGTGGTAGATAGTTGGGGTCCCAACTATCTCGTCTCTGGCGCTTGGTTCTGCCGATGGAACGCTCGTTCAAGAAAGAAGTGCAGTCGCTCACTTTGGGCGCCGGCGAGACGTTCCGCGGCGAAGGCATTCTCGCCGTCACCAAGGCGCTGCTGCAATCAGGTGTGTCCTATGTCGGCGGTTACCAGGGCGCGCCGGTCTCGCATTTGCTCGACGTGATGGTGGAGGCCGAGGATCTGCTCGGCGAACTCGGCGTGCACGTCGAGACCTGCACCAATGAAGCTTCCGCCGCGGCGATGCTGGGCGCCTCGATCATGTATCCGCTGCGCGGCGCTGTGACCTGGAAGTCGATCGTCGGCACCAATGTGGCGGCCGATGCGCTGTCCAATCTCGCTTCACCGGGGGTCACCGGCGGCGCGCTCATCATTATCGGCGAGGACTACGGCGAAGGCGCGAGCGTCATTCAGGAGCGCTCATACGCCTACGCGCTGAAGTGCTCGATGTGGCTGCTCGATCCGCGCCCCGAGCTGCCGACCATCGTCAATATCGTCGAGAAGGGCTTCGAGCTGTCGGAAGCGAGCAACACGCCGGTGATGCTCGAACTGCGCATCCGCGCCTGCCATGTCACTGGCGAATTCCCGGCGAAGGACAATCGCAAGGGTAAATTCTCGGGCGTCGATCCTCTACCCGCGCCCGCGAAGTTCGACTACTCCAAGCTGGCGCATCCGCCGCTCACCTATGTGCAGGAGCGCCGCAAGATCGAGGAGCGGTTGCCCGCGGCGCGGAAATTTATTCGCGAGCACAGGCTCAACGAAACGATTGGAGGCGACCTCAGCGAAATCGGCATCGTCGTCATGGGCGGGCTGACCAACAGCGTATTGCGCGCGCTGGAGCGGCTCGGCCTCGCCGACGCATTCGGCAATTCGCGCGTGCCGCTGCTGGTGCTCAACGTCGTATATCCGCTGATACCCGAGGAGATCCGCGAATTCTGCGCCAGCAAGCAGGCGGTGCTGATCATCGAGGAAGGCTTTCCCGACTACATCGAGCAGGCCGTCAATGTCGAATTGCGCCGCGCCGACTTGCAAGCGCGCGTCTACGGTAAAGACGTATTGCCCAAGGCTGGTGAGTATTCTTCGGACGTACTAGCGACCGGGATCGCGGCATTCCTGAAAGCAACACAGCCGGCGAAGATCGATGCCGATGCGGCTGCCGCGACGGCAGAAGCCATCGTCACGCAGAAGGCAAAATCGGCCTCCGCGTTGGGCCCGTTGCCGCCACGGCCACCGTCGTTCTGCACGGGATGCCCGGAGCGGCCGGTGTTCTCCGCGCTCAAGTTGATGCAGCGCGAGATTGGGCCAACCCATATCAGCAGCGACATTGGCTGCCATTCCTTTGCGACCTTCGCGCCGTTCTCGATGGGCAATTCGATCCTCGGCTATGGCATGTCGCTCGCGAGCGCCGCGGCCGTCGGACCGAATCTCGCCAAACGCCCGATCGCGATCATGGGCGACGGCGGCTTCTGGCATAACGGCGTCATCACCGGCGTCGCCTCGAACCTGTTCAACAAAGGCGACGGCGTCCTGATCGTGATGCAGAACGGCTACACGTCGGCGACGGGCCAGCAATTCATGCCGTCTTCGCCGTCGGCGCGCGGCGGCGGCACGACCGGGATGGACATCGAAACCACCCTGCGTTCGATGGGCGTGAAGTGGATGCGCAAGGTGCGAACCTATGGCGTCGCGAAGATGCTGGCGACGCTGAAGGAGGCGATGCGCGACACCGCGCGCGGCCTTAAGGTCATCATCGCCGATGGCGAATGCCAGCTCGCACGCCAGCGCCGAATTCGCGTGGAGAATGCCGAGAAACTCAAGCGTGGCGAGCGCGTCGTACGCGCCCGCTACGGCGTCGACGACGAGATTTGCACCGGCGACCATTCCTGCATCCGTCTCTCCGGCTGCCCGTCGCTGACGGTGAAGCCGTCGCCTGACCCTTTGCGCACCGATCCGGTCGCCGCCGTCATTGAAAGCTGCGTCGGCTGCGGTCTGTGCGGCGAGGTCGCGCATGCCGCCGTGTTGTGTCCATCCTTCTATCGGGCCGAGTTGATCAAAAATCCGACGATCGTTGACCGCACATTGTTTGCGCTGCGCCGCGCCTTGCTGGGACTGCCCAGCGGAATGCCAACGGCGCCGCATGCCGGGGAAGACATCAAACGCGAGGCAGTGCTGGATGCACGCCATTCATCGGATCGGCCCAGCGCCGGCGCCATTACAGACCCGGCACTCTCGCCTTCGACATCTCCCGAAAGGGCGGTTCAGGATTCTCCCGTCAAATTGCTGATCGCGGCGCTCGGCGGCGAAGGCGGCGGGGTGCTCACCGACTGGATCGTCAGCGCCGCGGCGCAGCGCGGGCTGCCGGTGCAGTCGACCTCCATTCCGGGCG
>JAFBAG010000173.1 GCA_019247925.1 Pseudolabrys sp.
CCTTTGATGGCCAGGATGTCGTGCGGCGCCGGATTGCCGTCGACGATGTAATCGCCCTTCTCGATGACGTCGCCGTCCTGAAGGTGAATGTGCTTGCCCTTCGGGATCAGATACTCCTTCGGCTCGTCGTTCTTGTTGGTAGGCTCGAGCGTGATGCGGCGCTTGTTCTTGTAGTCCTTGCCGAAGCGCACGGTGCCGCCGATCTCGGCGATGACCGCCGATTCCTTCGGACGCCGCGCCTCGAACAGCTCCGCCACCCGCGGCAGACCGCCGGTGATGTCACGCGTCTTGGCGCCTTCAGTCGAGATACGGGCGAGGATGTCGCCCGCCTTCACCTTCTGACCCGGATCGACCGAGATGATGGCGTCGACCGAGAGCACGTAGCGGGCATCGCCGCCGCGCGCGAGCTTGAGTATCTTCCCGTCCTTGCCAGCGCCCTTGATGACGATGGAAGGCCGCAGATCCTGCTGGTTGCGGGACGAACCCGTCCGCCAATCGACGACAACGCGCTTGGCGATGCCGGTCGACTCGTCGAGCGCTTCCGACATCGACAGCCCGTCGATTAAATCCTCGAAGCCGATCGTGCCTTCGACTTCGGTCAGGATCGGGCGGGTATAAGGATCCCACTCGGCGATGCGCTGGCCGCGCTTGATCTTATCGCCATCGCTGACGCGCATGCGCGCGCCATAAGGGATGCGGTGATGGGCGCGCTCCGTGCCGTCATTGTCGACCACCGAGACGACCATGTTGCGCACCATCGCCACCGTATCGTTATCGGAGTTGGTGGCGACGCTCTTCGACTTGAACTTCACCTTGCCGTGGAAATTCGACTCGATGAAGGACTGCTCGGAGATCTGCGCCGCACCGCCGATATGGAAGGTACGCATCGTGAGCTGGGTCCCCGGCTCGCCGATCGACTGGGCGGCGATGACGCCCACCGCCTCGCCCATATTGACCGGAGTGCCGCGGGCAAGATCGCGCCCGTAGCAGGAGCCGCACACGCCATTGGTGAGCTCGCAGGTGAGCACCGAGCGGATGCGCAATTCCTGCACGCCCGCCGCGACGATCGCTTCGACTTCCGGCTCGCCCAGCAAAGTCCCGCGCTTGACGACGGTCTTGTGGGACGTCGGATCCTTCACATCTTCGGCCACGGTGCGGCCGAGGATGCGCGAGGCGAGCGACGCCACCACGGTGCCGGCGTCGATGATCGCACGCACCTTGATGCCGCCCTTGGTGCCGCAATCATCGGTGGTGATGATGCAATCCTGCGCCACGTCGACGAGACGACGGGTGAGGTAGCCCGAATTCGCGGTCTTCAACGCGGTGTCGGCAAGACCCTTGCGGGCGCCGTGGGTCGAGTTGAAGTACTCGAGCACCGAGAGGCCTTCCTTGAAGTTAGAGATGATCGGGCTCTCGATGATCTCGCCGGACGGCTTCGCCATCAGGCCGCGCATGCCGGCGAGCTGGCGCATCTGCGCGGGCGAGCCGCGCGCGCCGGAATGCGCCATCATGTAGATCGAGTTGACCTGCGCTTCCCGGCTGTCCGGCAATTTCCGGACCGCGGAAATCTCCTTCATCATCTCGTCGGCGATGCTGTCGGTGGCCTTCGACCAGGCGTCGACCACCTTGTTGTACTTCTCGCCCTGAGTGATCAGGCCGTCGTTGTATTGCTGCTCGAACTCCTTCGCGAGTTCGCGCGTGCGCTCGACGATCTGCCACTTCGAATCCGGCACCACCATGTCGTCCTTGCCGAACGAGATGCCGGCCTTGAACGCGTGATAGAAACCGAGCCCCATGATCCGGTCGCAGAAGATCACGGTCTCCTTCTGGCCGCAGTGACGATAGACCGTATCGATCATGTTGGAGATTTCGCGCTTCGTCATCAGCTTGTTGACGGCCTCGAAAGTCACCTTCGAGCTCTTCGGCAACACCGAGCCAAGAAGCACGCGACCCGGCGTGGTCTCGTACCAGGTGTGCGTCGCCTCGCCCTTTTCGTCGATGCCCTGCCAGCGGAACTTGATCTTGGTGTGCAAACCGACGGCCTTGGCTTCGAGCGCGTGCTCGACCTCGGCGATGTCGCGATAGAAGCCGCGCACCTGATTGGTCTTGCCCTTCTTGAGCTCGTCCTGCTTGTGCAGTTCGAGCTTCCACTCGCCCACGCCGTTGTCCGACATGATCGAGAGGTAATAGAGGCCAAGCACGATGTCCTGCGACGGCACGATGATCGGCGAGCCGTTCGCGGGATGCAGGATGTTGTTGGTCGACATCATGAGGACGCGCGCCTCGAGCTGCGCCTCGAGCGACAGCGGCACGTGCACGGCCATCTGGTCGCCGTCGAAGTCGGCGTTGAAGGCGGCGCAGACCAGCGGATGCAGCTGGATCGCCTTGCCCTCGATCAATACCGGCTCGAACGCCTGAATGCCGAGGCGGTGCAGCGTCGGCGCGCGGTTGAGCAGCACCGGATGTTCGCGGATCACCTCGTCGAGGATGTCCCAGACCTCCGGCTTCTCCTTCTCGACCAGCTTCTTGGCCTGCTTCACGGTGGTGGAGAGGCCTTTCGCGTCGAGCCGCGAATAGATGAACGGCTTGAACAGTTCGAGCGCCATTTTCTTCGGCAGCCCGCACTGGTGCAGCTTGAGTTCGGGACCGACAACGATGACGGAGCGGCCCGAATAGTCGACGCGCTTGCCGAGCAGGTTCTGGCGGAAACGGCCCTGCTTGCCCTTGAGCATGTCGGCGAGCGACTTCAGCGGCCGCTTGTTCGCGCCGGTGATGACGCGGCCGCGGCGGCCGTTGTC
>JAFBAG010000179.1 GCA_019247925.1 Pseudolabrys sp.
GTCCACCACGATCCGCGACTGCACAAGCGACATGCCGAGCGGCGGCGCGCCAAGCGAAGCGACCCATAGCGCGCCGCCTAACACCGCCAGCGCTATGCTGGATGCGAAGCCGACGACGATGTGCCGGCCGTGAATCATTTCGCTGACGTAACCTCGACCGCGCCGGTCGCAGTCCGGCCGAAGCGATCGGGGCGATACATGTCCTCGATCATCGCCTGCGGCAGCGTGTACTGGCCCGGCGACACCGCGCGTACCACATAGGCGACGGCAAACACCGCCTGATCGCCGTTTCGCCGCTCGAAGGCCGCGGCAAAACGATCGTCGCGGAATTCGACGTGCGCCGGCGTTACCGCATTCTCGATCCACGCCATCTTGCCGGCATCCCCTGATGAAACCAGCCGCGGATTGTCGATCTCGAATCCGGCCGGCAGATAATCCGCCAGGATCAAGCGGGAGAATTGCGGATTGGGATCGGTGACCTTGAGCACCACGACGAAGCGTTGGTTCTGACGGGCTTTTGATGGATCGGCAGTTTCGCCCTGCAGCGTGAAATAACTGCGCTCGACCTTGAGGCCGCGCTCGGCGGACGACTCTGGCGTGAGCGGCGCGCCGCTCACGGTCACGACCGCTTGCACCTGCCCTTCGCCAGTATTGGCGACACGCAAGGCTGTATTCAATGTCGCCGCCCGCACCACACGGTGGAATACGCCCTGGTGGGCAGCGCCATCGACATCGAGGCGGATCGCGCCCGCTTCCTTGGCGAGACTACGCGCGGCCATGATCAGCCACGCCTGCTCCTGCGTCGAAGTGAGCGTGGACAATCGCCGCGCGGCTTCGATGCGCGAGATCGCGCCGTCCACCGTGGCACGCGGCGCACCACTCTCTGAAGCGAGCGTGACGACCGCAGCGGAATCGCGCAGCGCCGAGCCGTAATCCTGCCGGCCAAGCTCGAGGGCGGGACTGGCGGCGATCGATTCAAGCGCCGCCGCATAGACGCGGTCGGCGCGCGGCTTGTCGCCGAGCATACCGAGCGCCGCGGCGATCTGAGCCTTGGCGATCGGCGTGGCGAAGTCGCCGAGCTTGACGTCGGCATAATAGCGCAGGTCCCCGACCGGCGCCGCTCCGTTGCGAGCGAGCACATAAAGGGCATAAGCGAGCTTGCGGCCGCCGTCTTTCGCGGGCTCCGGCGCGCTGGCCACAAAATTTCGCAGATGATCGAGCGCGGACTTGAAGGCGTTGTCGGGCACCTCGAATTTGCGTTCGCGCGACCGCGTCAGGAATTCAGTGACATAGGCCGACAGCCAGGTGTCCTCGCTGCCGGCGGCCCACAAGCCGAAGCCACCGGTCGAATCCTGCCGGGCCAGGAGAGAGGTGATGGAGTCCCTGATCCGCTGATCGAGCGCGCCATCGCTCGCGAGACTGGCGGCTGTCGCGAGTTCATTCGCGTAGAGCAATGCCACGGCACGGCTCGCGATCTGCTCTGAGCAGCCATAGGGATAGCGGTCGAGCGCTGTGAGCAACGTGGCGGCATCGAGCGCGCCGGTCAGCGCGACCGAGACCGATGCCGTTCCGGTGCCGGCCACGAAATCCGCGAAGGCGTCGGGCGGCACGGAAATGCTTTCGCCTTTCGCCAACGGGTAGACGGTTCGCCGGCTCAGGATTTGTGTCGCGGGACGCGTTTCGATCGCATAGGCGCGAGCGAGCGCGATACCATTTGGCCCTTCGACCGAAATGCGGATGGTGGCGGGACCAGCGGCTTCGGCCGAGAGCGGCACGGCGAGGCGGTCGCGTTGTTTGGCGCCGAGAGTCAGCTTGCGCTGCGCTTCCGCAGGCTTGACCGTGCCCTCCCCGCTGATCCCGACAACATAGTCGCCCGGCGCGCCTTCGACATTGTCGATTTCGATCTGCAGCGCGCCCTTGTCGCCGCTGCGCATGAAACGCGGCAGCGTTGCGGTCAGGACGACCGGATCGCGCACCACGACATCGCCGGCGGCCTTGCCGACTTTGTCTTTGCTCCACGCCACCGCCATGACGCGCAGTGTTCCGGCAAAAGCGGGGACATCGAAATTGACTTGCGCCGTTCCATCGGCGCCAACGGTGACGATGCCTGAATAAAGCGCGAGCGGGGGCTGGGTCGGGGGCGAGCCCGACAATTCCGCCGCGCCGGCGTCGCCGCCAGTGCGGATGCGCCCCGCGACCCCCTGCATACCGTCGATCAGCTGTCCGTAAAGATCGCGGATATCGGAGGTCAGCCGACGCTGACCGAGATAGAAATCGTCAGGCGCCGGCGGCTTATAGTTCGTCAGATTAAGGATGCCGACGTCGACGGCGGATACGACGATGCGTGCCTCCTCCCGCGCGGCGAGCCCCCCGATCTTGACCGGGATCGTCAGCGCCCCGTTCGGCCGGATCGTCTGCGGCACGCTCATCTCGA
>JAFBAG010000238.1 GCA_019247925.1 Pseudolabrys sp.
GCGGCGCTCGGCGATGCCAGCAAGGCGTTCACCCCGTGGTCGCTGTTCTGGTGCGGCGTCACCGGCCTCGTGATCACGGCGCTCATCATCGTCATCACCGAATACTACACCGGCACGGGCAAGCGCCCCGTCAACTCGATCGCCGAAGCCTCGGTGACGGGTCACGGCACCAACGTCATCCAGGGCCTCGCGGTCTCGATGGAATCCACCGCTATGCCCGCGATCGTCATCATCGCCGGCATCCTGATCTCCTACGCGCTGGCGGGCCTGTTCGGCATTGCCATCGCGGTGACCGCGATGCTGGCGCTCGCCGGCATGATCGTTGCGCTCGACGCCTTCGGCCCCGTCACCGACAATGCCGGCGGCATTGCCGAAATGGCGGGCTTGCCGAAGAACGTTCGCAAGTTCACCGACGCGCTCGATGCGGTCGGCAACACCACCAAGGCGATCACCAAAGGTTATGCGATCGGCTCGGCGGGTCTTGGCGCGCTGGTGCTGTTTGCGGCCTACAATCAGGACCTGATCTTCTTCACCAACAATGCGGCGAAGCATCCGTATTTCAGCGGGGTCAAGCTCGACTTCTCGCTGAACAATCCGTACGTCGTGGTGGGCCTGCTGTTCGGTGGCCTGTTGCCGTATCTGTTCGGCGCGATGGGCATGACCGCCGTCGGCCGTGCGGCCGGCGCGATCGTCGAGGAAGTGCGCCGCCAGTTCCGCAAGAACCCCGGCATCATGAAGCGCACCTCGAAGCCGGATTACGGCCGTGCGGTGGACATCCTGACAAAGGCGGCGATCAAGGAGATGATCATCCCGTCGCTTCTGCCGGTACTCTCTCCGGTCGTCGTCTATTTCGGGATCTATCTGATCGCGGGCGGCGGCGCGGCCGGCAAGTCGGCGGCGTTCTCCGCGGTCGGTGCGATGCTCCTCGGTGTGATCGTCACGGGTCTGTTCGTCGCGATCTCGATGACCTCGGGTGGCGGCGCGTGGGACAACGCGAAAAAGTACATCGAGGACGGCCATTACGGCGGCAAGGGCTCCGAAGCCCACAAGGCAGCCGTCACGGGTGACACGGTCGGCGATCCCTACAAGGACACCGCGGGTCCGGCCGTCAATCCGATGATCAAGATTACGAACATCGTCGCGCTGCTGCTCCTCGCGATCCTCGCGCACTGAGCATAGAAACTTCTAAGAAGATAAAAGCCCCGCTTCGGCGGGGCTTTTTTTACAGCCCGCCGAAAATCTTGAAGACGTAGGTCAGATAATTCAGCTCTTCCCCGCTCGTCGGCGTGACGCGGCCAATGAAGTCGAACACCTTGCCGTCTTTGACGCCGTAATTGGCAAGTCGCTCGACTTTGCGATCTTTATCGAAATAGACGGCGATCACGCGCTGGTCTTTGACCTCACGCGGCAGGAAGGCGGCTCCGCGCTCGGTCTTTTGTGAGATGTAATAGAAAACCTCGCCGCTTACGGTCGCGACCGTTGATGGCGTGCCTAGCACGATCAGCACCTGCTCCTGCGAGGCGCCGAGCGGAATCTGCTCGAGGGCGCCTTCGGGCAATACATAGCCGCGCTGATAGCTTTCGCTGAGACTGCCGACCCCGCCACAGCCGGCGAGCATCGTGGCGAGAAGCAACAATGCGAAGGTACGGCCTCTGCGGCTGACGCTATTGCAATGGAGTGTTTTCGACGTCATTTCAGCTTGCATCCCCGCGGGCCATGCCGTACCGGGCCTCTCACCCGATGCGTAAACACGGCTCGCTGCGATGATCTGGCCCCTCATTTTTCGCCGGTCCCGGCGCGCGGGGACCATTGACGCCCTGTATGGCATGATCGTGGCGCAGGCGCGATTGCCCGTGTTCTACAGCGAGTACGGCGTCCCGGACACGTTGCACGGCCGTTTTGACCTGCTTGTGCTGCATTTGGCCATGGTTTTCCGGCGGATCCGGGCGGGGGGTGGTGAACTTCAGCCGCTGGGCCAGGGTATTTTCGACCGGTTCTGCCTGGATATGGATGAAAATCTACGGGAAATGGGCGTCGGCGACCTGACCGTGCCCAAACGCATGCAGAAGCTCGGCGAGGCGTTTTACGGCCGGGCGCAGGCCTATGACGAAGCCCTGGCGAAGGACGATGACGCCGTTGCAGCAGCGGTTGCGCGGAATATCTACGGCTCCGAAAGGACGGATGAAGGGCGACCGCTGACGACCTATATTCGCGATACCGAGGTGCATCTTTCCCACCAAGACAATGCGAGCTTCGCTTCGGGGCAGATCACATTTCCCAACCCCGCTTCTCGTAAGGTTCGGCCGAATCAAAAATGACGAAACGCGAAAAGCCTAGTCCAGTGCTGGCGCCCGCCTGGAGCTTTCCCGTCGTCGTTGCGGATATTCCCGACGAGGGCGCGCATTTCGAGATTAGCGCCGACGACGCGGAGCGCGCCGGTGTTGCGAAGCTTGCGGGTGTGCGGAGCGTACAGCGCCTTGCGGCGGTGTTCGACGTGTCGCGGCGCGGGGCGGGCGTCCACATCGCGGGCACGGTTAAAGCGCGAGTCGAGCAGACCTGTGTCATCACCCTTGATCCGGTAAAAGCCGACGTCGAAGAGGCTGTCGACCTGGAATACGCTTCGGCGCCGGGAGGCGCCCAATCAGGTCGTCGTAAGCGCAAGGATACGGACCCACCCGAGACACTCGAAAATGGTATCGCAGACCTCGGTGCAGTCGCGACCGAGTTCCTGATCCTCGGTCTGGATCCTTATCCCCGCGCGCCGGGCGCGGAGTTCAGCCAGCCGAAAACGGCTGACAACGGCGCCAAACCCTTCGCGGCCCTCGAAGCGCTCAAAAAGCGCTCTTAATCGAACCTGAAGTGATACTTGAACTTGAAGTGCAGGACGGCGATAAGCTGGGCTTTGGCGTTAGTTCCGCTGCCGGTCGTGTCGGCTTCGATTCCCAGCCCAGGTAAAGAATGGCCGCTGACATTCGTATTGCTCTCGACGCCATGGGCGGCGATCACGGGCCCGAAGTCGTTGTCCCAGGCGCAGCTATTACGCTCAGCCGACATCCCGACATTCAGTTTCTGCTGTTCGGAGACAGCGCACGCATCGCGCCGATGCTTGAGGCGCACCCCAAGCTCAAGGAGCGCACGCGCCTCGTCCACACCGATGTCGCCATAAAAATGGACGACAAGCCGAGCCAGGCCTTGCGCCGCGGGCGTAAGACATCCTCGATGTGGCTAGCGCTCGACGCCGTCAAGCGGCAGGAGGCCGACGTTGCGGTATCCGCGGGGAACACAGGCGCGCTCATGGCCATGGCGCGATTCAATTTGCGCATGATCGAGGGCATCGAGCGTCCTGGACTGGCCGCGGTCTGGCCGACCCTCAAGGGCGAGGCCGTGGTGCTCGATCTCGGTGCGTCGATCGGCGCCGATGCGGAACATCTCGTCAATCTTGCCGCGATGGGCAGCGCAATGGCGCGCGTACTTTTTGATATTGAGCGGCCGACTGTCGGACTGCTCAATGTCGGTGTTGAAGAGATCAAAGGCCTGGAATTTGTTCGGGAGGCCGGACAGATCTTGCGAGAGGGACAGTTCCCACACTTTGAATACATTGGCTTCGTCGAGGGCGACGACATCGGCAAAGGCAGTGCGGATGTGATCGTCACCGAAGGCTTCGCCGGAAATATCGCCCTGAAAACGGCCGAGGGAACCGCGCGCCAAATGGCGGAATATCTGCGCGCCGCCATGAGCCGAACCTTCCGCTCCAAGCTCGGTTATCTGTTGGCGCGCGAGGCTTTCGACACCTTGAAAGAAAAAATGGACCCGCAGCGTTCCAACGGTGCGCTATTTCTCGGCCTCAATGGCGTCGTGATCAAAAGCCATGGCGGTGCCGGTCCGGCTGGTATCGCCAGTGCCCTCGATGTGGGTTATGACATGGTCCGCTACGATCTCCTCGCAAAAATCCGCCAGTCGCTGGCGCGCGATCGCCGAGATTCCAGCATTCCTGTCGCGGCCGGAGCTGCTTCGTGACCGTTATCCGTTCTGTGGTCCTGGGCTGCGGTAGCCATTTGCCCGAGCGCACCCTGACCAACTCCGAATTGGCGGCGAGCGTTGATACGTCCGACGAGTGGATCATTCAGCGCACGGGCATCAAGGAGCGGCATATCGCGGCGCCGGGGGAAATGACCTCGGATCTCGCGCTAAAGGCCGCGCACAAGGCGCTCGATAACGCCAAGATCGACGCGCAGCAGATTGATCTCATCGTGCTTGCGACCTCAACTCCGGATCAAACCTTCCCGGCCACCGCGGTCACGGTGCAGGCCGGGCTCGGCATTCATCACGGCGCGGCCTTCGATTTGCAGGCGGTGTGTTCCGGCTTCGTCTACGCGATCGCAATGGCCGACGGCATGTTGCGCACCGGCAACTTCAAGCGCGCGCTGGTAATTGGCGCCGAGACCTTTTCGCGTATTCTCGACTGGAGCGATCGCACGACTTGCGTCCTGTTCGGTGACGGGGCGGGGGCGATCGTTCTGGAAGCGCAGTCGCTACCCGGCACAACCGAAGATCGCGGCGTGTTGACGACGCGGTTGCGATCTGACGGCCGTCACAAGTCCAAGCTGTATGTCGACGGCGGACCATCCTCGACCCAGACTGTCGGCCATCTGCGCATGGAAGGCCGCGCGGTATTCAAACACGCGGTGGCGATGGTCACCGATGTCATAGATCAGGCTTTCAAAGCGACCGGCACGACCGCAGACGACCTCGACTGGTTTATCCCCCATCAAGCCAACAAGCGCATTATCGACGATAGCGCCAAGAAGCTTGGCATCGCGCCGGAGAAGGTGGTCACCACCGTGGATCGTCACGGCAATACATCGGCCGCATCGATACCCCTTGCACTGGACGTTGCTGTGAAAGACGGGCGCGTGAAAAAAGGCGACCTGGTCATGTTCGAAGCCATGGGCGGCGGCTTCACTTGGGGTTCGGCTTTGGTGCGCTGGTAGGCTCCCAAAAGACCCGTTTGGCCCCGTTGACACCCGCCGCACCAACTTAATATCGTTTGCAAATCAGCGAGATACCTTCGCCAGGGCGCGGAGTTGGCGCGGATTTGGGCGGGCGGGGCATGACCGGAAGAACAGTTACGCGTGCGGATTTGTGCGAGGCCGTGTACCAAAAGGTCGGCCTATCAAGGACCGAGTCGGCGTCGCTGGTAGAGCTGGTTTTGAAGGAAATAACCGACTGCCTGGAACGGGGCGAAACCGTCAAACTGTCCTCGTTCGGTTCGTTTGTCGTGCGTAAGAAGGGTCAACGTATCGGGCGCAATCCGAAGACCGGCAAAGAAGTGCCGATCTCACCGCGCCGCGTCATGGTGTTCAAGCCGTCAGCGATCCTCAAGCAACGGATCAACGGCGAAGCTGAGACCGCGTAAGCGTTACCTTTCTCGTCATCCAGTAATGCGTTCGTAGAACTCCGGTTAAGAGGAGCGCGTCGCTTTGGATCAAAAAGCACCCGATGCATTCCGCACCATCAGCGAAGTAGCGGATGAACTCGACCTGCCGCAGCACGTTCTGCGGTTTTGGGAAAGCCGCTTTCACGAGATCCGCCCGATGAAGCGCGGCGGCGGTCGGCGCTATTACCGGCCGACCGACGTCGACCTGTTGCGCGGAATTCTCCATTTGCTTTACGGCGAGGGCTACACCATCCGCGGCGTGCAGCGCATATTGCGCGAGCAGGGCGTCAAATTCGTCGAGGCGGTGTGGCGCGAAGGCGCGCCGCAGCCGCCACATGGTCCAGCCGATATCGAAGACGCGGCTTCTTCGCCAGACGAGACCCCGGTCCTGGCGGAGCGGGCCGGTCTGCTGTCGCGCCTGATCGGTCGTGATCTCAACGAGGCAGAGGTGGCGCCGGCTCGGTCGGAGCGGCCGATGAGCAGCGCCGCAGTCCCGGCGGTGGACGTGTCGGTGCGCATTGAGCCGGCACCCGAGTTTTTGCCAGTTCCGCCACCAGCTCCGGTCGTGCAAATCCGTCACGCTGGAAGCAGCGGTACCGGTCTCAGCTCCGAAGAAGCGGGCCGCCTGCATGCCGCGCTTTACGAGCTCGGCGAATGCCGGAAGCTGCTGGCGGCCGCAATAACCCGGACCGATCGCGCCGCCTAGCGCGGGACTTTTTCCAGGCCTTCGTTGAGTTCGCCGCGCTTCGGCTTCTCTGCTTCCGGGTCACGCGGCTCGTGAAGCTGCTGCTCGTCGATGTCGTCGGGCTTTGCCTGGACGGCCGGCTTCGGCTTCTTGGGCGGCGGCGCTTTTTTCGGCTCCTTGCGCTCGATCATGTAAATCGGCGTGTCGGCGAAAGAAATTGTATCGTCCTCCGGGATGTCGATTTGATGCTCGGCCGCAGCCCGCTTGATCGCAGCCACAACCGCGGCGCGCGTGCGCACCTCGTAGGCGCGCTGCGATTTGGTCCACCAGCGCACACGCACGTGGACATTGTTATCGCGCAACTCCCACGGCAGCACGTCGACCGGCGGATCCGTCATGACATGCTCGACGTCGCCGACAGCGTTCTTGAAAATCTCGATGGCTTCCTCGAGCACCACGCCCATGCCAAGCGGGACAAGGATTTCAACGCGGCGGTTCTCGTAGGCGGTATTGACCGTCACCGAATGCGTATAGATGTCCGTGTTCGGAATGATCACAAGCTTGCCCGCATAGGTTTTCACCAGGGTGGCGCGCGTCTCGACGGCCTGCACGGTGCCTTCAACATCTCCGATCTTGATCTGATCGCCGCGGTGGAATGGCCGCCGCACCAGAATGAAGATGCCCGCGAGCCAGTTCTGCAAAATGTCCTTAAAGGCGAAGCCGAGCGCCACGGAGCCGATGCCGAGGCTGGTGAAGATGTCAGCGGGCTTCATCGACGGCAGAATGATCGTGATGACGACAAGGAAGCCGATGAACAGCACGCCCCAGAAGGCGAAACTCGAGAGCACATGACCGAGGTCGTGGCGGTTGGCACGGCGCAGTCCGTGCTCGAGAATCTTGGATGCGAGATAGGCGATGCCGAAAAAGAACAGTGCGATGACCGCGCCGACGACGAGGTTCGGCAAGATATAGAAAAAGCCCGCGATCCAGGCGTCGATGCGCGCGTCGAGAATCCGCCAGGCTTCGTTCATGCAAAGTGCCGTTATCGCGCCGCCGTGGCGACGGCGCGCGTACAACCGGCGAGGCTTTTGGAAAGTTCCAAAGCGGAGATAATGGCGAGGAAAATGGTCGGAGCGGCGGGATTCGAACCCACGACCCCCAGTCCCCCAGACTGGTGCGCTAACCGGGCTGCGCTACGCTCCGAGCGGCGCGGACTATAGGGAGCGTGCTAGGGACGCGCAACACGCGCGATTGTTCCTTGGCGCAGCGCCGCTGAGCGCGAGCGTCTGTGGGAGCCTGCCGCAGCCGATAAGCCCCAGACCAAGCCAAGGATCACAAAGAAATGGCGCCAGTGATCGCTGTCGATCACCATGCCTTCACCGACGACGCCGATCAGCGTGGCCACCGACACAATGAGGTATGGCTGCCACGGCGTGGGCACAAAGACATTGCGCAGGCCGAATAGAATCGTCGCGCCGATCAGAACAAAATAGGCGGCCCCGCCGAGCCAGCCATAGACGAGCAAGGCTTGCAGATAGACGTTGTGCTGCTGCAGCCCATAGACGCGGCCGAACTCGAGGGGCCCCATTCCGAGCGGGTGGTCGAGCAGGGCGCCGAGCGCGAGCTCTTGTAAATGGAAGCGTCCACCTTGCCCGACGTCATAGGTGTTGAGCGCGTTGGCGCGCTGCAGAAACATGTCGCCGACTGAGGAAATCGACAGGGCAATCGCGAGTAACAGCAGGACCGCAATCAGCCCAATGACGCTGAATCCGATCAGCCGGTATCGCGCCCGCGCATCGCGGGCGGTGAAAAAAAGCAGGGCCAACATCACGGCGCTCGATACCGCAAAATGAATCCACGCGCCGCGCGAGAAGCTTAGCAGCAGACCGAGTGTCAGGATCGCAACAACGGCGAGGTCCGTGAGCCGCATACGCTCGACCAGAATGCGCGCCATGACGGCCAAGGCCGGCCAAATGAGGAAGGGCCCGAAGACGTTGGGATCTTTGAAAGTGCCCAGCGCGCGGTCGTAAAGCGTGAACATTCCGGCGCCCGGAAACAGCCGGAAATAGCCGGCGATGCCGGCCGTGGCCGCGATCATCGCGGCCGCGATATACGCCTTGCGTAAAACATCAAGACGTTCGGCGGTGTGCCGGGTCAACAGGCTCGCAAACAATACCGCGGCAACTGCCAGGTAGAGTGACGTAATGGCGTACTGGATCGCCTTGTTGTCATGGGCGACGTTGAAGAGGGCTACAAGGCCGCCGACATTCCACGCCAGCAGCGGCAGGATCAACGCGACGATTGTGCGGTCGAACTTGAGCCCCGTGACCGCCGCGATGACGAGCAGCAAGCATACGAGGAGGTCGTGCGGGGACGGCTCGATGAAGGCGATGCAGCTCGTCACTACGGTGACGAACAACGCAAGACGCAAGAGCCGTTCGCGAAAGCCAACCAAGGCGGTGCCCGCGGCCGGCGCGAAACGGGGAACAGCCGGTCCCGGCACATACGGCAAATGGTCAGGGATGCCTTGGCGCGCGGTGATCAATAGGCGTTCTCGGCTTTGAGCAAAGCAAGGGGCGTGATCGCGCAGATATAGAGATCGAACAGCACCGACCAGTTTTCGATGTAATAAAGGTCGTGCTCGACGCGCTTCTGAATTTTGTCTTGCGTGTCGGTCTCGCCACGCCAGCCGTTGACCTGCGCCCAGCCGGTGATGCCGGGCTTGACGCGGTGCCGCGCGAAATAGCCATCGACCGCTTCATCGTAGCGCCGCGTCTCGGCCTTGGCGTTGACCGCATGCGGGCGAGGTCCGACGATCGATAGATTGCCTTTGAAGACGACATTGATGAACTGCGGCAGCTCATCGAGGCTCGTCTTGCGAATAAAGCGGCCGACACGCGTCACCCGGGGATCGTCCTTCGTGACGAGCTTCGATGCGGTCGCATCGGCGGCCTCGACTCTCATGCTGCGGAATTTGAAGACCTCGATTAGGTCATTGTTGAAGCCATAGCGCTTCTGGCGGAAGAAAACCGGACCTCTGCTGTCGAGCTTGATCGCAATCGCGACTAGCAGCATCAACGGCGCCGCAGCCAGCAAGGCGAGCGTGCCGATGATTTTGTCGAACAGCCATTTCATGACGACATCCCAATCCGCGATAGGGCGATCGAAGACGTCGATGACAGGAACCTTGCCGATATAGGAATAGGAACGCGGCCGGAATTGCAGCTTGTTGGCATGCGCGGCCAGCCGAATATCGACCGGCAGCACCCACAACTTCTTCAACATCTGCAAGATGCGGCCTTCAGCGGAAATCGGTAGGGAAAAGATCACCAGGTCGACGCGCGTGCGGCGGGCAAATTCGACAAGATCGTCGACGCTGCCCAGCTTGCGCTGGCCTGCGCATTCATTGCCGGTGCGCGCGTCACCGCGATCGTCGAATAATCCGATGATCTGGATGCCGAGGTTCTTCTGCCGCTTAAGTGAATCGATCACCGAGGCGCCGGCTTCGCCGCCGCCCACGACGACAGTGCGCAAGGTGAGGCGGCCTTGTTCCGTCCAGCGTCGGACCACGATGTTGAGCGCCTTGCGGAACGCGACTAGGCCGAGGAGGCCGAAGACGTAAAAGCTGCCGAGCCAGACACGCGAAAACTGATCACCCATTTTCGCGAAGAATGAGGTGCCGATCACGATGAGAAAAACGATGGACCACGCTGAAGCGAGCCGCATGTACTGCTTCTCGTGGCCGCGGAAGGCCTGCACCTGATAGATATCGGCAGCCTGAAACGCGAAGAGCGAGCACAGTGCGATGACACCGATCGCGATCGGGTAGCGCCACGTCAGGCCTTCGTCGGGAAACGTGTAGACGGCATGGATAGCGCCGCCGATGGCGACCAGCAGCGCGAATTCGATGATGCGCACCACGCCTGCGAGCACGATCGGCGACAGGGCGGGCGCGCTCGCGGTGTCCGTGATGGCGGCGACCGCGGCCGGCGACAGGCTCGCGCGCTTCGCTTCACGGGGCACGGTGCGCAATCGCTCGATGATCGCGGCGGCGCTTGCGGCGCTCAGAGGCCCGTTGGTTTCCATCTTTACCTTTTGCGCGCCGCCCCGGCAGGAGACGAACTGCGCCTAATCCCCGGATTTGCTAGACAAAAACCCTCAACAAACGCTTATCGCTGAGGCGACGAAACAGTTAATGGCCGCGGCGGCTGAGAGCTTCGCCATAAGCGTCGTTCACGCCGGCCACCATGGCGCTCAACGAGAAGCGCGCCGCGACGTGATCCCGCAGCTTCTGCGCGAGATCGGCCTCGAGGCGCGGCTCGTCGAGCGCGCCCGCAATGGTTCGGCTCAACGCGCCAACATCGTCCGGCGTGACGAGAGCCTGGGCGAAAGGCCCATATATTTCGGGAATGCCGCCAACCCGCGTGGCGATCATCGGCTTGGCTGCGGCCGCGGCTTCCAGAACGATATAGGGCAGGGATTCTGCGCGCGATGGGACGACCAAAATGCGGCCGCGCGCGAATGCCTGGCGCGCCGGCTGCGGCGGCAGGAAAACAATGTGGCCGGCTAAGCCGTGCCGGCTAACCATGGCTTCGAAGCGGGCTTTGTCGGGGCCATCGCCAACAAGGGTGCCTGTAATCGTACGGCCCTCGCTGATGAGCGCCGCGATGGCCTCGATCAAGACGTCGACACCCTTGAGGACGCGCATCTCCCCGATGAACAACAGGTCGCTCGCATCCGAATTCACGTCGACCGGAGTAAATTCATCCCGGCCGACACCGTTATGAACGACCCGCGCCAAAGGCGGCTCACCGATGGCGGCGCGGAAACGGCCGGCGGCATAATCACTTTCAAAAAGATAGATATTTCCGCGCGATAGTAGGATTTTCTCAGCCGTTAGATAAGCAAGCCCGGCCGGGCTCGTTCGGCTGTAATGGATGCTGCCGCCGTGAGGTGTGTAGACGCGCAGCAATGCCGCGGGGCCCGCAGCGATCCTGGCATAGGCCCCGCCTTTCGCGCCGTGGCCGTGAACGACATCGGTGCCACTTTCCGCAATACGGCGGCTGACATGCTGGATCGCGCCGAGATCGCTCAGGCCGATATGGCGGCTCATGGGGACGCGGCTGAAACCAAGCTGCAGGTGCGACCCGATCGCGGAGAATGCCGCCTTGGCGCGGTCACCCCCGGTCGTGCTGTCGGCGACAATTCCGACGCGGTGGCCCAGGTCGGCTTGGCCGCGCGCAAGGTCCAGCACATGTCGAAACAGCCCGCCGACGGGTGCGCGCAGCACGTGCAAAATATTCAACGGCCGCATCGCTTCCGGCCGGCGTCAAAAAGGCCGGTCCGCCCCATCCAAGCCAGGGCGATTAGGCGCATGGTTGGTTAACAAAATCTCACTGGACGATTTCCCGCGGAAAACTTAACGCCCTTGCAACCATAATCCGGTGTCATGGCGGCTGAACGCACCGTGGAGTCGCGATGTTTCGGATGTTCGGGCGCAAGTCCGATTCTCAGCCAGCGCACGCCAAGCCGCCGAAGAAGGCCAAGGTCAAAGCGTCGCGCCCTGCGCCGCCGCCCGCCGTTCCGTATGGCGGAGAGCCCGATATTGGCGGGCTGGGGCGGGCACTGTGGCGCAGCAAGACGCGCATTATCGGGTTGACGGTGATCGCCGCGGCATTCGCGACTGTTGCGGTCAACGGCATGACGCCGCGCTACCGCTCCGAGGCGCGCATTCTGTTGGAATCAAAAGAAAACGTGTTCCTGCGCGCCGAAGCCGACAAGCAGAGCGAGCGTGCCGCGATCGACCCGGAAGCTGTCACCAGCCAGATCCAGGTTGTGTTGTCGCGTGATCTTGCGCGGGAAGTCATCCGCAAGGAAAAACTCGGTGACCTGCCGGAGTTCGACCCGGCGCGAAGCGGCGTAGGCATCGGCAAGACGTTGCTCGGATTGTTCGGTCTTGCCCGCGACCCCAATTCCATGTCGCCAGAAGAGCGCACGCTTGAGGCTTTCTACGAGCGTCTCAATGTATTTGCGATCGAACGCTCCCGCGTCATTGCCATCGACTTTACTTCGTCGGACCCTGAGCTCGCGGCGCGCGTCGCCAACGCGATTGCTGAGACCTATCTCACTGTGCAGCAGAGCTCGAAGCAGGAGCAAACGCGCGCGGCGAGTGCCTGGCTCGCGTCTGAAATCGCGACGATGCGCGACAAAGTCGCCGACGCCGAAGCAAAGGTCGAGGAATATCGCAGCAAAGCGAACCTCTACAGCGGCTCGAACAACATGTCGCTGCCGAACCAGCAGCTGACCGAGATCAATTCGCAAATTTCTGCTGCGCGCGCGCAAAAGGCCGACCTTGAGGCGCGGGCGCGCCAATTGCGCGACCTGCTGCGATCGGGGAAGTCCATCGACTCGTCGGATATCGCCAACTCCGAATCGATGCGGCGCTTGAATGAGCAGAGGGTCGCATTGCGCGCGCAGCTGGCGGAGCAGTCTTCCACGCTGCTGGAGCGCCATCCGCGCATCAAGGAATTGCAGGCGCAGATCGGAGAGGTCGAACGGCAGATCCGCACCGAAGGCGAACGGCTGGCCCGCCAGATCGATAGCGACGCTGCCGTCGCCGGCAATCGTCTAGAAACTCTGACCGCCAGCATCGACCAGGTGAAGAAGCTCGCTTCCCAAACCAACGAGCAGGACGTCCAGGTTCGCGCGCTCGAGCGCGAGGTCAAGGCGCAGCGCGAGCTTCTGGAATCCTATCTGGCCAAATATCGCGAAGCCTCGGCGCGGGAGAATATCAACGCGGCGCCACCGGAAGCGCGGATCATTTCGCGGGCAAGCCCGGCCATCAAGCCGGATTCTCCGAAAAAAGTGCCGATCATCCTGATCGCCGCGTTTGCCGCCTTCGCGTTGTCGAGCGGATTCGTTCTGACCGGCGAACTGCTGGCGCCTGCGTCGGCTGGCTACACCTATCCGGCGGCGGTCTATGGTTCGCCGGAAATGCCAGCTGCGCGGATGGTCCTGACCGCGCCGCCCGTTCCACCTGCGCCGCCTCCCGTCATGCCAAGCCCGGTTGCGCGCGTTCTCAATCCGGCGCCGGCGCCGGCGGCGCTGAAAATCGAGCAAGTCGCGGCGCAGTTACGCGCGCTAGGCGAGGGCGGCCGTCGCGTCGCGGTCGCCGGCGCGCAACGCAATGCAGGCACGACTTATGCGGCGATTGCGCTGGCGCGAGCCCTGAGCCGCGATGCCAATGTGGTTCTCGTCGATCTTGCCTTCAATGCGCCTAATCTGTCGGTCATTTCGACGGATCCGCATACGCCCGGCATCGCAGAACTCGTGCGCGGGGAGATTTCGTTCGGCGACATGATCAGCCGAGACCAGTTCTCGAACGTGCATATCGTTTCGACGGGGAATGTCGGCGCGGATGCGAACGCCATCGCGGCGTCCCCTGCGCTCGACACGGCGATCGAAGCCTTGGCCATGAGTTATAACTACATCGTGCTCGATATCGGCGCTGTTCCAGAAGTAGCGGTGGAACGTTATGCGGCACTTGCGTCCCGCGCTGTGATCGTGGGCGCCAATGATGCGGCGACGCGCGCCGCGCAACAGCGGTTGGCAATGGCTGGGTTTGCCGACGTGACGATGGTATTGGGCGCGGCGCAAGCTGCCGCGGCCTAGCCGGGATATCTAGGCGAGTTGCGCGCGAAAGCGGCGCAGTTTCTCGATCAGCGCCCAGGCAAGCGGATTTTGCTTGAGGATGCGCTTGATGCCTGCCTGCTCGCGCATAAGAGCGGCAACGATGCGACCGCGCGCTGATAGGCCGATATAATTATCGAATAGTGGTTCGTGGTCGGGACAGAATGTGCCCTTGTAGCGCGCTTCGCCGACACCGAGATCAAAGACCGAAAGTCCGCGTTCTGTGACGGCTCGCACCGTACCGATCATTGCCTGTTCACCGGGGCTCTCGCCGCTGTAACGGCCTTGGGCAATCGAGGAAAACATCGTGCAAAAGCGGTCGCCGCCCGCGAGCCCCCCAACAGTGGCGACAATTTCGTCTCCCACGGAGAGCGAATAAAGTTCGATCGCGCCCGTGTGGGATGCAGCAGTGATGAAACGCTGGACAGCCGGCTCGGCAAAAACATCGGCATGGCCCTGCATTTTGAGGCGCACACCCTTCTGCGCGAAGAAAGCAGCCAGAACGCGGCTTATCTCATGCTCGCCATGGGCCTGTGAAAAGTGGATGGCGCCGTGAGTGGCGAGTCGTTCGGCTTTCTTGCGCATCTTGCGCCGCATGTCCGAGCTTGTGCGGCGCTGCATAACCTCTTCGAAACCGCCTGCGAGCGCGCCGCAATAGCCAAACCCCGGTGAAAACTGATGCGGCCAGTTCAGCAGCGGGTTCGGTACGCCGTGCCAGCGTTCGGGCTGGTTGGTCAGCGCGAGAGTATCCGCATGTTGCGCCAGTTTGCCGCGCATTCCCGCGAGATCTGCGAAATTCGCAGACGCGGCGGCATCGCGACGCCAAAGCGCGAAATTGTAGTTGGCATGCTTGCCGCCGAGATATTCCGCGATCGT
>JAFBAG010000339.1 GCA_019247925.1 Pseudolabrys sp.
TGGTCGAATGGGCCGGCGAGAACGATCAGCGCGTCGTGACGCCATGGCGGCTGATCGACGGCGCGGAAAGTGCGCGAGCGGTCGCAGCCGAGATGGCGGCAGCGCCGGTGCGGCGCGCCTTTCGGACCTCGATCTCGGGCGCGCTGATCTTCTCGGCCAAGCTGTTCGATGGCAACGGCTTTGCCGGCATCCGCCGGGTGATCGATGTGTCCGGCGACGGCACCAACAATCAGGGCCCGCTGATCGTCCCGACGCGCGAGGAGGTGGTGGCGCGCGGGATCGTGATCAACGGCCTGCCGATCATGCTGAAAGAGCCGCAGCCGAACTCGATCGATATCAAGGACCTCGACATCTATTACGAGGATTGCGTGATCGGCGGGCCGGGCGCATTTGTCATCCCTATCCGAGAGCGCGCGCAATTTGTCGAGGCGACGCGCACGAAGCTGGTGCTGGAGATCGCCGGGCTGCAACCCGAGCCGCGAGTTATCCCGGTCCAGAGCCGCAAGCCGCGTATCTCCTGCACGATCGGCGAGCGAATGTGGCAGGAGCGCTGGGGCGACGGCTACCGCTGACGCGTGAAGGCCGCGACCAGCTCGACATGTGACGAATAGCGGAACTGGTCGACCGGCACGACCCTGGTGAGCGCATAGCCGCCGGCGATCAAAATACCGGCGTCGCGTGCGAAAGTGACCGGGTCGCACGAAACACCGATAACGAGCGGCACAGCGCTTTTTGCAAGCTCGCGCGCCTGTGCCTCTGCGCCCTGGCGCGGCGGGTCGAAAACGACCGCGTCAAACGCCTTGAGTTCGCTGGCGACCAGCGGATTTCGAAATAGATCGCGCGTCTGGGCGGTGACCGGTTTCAATCCCTTTGTCCCTTTCGCTGCGCCTTCGAGCGCGGCGACGGCGGCGCGGTCGCTGTCGATCGCCGTCCCGCGGGCCTGCCTTGCCAGCCGCAAGGCGAAGGGCCCGACGCCGCAAAATAAATCCGCCACGGCCTTTGCCTTGTCGGCGAAGGCGAGCACGGTCTGCGTCAAAGTCTCTTCGCCTGCCTGCGTCGCCTGCAGAAAGGCGCCGGGCGGCAAAATGAGCGTGGCACCGCCGATCGTGATGGCGGGCGGCGCAGTTTGTGCGATCAATTCGCCATGGCGGGTGAGCCGCGCCAGGCGATGTTTGGCGGCGATTGCCGCGAGCCGCGCGGTCGTTGCGGCGTCGATGGCGCCGCAGCCGCGAACGTCGATGTCGAGGCCGTTATTCGTCGCGGTCACCTGGATGTCGAGCGGTTTGCTGCCCTGGATCGCTTCGGCAACCGCCCAGGCGGCGGGGATACAGCCGTCCATCGCCGGGGCGAGGATCGGACAGCGGTCGATGGCGACAATGGTGTGGGCGCGTGCGGCCGCGAAGCCGACACGAAGCACGCCGTTCGCGCGCCGCGCATGCAAAGTGATGCGCCGCCGGCCCGCGCCATGAGCGTCGACGATCGCGGCAACAACCGCTTCGATATGTTCGTGAGCGAGCGCGTCGACGATTTTCTGGCGTTTCCAGGCGAGTTGCGGCGCCAAAGCCCAATGCTGAAGCGCGCAGCCACCGCAGACACCGAAATGCGGCGATATCGGCGTGACCCGTTCCGGACTGGGTTTCTCGACGGAGACGAGCTGTGCCCGGTCGGGATGACCCGCCACAGGCTCCGCCGCGACGACTTCGCCGGGAAGCGTGTAGGGGACATACACCGTTCCTTGCGGCGTGTCGGCGAAGCCGTCGCCGCGATTGCCGAGGCGGGTGATGGTCAATTGTTCAACCACGGCGCGCCCCAAGCAGAAATTCGCGGTTGCCGTCGCCGCCGGCGATCGGCGAGGGCGTGACGCCAACGACCAGCCAGCCGAGGGAAGCGACCAGCGCAGCGATGTCGTCGCACACGGCGCGATGCACGCTTTCGTCGCGCACGATGCCTTTCTTGAGATGGGCCTTGCCGGCTTCGAATTGCGGCTTGATCAGCGCAACCAGCAGCGCCGATGTCGCGGCGAGGGTGAGCGCCGGGGGGAGCACGAGCCGCAGCGAAATGAAGCTCACATCGACGACGATCAAGCTTGGCGGCTCGGCGAGCTGCGCCGAAGCGAGGCCGCGGATGTCCGCGCCTTCGATCGAGACGACCCCCGGATTGGTCCGCAAGTTCTTGTGCAACTGATCGGTGCCGACGTCCACGGCATAGATGCGTCGCGCGCCGCGCTTGAGCAGCACATCGGTGAAGCCGCCGGTCGAAGCGCCGACGTCCAGGCACACGCGGCCCTTGGGATCGAAGGCAAAATGGTCGAGCGCGGCAGCGAGCTTGACGCCGCCGCGCGAGACGTAGGGATGCGCCGGTTCAGCCTCGATTTCTGCGTCGGCAGCTACGGTTTCGGAGGCTTTGCGAACCGGCTTGCCTGCGGCCCGCACAAGCCCGGCCTCGATCGCCGCCTGGGCGCGCGCGCGGCTCTCGAACAGACCGCGCTCGACCAGCAGGCGATCGGCACGCATGCGCTCGCTCATCGGATTATCCCGCGCGGATCAGGCGCGCTTGCCGCGCTCCGCCGTGCCGGCGGCCATGTCCTTGCCCAGCGCTTCGAAAACCTTCGCCACGATTCCCTTGGCGTCGAGTCCGGCCTCGGCGTATTGCGCGGCGGGCGCGTTGTGCTCGATGAATGTGTCCGGCAGCACCATGGTACGCACGCGCAGACCGCGGTCCAGCGCGCCGTGGTCGGCAAGCGCTTGCAGCACATAGGCGCCAAAGCCGCCAGTGGAGCCTTCCTCCACCGTGAGCAGCACTTCGTGCTCGCGGGCGAGCCGCAACACCAAATCCGTATCCAGCGGCTTGGCGAAACGCGCATCCGCCACGGTTGTCGACAGGCCGAGCGCGCCAAGCTCATCGGCGGCTTTCAGGCACTCGCCAAGACGCGTGCCGAACGACAGGAGCGCGACTTTGTGGCCCTCTCGCATAATCCGGCCTTTGCCGATCTCGAGCGGCTTGCCTTCCTCCGGCATGGTGACGCCGCGGCCTTCGCCGCGCGGATAGCGAAACGCCGAGGGCCGGTCGCCAATCGCCGCTGCGGTCGCTACCATGTGAACGAGCTCGGCTTCGTCCGCCGCCGCCATGACCACGAAGCCGGGAAGACAGCCGAGATAGGCGACGTCGAACGCGCCGGCATGGGTCGGGCCGTCGGCTCCAACAAGCCCCGCGCGGTCGATGGCAAAGCGCACCGGCAACTGCTGCACCGCGATGTCATGCACCACCTGATCGTAAGCGCGTTGCAGGAATGTCGAATAGATCGCCGCGAAGGGCTTGTAGCCTTCCGCCGCGAGGCCGCCGCAGAACGTCACCGCATGCTGTTCGGCAATGCCGACGTCAAAGCAGCGCGTGGGAAATTCCTTCGCGAATAGATCAAGGCCGGTGCCCGACGGCATCGCCGCCGTCACGGCGACGATTTTGTCGTCCTTGCGCGCTTCCTTGATGAGGCTCTGCGCAAACACTTTTGTGTATTGCGGCGCGTTGGTCTTGGAGGTGGCCTGGGTGCCGGTCGCGACGTCAAACTTGACTACGCCATGATACTTGTCGGCCGAAACTTCGGCGGGCGCGTACCCTTTGCCCTTTTGCGTGACGACGTGAACGAGGATTGGTCCGGTTTCGGCGTCGCGCACATTGCGCAGCACCGGCAGCAGATGATCGAGATTATGCCCGTCGATCGGCCCGACATAGAAGAAGCCGAGCTCCTCGAACATCGTTCCGCCGGTCCAGAAGCCGCGGGCAAACTCCTCGGCCTTGCCCGCCTTCTCTTCGAAAAACTTCGGCAGCTTGTGGGCGAGCTGTTTTCCGATGTCGCGCAAGGTGCGGTAGGTTTTTCCGGAGACGATGCGCGCAAGATAGGCGGACATGGCGCCGACCGGCGGCGCGATCGACATGTCGTTATCGTTGAGGATGACGATCAGCCGCGAGTTCATCGCGCCGGCATTGTTCATCGCCTCATAGGCCATGCCGGCCGACATCGCCCCGTCGCCGATCACACAGACAACGTTGTGCGCCTTGCCGTCGAGATCGCGCGCCACCGCCATGCCGAGCCCGGCGGAAATCGACGTCGATGAATGCGCGGCCCCGAACGGATCGAATTCGCTCTCGGCGCGCTTGGTGAATCCGGATAGCCCGCCGCCCTGGCGCAGGGTGCGAATGCGCTCGCGCCGTTCGGTCAATATCTTGTGTGGATAGGCCTGATGACCGACATCCCAGACCAGCCGGTCGCGCGGCGTGTCGAACACGTGATGCAGCGCCACCGTAAGCTCGATGACGCCCAGTCCCGCGCCGAGGTGTCCGCCCGTTTTGGCGACCGCATCGATCGTCTCGGTGCGCAATTCGTCGGCGAGCTGGCGCAGCGAGGCGTCGGGCAGGGCGCGCAGATCGGACGGCCGGGTGATCCGGTCGAGCAAAGGTGTTTTAGACGCTTCCGCCACGCGCACTCCGGGACCAGGCCGCTCGCGGCCTGCTTCAAGCCGCCCCCGAACCACTTACACCAGATGGCAGGGGCCGGGCAATTCACCGCGGCCGCCGCTCATTCGACGTCGAGCCGCGTCGTTCCCGTCGGCTTGCCAGCCGCGTCGAGTGTGATTTTTTCGACACGGGCTTCGGCTTGCCGCAGCAGGTCCTCGCAGCGTTTCTTCAGCACTTCGCCGCGCTCATAGATCGCGACCGATTCCTCCAGCGGAACCTTGCCTTCCTCGAGGCGCTTCACGATCGATTCCAATTCCTCGATCGCGCGCTCGAACGGCAATTTGGCGACATCGGCATTATTGGCGGCCATGGACCGAATCCTAAAATTGCGCAGGCGCTAATATAGGAGGCTTTGCCATTCCTCGCGAGCCGCTGCACTGTGCGCCGGGATAATCAGCGCCAGAGCGAACGCAGCATGAGCCGGCTGGATGGCAAAGTGATCCTGGTCAGCGGCGCCAAGGGCGCTATCGGCAGCGCCATCGGTGCGGCCGTCACTCGTGCCGGTGGGCGTGCCCTCGGCGCGGATATTGCCGCCGGCGCCGATCACCAACTCGATGTGACGAGCGAAGCTGACTGGCGGCGCGTCACGCAATCGCTCGACCGGCTCGATGGTCTGGTCAATGCCGCGGGTATCGTCGCGCTTGGTACGGTCGAACAGCTCGACTTTGCGTTGTGGAAGAAAGTGCTGGCGGTCAATCTCGATGGCACGTTTCTCGGCTGCAAGGCGGCTATGCCGCTGCTGCGCAAACAGGGCGGCGCGATCGTCAACCTCTCTTCGGTATCGGGTCTGGTCGGCGGCCATAACCTCGCCGCCTACAATGCTTCGAAAGGTGGCGTATCGCTGCTGACCAAATCCGTGGCGCTCCATGGCGCGCGTTGCAATCCCCCGGTGCGATGCAACGCGATCTGCCCCGCTTTCGTCGAGGGGCCGATGGCCGATGCGATGATCGCTGGCGCAAAACACCCGGAGCGGGCGCGGGACGCAATGACCGCGGCGGTCCCGCTCTCCCGTCTCGGCAAGGCTGACGAAATCGCCGCGCTCTGCGTTTACCTGCTGTCGGACGACGCAGCCTTCGTGACAGGCGCAGATGTCCCCATCGACGGCGGTCTGACGGCGCGATAGCGAGCTTCTTAGCCGTGCATCAGCGCGGTTACGTGCGCGGCCACCGAGCTCGCGAGCCCTTGCAAATCGTAGCCGCCTTCCAGCATCGAGACGACGCGGCCCTGCGCCGTCTCGTCGGCGACGTCCATGAGCTTTTGCGTGACCCAGGCGTAGTCCGCTTCGACCAGTTGCAGGTTGGCGAGAGGGTCGCGCATATGCGCGTCGAAACCGGCGGAGATGACGAGAAGATCCGGCTTGAAACTGCGCAACCGAGGCAGCACTGCGGTGTCCATCGCCTCGCGGAAAACGTCCCCGCCGTCGCCGGCGCGCAGTGGCGCGTTGACGATGGTGTCGTGCTCGCCGCGCTCCCCGACCGCGCCGGTGCCGGGATAAAGCGGCATTTCATGAGTCGAGCAGTACATCACCGTCTTGTCGTCCCAGAAAATCTCCTGCGAGCCATTGCCGTGGTGCACGTCGAAATCGATGATCGCGATCCGTTCGAGGCCGTGTTTTTTCTGCGCATAGCGTGCCGCGATCGCCGCGCTGTTGAAGAAGCAAAATCCCATCGGCCGCGCCGTCTCGGCATGGTGGCCGGGCGGGCGCATCGCCACGAAGGCATTGCTGGCCTTCTTCGTCACCACCTCATCGACCGCAAGCATGCCGCCGCCGACGCAGCGGACCGCAGCCTCATAGCTGCCGGGAGACATCGCGGTGTCCGCGTCAATGCGCATCAAGCCTTCTTTCGGCGAAGCCTCTTCGATCGCCTGAATGAAGTCCGGGGGATGGCACAGTGCGATGATGTCGGATGGCGCCTTGGGTGCCTGGACACGCACCAGCGATGAAAACTTTTCGGCCTCGAGCGCGCGCTCAACCGCCCGTATCCGGTCAGGCCGTTCCGGATGTCCGGCCGGTACGATGTGATCGAGCGAAGAGGGATGCGAGATGAGAAGCGTCGTCATTGGCTCTTGTAGCGTGCGGGGATGTGGAGGCCAACCTCAGGCTTTCGCCTTGAGGCTCACGCCTTGCGGAGGCGCGGCGCTGTCCGGAACGAAAAAATCGACTTGCAGCGGTTGGCTCGGATCGGCGCGGTAGCGGTCGAAATCGGTGACGCCTTCGCCGGCGAGGAACGTGTCGTCGATCAGAAAATTGCCGGTGAAGGTTTTCGGTTTCTGGAAGACGTGCCACGCGGCGTCGGCCATGATCTCGGGCGTTCGCGACATCTTCATCACCTGATCGCCACCCAGCAGGTTCTTGATCGCCGCCGTGGCAATGGTGGTGCGTGGCCACAACGCATTCACGGCCACCTTTCCGCGCAATTCTCCTGCAAGACCGAGGACGACGAGACTCATGCCGAACTTCGCCATCGCGTAACCGGTAAAGGGCGCGAACCATTTTTCCTGCATGTCGAGAGGTGGCGAAATCATCAGGATGTGGGGATTCGCGCTCTTCAGAAGGTGCGGAATAGCGTGTTTCGAGACCACAAACGTGCCGCGCGCATTGATCTGATGCATCAGGTCGAACCGGCGCATATCGGTTTGCTGCACAGGCGTGGTCTGGATCGCGCTGGCATTGTTCACGACGATGTCGAGGGCGCCGAAAGCCGCCGCCGTTTTGTCGAGCGCTTCCTTGACCGAGACTTCCTCGCGGACGTCGACCGCAAGCGGCAGTGCTTTGCCGCCGGCCTTTTCGATCGCTTCCGCGGCCGAATAGATCGTGCCCTCGAGCTTGGGATGCGGCTCCGTGGTCTTCGCCGCGATCGCGACATTGGCGCCGTCGGCAGCGGCGCGCAGCGCGATGGCGAGACCGATGCCGCGCGAGGCGCCGGTGATGAACAGTGTCTTGCCCTTCAAGGACATCGGGCCTCGCAAAGATTGCAATTTGTCCCTAAATGATAGGCATGCAACTCACCGGAATCCATCATCTCACCGCGGTATCGGCGGACGCCCCCGGCAACAAGCGCTTCTATACGGAAACGCTTGGCATGCGGATGGTCAAGAAAACCGTCAACCAGGACGACACGACGGCCTATCACCTGTTTTACGCCGATGCGCTGGCGTCACCGGGCAGTGACCTGACGTTTTTCGATTTCCGGACGCTGCCGGAAAAGCGCGGTAACAACACCATCACCCGGACGGCTCTGCGTGTCAGCGGCGAAAAGACGCTCGCATGGTGGCGCGAACGCTTGAGCGTGGCGAAGGTGAAGATCGGCGATATTCATGAGCGCGACCGACGGTTGACGCTCGACTTCGAAGATCCGGAAGGCCAGCGGCTCGCGCTGATCGACGACGGCGGCAAGGGAGAAGCCCATCCTTGGGATCGCAGTCCCGTGCCGGCCGAGCATCAAATTCGCGGGCTCGGTCCGATCACGATGACGGTGCCCGATCTGAGCCCGACCGATCAGGTGCTCGTGAAAATTCTGGAAATGCGCGAGGTGCGATCCTATCCGCACCCCGAATCCAACAAAGACCGGGTCGTCGTCTATGAGATGGGCGAGGGCGGTCCCGCCGCTGAGTTACACGTCGCGGTGCGTCCCGATTTGCCGCGCGCGCATCCCGGCGCGGGGGGCGTCCATCACGTCGCGTTTCGCACGCCCGACGACGCGCAATACGAAGAGTGGGCGTCGCGGCTCGAAGGTCTTGGCGTGCGCAACAGCGGCCCCATCGACCGCTTCTGGTTCAGATCGCTCTACTTCAGGGAGCCGAACCACATTCTGTTCGAGATCGCGACCGATGGGCCGGGTTTCGGCGTCGATGAGCCGATGGACAGTCTCGGCGAGAAGCTGGTACTGCCGCCCTTCCTCGAATGCCGCCGCGCCCAGATCGAGAGCCGCCTCAAGCCGCTTTAGAAATCATTCAACACCAAGCTTGGCGGCGATCTGCTGATAGCGCTTGCGGCTATTAAGCAAATGGCGCTGCATCGCCGCGCGCGCTTGCGTCACTGCGCCGCTGCGGATCGCATCGAGGATCTGCGCATGTTCCTGCTGGAAGGTGCGCAGGTGATTACGGCTGACGTCCGGCGTAGCTGATCCCCACACGGTCTGCCGAGGAATGATGAAGCGGCCGAGATATTCGAGGAAGCGGCGGAATTGCGGATTGCCGGTGGCATCGGCGATCTCGCAATGGAAGGCGAAATCCTGATCGACCGCGTTTTCGCCGCGGCCGATGGCGCTTTCGATGGCCTCGAAGCGCTCTTCGATCTTGCGGACCTGCGCCGGGCTA
>JAFBAG010000047.1 GCA_019247925.1 Pseudolabrys sp.
GCGCCGCTGTCGAGATGAAGAATGACCGCGTCCTCGGCGTGTTCGACACTGCGAAGGCGCGCGTCGACCCGCCGCAATGTCGGTAGGGCCTGGGCTCGCTCATTAAGGCCGACGAGCAGTTCGGTGTTTTCGATATTGTAGCCAAACGCATCGAGGCCGATTTCTGTGGCGTCGAATTTCACTTCAGGCGCGCGGATCAAGCGCCCGGTATCGTCGACGATACGCAACTGCCGCAGTGGCGCGGCCTTGGCGGCGCAGTGACGCCAGCTGCCGTTGTTTTCGAGGATCGCTAGTGATCCGGCGAGCAGCGCGGTGGTGCGCCTGTCGGGCGCGGCCAGGCCCCCGATCAACACTGTAGGAACCTCGGCCTTAGCGAAGCTAATTGCGGTGGTTAAACCGGCAGGGCCAGACCCGACGACGGCGACAGCGGTATCAATGTGGGGCGAAGTTGCCATGATTGGGAGCTAGCATACCGCAACAACGGCTTAAATCGGGAATCCGGCGCTCGCTTTTAATTCCGCACGCAAGCGCGATGCGCTAGGAAGCTCTCGTTAGCGCATGTCCCAGTCTGTTCAAATTCCTTCGAACCCCACGCACCCCGGCTTCGTCGTGCGGCCGCGCGTCATTGCGGCGGCCTGCATTATCGTTCTGACCGCTTTGGGCTGGCTTTACCTCGGCTTCGAAGTTAGCCGAAGCGGTAGCGTCGCTGCCGCGTTGTGCAGGCCGCTCGCGGTCGTCGTGTCCCCCATCAATATTGCGCTGCTCAGCGGAATGTGGGCGGCGATGACGTTCGCGATGATGATCCCCAGCGCCGCACCCATGATCATGACTTACAGCGAAATCGCCGAAGCCGGCGCGCGCAAGAACGTTGAGGTTATCTCGCCTCTCATTATCGTCGCTGGCTATAGCGCGGTGTGGCTTGGCTTTGCTGTTTTCGCAACGCTGCTCCAGCTCACCCTGCCGACGTTTAGCGCGGATGCCGCTGGCGCGACGCTGACGGCCGGCCTTTTCGCATTTGCGGGCCTGTATCAATTCACGTCGCTCAAACATGCTTGTCTCAGCCGCTGTCGCGCGCCATTCCAATTTTTCTTCACCAATTGGCGCACGACCACGGGCGGTGTCTTCCAGCTCGGTTTGCAACAAGGCATATTCTGTCTCGGCTGTTGCTGGGCCATGATGCTGGTCATGCTCGCGGCGGGCGCCATGAACGTCGTTTGGATGGTGGCGCTTGCTATCGCGATGACCGCAGAAAAGCTCGTCGGTGGGGCGCTGGTGAGCCGCGTGCTGGGCGGGGCCTGGTTGCTTGTGGCCGCCCTGTTTGCGCTCGCCGCGCTCGGTGTTATGCCAAATCTCTTCGCGCTGTAATCGAGAGGCTGCCTTGCGGGAACAGTGGACGCTCAAAGGTGAAATGGCGCTGTCGTGCAGTTGCACGGTGTTTTGCCCGTGCGTGCTGTCGTTGGGCGATCACCCGCCAACGGAAGATCGTTGCCAGACCTGGGCGGGCATTCGGATCGACTCCGGCCATTTCGACGAGACCGATCTTGGCGGCGTGAATATCGCGCTGATGATGGATCTCCCGGGCATCATGTCGCGCGGCAATTGGACCGCCGCGTTGTTCGTCGACGAAAAGGCTTCGGCGCAGGCGGTGAAAGGTCTGACCCGCATCTTCTCCGGGAGGGTGGGCGGAACGACGCATTTACTTTCGATCCTGGTCGGGCAATTTCTCGGCGTCCGACAGGTGCCGGTGAGCTACGAGACGCAGGGCGAGACACGGATCGTCAAGGTGAAAGACTACATCGACGGGGCGATTACGCCGGTAAAGGGCAAGGACACAGGCCAGAATGTCACGATCCGCAACAGCGAGTACTGGATCGCGCCGGATGTGATCGTCGCGCGCGCGGACAAGTCGCGCTTCCGCGGCTTCGGGCGCAACTGGAATCTCAAGGGCCGGTCCTGCGAGATCTGCCAGCTCGATTGGGGCAATCACCAATAGGTGCGAGCCATGTTTGCGCGCGCATTCGCAATCCACATCATGACCGCGTGCGGCGCGGCGCTGGGTCTGTTGGCGCTGGTGATGGCGGTCGGCCAGCAGTGGCCGGCGATGTTTTTCTGTATGGGACTCGCGCTGCTCGTCGACGGCCTTGATGGGCCGCTGGCGCGCGAATTCAAGGTGGCAGAAACATTGCCGCGGTGGTCAGGCGATGTTCTCGATCTCGTCGTCGATTACGTGAACTACGTGTTCGTGCCGGCTTATGCGATCGCCGCCAGCGGGCTCTTGCCGGACATGCTCTCGATTCTTGGTGCCATCGTCATTGTCGTCACGGGTGCGCTGTATTTTGCCGATCGCAAAATGAAGACGGACGGCAATTATTTCCACGGCTTTCCGGCGGCGTGGAATTTGGTGGCGTTCTATCTATTCCTGATCGAGCCGCCCGCCTGGCTTGGACTGATCATGATCCTGGTATTGGCCGGCCTGACATTTGCGCCGGTGTTTTTCGTCCATCCCCTTCGCGTGAGGGAAGCGCGCAATTTGTCGCTGGCGCTGCTGGGGCTCTGGGTCGTTTTGGCACTGATCGCGCTCGGAACCAATCTTTCGCCTGGCCGCTTGGTGACGGGAGCCCTCATCATCATCGCAATGTATTTTCTTGCGACCGGGGCCTATCACCAAAGGCAATTGGCGGGTCGCACTTAAGAAACCATGCCAGACATTTTATGGAATCCCAACGCGTGGGGCGCGCTGCTCACTTTGACTGCCCTGGAAGTCGTCCTCGGCATCGACAACCTGGTTTTCATCTCAATTTTGACGTCGCGTTTGAGCGCGGCGCAGGCAAAGCGCGCGCGGGCGGTCGGTCTGTCGCTGGCGTTTCTGTTCCGGATAGCGCTGCTCGCGTCATTGACCTGGATTATGGGGCTTACAGCTCCGATTTTCACTGCGCTCGGCAATGAGATTTCGTGGCGCGATATCATTCTGATAGCTGGCGGGCTGTTCCTCATCGCCAAGGCGACGTGGGAGATCCATAACGAAGTCGAGGGCGAGCACGAAGTTAGCGGCGGCAAGGCGAAGGCGGCGATGACCGCCGTGGTGGCGCAGCTCGTCGTCATCGACCTCGTGTTCTCGATCGATTCGATCGTCACAGCGATCGGTCTCGCCGACGACCTCGAAGTCATGATCGCCGCGGTCTGCATCGCGATGGTGATCATGTATATCGCCGCCAACCCGGTGGGCGATTTCATCAACCGCCATCCGACCACCAAGATGCTCGCGCTGGCGTTCCTGGTGCTGATCGGGCTGGCGCTGCTTGCGGATGGTTTCGATTTCCATATCCCGCGCGCCTACATCTACGTATCGATGGCGTTTGCCGGCGCGGTGGAGTTCTTTAATGTGATGGCGCGCCGCAACCGGCAGCGCAGCGGGCGCCGCCGATAAATCCGCAAACGGGAGATCTCGATATGACGCGACCGGTTCTTCTCGTCGCCGGCGGTAGCCGCGGTATCGGCGCAGCCGCTGCCCGTATGGCCGGGTCGCGGGGTTATGACGTCGCGGTGAATTATCACAGCAACGCCAATGCCGCGGCGGCGGTGGTTACGGCCGTACAGAAAGCAGGCGGCAAGGCGGTCGCGCTTCAGGGCGACATGGCCACGGAGGCCGACATCAAGCGCGTGTTCAACGAAACGACCGCGAAGCTCGGTCCTATAACCCATTTCGTGCATTCGTCGGGGATCATCGGGCCAATGTCTCGGCTTGATGAGGCCAAGACCGAAACGATCAAGGAGTGTCTCGACACGAACACGTTCGGCGCGCTCCTCTGTCTTCGCGAATGCGTGCAACGCATGTCGACGAAGCACGGCGGCAAAGGCGGCGCGATCGTCCTGTTATCCTCCATGGCGGCGACGATAGGCGGCGGCAACGAGTGCGTTTGGTACGCCGCCAGCAAGGGCGCGATCGATTCCCTGACCGTTGGTATTGCACGCGAGGTGGCGCGCGAGGGCGTGCGCGTCAATGCCATCGCGCCTGGCATGATCGACACCGATATCCAGCCGCCCGGGCGAATGGAGCGGATCGCACCCATGGTCCCGATGGGCAGAGGCGGGACGCCCGAGGAAACCGCGGAAGCCATTCTTTATTTGCTCTCGGAGCAAGCCTCCTACGTGACCGGCGCAATCTTGCGTGTGTCCGGCGGCCGCTGAGCCTTGTGTTCGTCATGCTCGTGCCTATGATCGCGGCACGTTTTCAGTCAGTCGAGAGGTAGCAGTCATGGTTGCGGCGGTGCGCGTTCACAAACACGGCGGTCCGGAAGTTCTCACGTTTGAGGACATTCAAATTCCGGCGCCGGGGCAGGGCCAGGTCAAGATCAAGCAGCACGCCTGCGGCATCAATTTCATCGACACTTATTTTCGTGTCGGCATGTATCCCTCGCCTGTCGGCATGCCCTTCGTGGCCGGCAACGAAGGCGCCGGAGAAGTTATCGAGGTGGGTCCCGGCGTCACGGATCTCAAAGTTGGCGACCGCGTCGGCTACGTTGTGCCGCTCGGCGGTTACGCGGCGGAGCGCCTTCTTCCCGCCGAGCGCGCCGTGAAGCTTCCCGACAATATCAGCTATGAGCAGGCGGCCGGCATGATGCTCAAGGGCATGACGGTGCAATATCTGCTCAACCGGACCTTCAAGGTCGGCAAGGGGACCATCGTTCTCATTCACGCCGCCGCGGGTGGCGTCGGTCTTATCGCCAGCCAATGGGCCAATCATCTCGGCGCGACCGTGATCGGGACCGTCGGCTCGAAGGACAAGGCCGAGCTCGCCAAGAAAAACGGCTGTCATCACACGATCCTCTACCGCGACGAGGATTTCGTCGCCCGTGTGAAGGAGATCACGAGCGGCAAATTGTGCGACGTGGTCTATGACGGCATCGGCAAGACGACATTCCCGGCTTCACTCGATTGCATCCGTCCGATGGGCTATTTCGTCAGCTATGGCAGCGCGTCCGGGCAGATCGAGGCTTTCAACATCAACATTTTGCAGACCAAGGGCTCGCTCTTTGCCACGCGCCCGACGCTGAACACCTATGCCGCCAAGCGGGAGGACCTGATTGCCATCTCTGCCGACCTGTTCAAGGTCGTCGGCTCCGGCGCCGTGAAAATCCCGGTGAACCAGAAATACGCGCTGAAGGACGCGCAGAAAGCGCACCGCGATCTCGAGGGCCGCGATACGACGGGTGCCTCGATCCTCGTGCCATAACGGGCTCGCCTTTCATGCGAATGCCCGGCCGCGCGGCCGGGCATTTCGCTTAAGAGGCAGGCGCGACAAGGCACTTACGCGCGACTAATCTATCTGCACGTCATGGCAAAACTCACCACCCATGTGCTCGACACCGCGCGCGGCAGGCCGGCGTCCGGACTGCGCGTTGAATTGCGCCGGGCTGCCGAGGCCGCCGTGCTCCGCACCGCGACGACGAACCAGGACGGCCGCCTGGATGCGCCGCTGATGGAGGGCGCGCAATTCGCGCCCGGCTCGTACGAGCTCGCTTTCCACGTCGGCGATTATTTTCGCGCTCAAGGCGAAAAACTCGCGGATCCGCCTTTTCTCGATGTGGTGCCGGTGCGTTTCGTGATCGCCAAGAACGCCGATTATCACGTACCGCTGCTGATCTCGCCTTACGGTTATTCAACCTATCGCGGGAGCTAGGCGTGGACGTTTTTCTGGGCGAATGGCTCAACCTTCTGTTGCGGTGGGCCCACATGATCGTCGGCATCGGCTGGATCGGCACCTCGTTCTATTTCATGGCGCTCGATTATTCGCTGGACAAGGAGGAGCGAAAAAGTCCGGGCGTGCTTGGGACCGCCTGGCAGGTGCACGGCGGCGGGTTTTATCACGTCGAAAAATTCACGGTGGCGCCGCCGATCTTGCCACCCGTGCTGCATTGGTTTCGCTATGAGGCCTATCTCACCTGGGTGACGGGGTTTGGGCTGCTCGTCGTCCAGTATTATTTGCATGCGCGGGCTTATTTGATCGATCCCGCCATCCTGCCGCTCGAGCCATGGCAAGCGATTGCCATATCGGTCGGTGCGCTGGCGAGCGGCTATTTGATCTATGAACTCCTGTGCCGCTCGCCGATCGGGCACAACGTGCCGGCGCTGGCGGCGAGCGTGTTTGCGCTTATTTTGATCGCGGCCGTGGTCTTTACGAGGATTTTCTCCGGCCGCGGCGCGTTCATTCACGTCGGCGCGCTGATCGGCACGATCATGGCGTTCAACGTCTTTGCCATCATCATCCCGAACCAAAAGAAAATGATCGCGCAAATGATCCGTGGTGAGACCCCGGAAGCGCGTTACGGCGCGATCGGCAAGCAGCGCTCGACCCATAATAATTATCTCACGCTCCCCGTGCTGCTGATGATGGTGGCGCCGCATTATCCGTTTCTGTTTTCGCATCCCCATGCCTGGATGGTGGTGGCGCTCATATTGATCGCCGGAGCGACGATCCGCCATTACATCAACAGGGTCGACGCCGGCGACGACTGGTCGAAATATGGCTGGACCGCGCCCGCCGCGGCCTTGGCATTGCTTGCGGCGATCTTCGTCACCGCGCCGCAACCAAATGTGTCGGGCGCGGGCATTAGCGATGCGCAAGCGGTTGCGATCAGCCACAAGCACTGCACGGCGTGTCACGCGATGAAGCCGAGCCACGAAAGCTTCCAGGAGGCGCCGAAAAACGTCGTGCTCGAAACCGCGCAGGATCTGCGCAAATATGCCGATCTGATCTATATGCAGGCGGTGCAGAGCCGCGCCATGCCGCTGGGCAATCAAACCGGGATGACAGAGGAAGAGCGCGCCGCTCTGGGGCACTGGGTGCAGAAAAAATGAACAGTCCGGATGCCGCCCAGCTCGGCAAGCGTGCCGAGCAGATGATCCGCACCCTCGCGCCGCTGTCTTCGGAGCCGGACAAGCTGGTGCGACTTTTCTTGAGCAAAGAGCATCGTCAGGCGGCCGATCAGGCTGCCGTCTGGATGCGCGAAGCAGGTCTCGATGTCACTGAAGACGCCCTCGGCACAGTTCGCGGCAGCATGGGGAAGGGCCCCAAGCTCATAATCGGATCGCACCTCGATAGCGTTGTGGACGGCGGTCATTACGACGGTCCGCTCGGCGTAATCGCCGCGATCATCGCAGCGGACGAAATCAAGAAACGCGGCATCGACGTTGCGATCGATGTGATTGCGTTCGGCGACGAGGAAGGCTCGCGGTTTCCCTCGACTCTGTCGTCGTCGGCCGCGCTAGCGGGTCACTTTGAGCCGCATACGTTGAATCTTATGGATGCCAAAGGCTTGACGTTCGAGCAGGCTCTTGAAGCGTATGGGAAGAATCCCGCTGATATTCCCAAGGCCGCATACCGAAAAAGCGAAGCCGCGGCCTATGTCGAAGTCCATATCGAGCAGGGGCCGCGACTCGAGGCCGCCAACGAACCGCTGGGGGTGGTCACCGGCATTGTCGGACAAAGCCGCTGGAGCACCACGGTGCGCGGCGAAGCAGGACACGCCGGCACCGTGCCGATGAATATGCGCCACGACGCCTTGCTCGGGGCCGCCGAGATGGCGCTCGCTGCGGAAAAGCTGGCGCGTGCGTTCAAGGACATGGTGGCGACCGTAGGCCGCATCGAAGCGCGTCCGGGCGCGACCAATATCATTCCAGGCGAAGTGGTGTTCACGGTCGATCTGCGTTGCATGGACGATGCCGAACGCCGGCGTGCGGTAGCGGCATTCGAAAAGGAGGCGCAGGCGATTGCCGCTGCCCGCAAACTAGACGTGAAGTTCCAGCCCTTTCACGCCATCGACGCGACACCCTGCGACAGGCGTTTGCAGGATTTGTTAGCCTCGGCCATCGCCGACCTCGGTCACAAGCCGCTGCGGCTTTCCTCGGGCGCGGGCCACGATGCGCAAGCCATGGCCAAGCTTTGTCCGTCCGCCATGATGTTCGTGCGGTGCCGGGGCGGGATCAGTCATAACCCGGCGGAGTTCACGAGCGAGGCCGACATGGGAGCTGCGGTTGCGGCGCTGATCCGGTTCATCGAGCGTTTCGCGGCGCGGACCAATTGACCATGGGCGATTATGTTGACCAAAATTTCGAACGAGAAGTGGCCTTTCTGAAAGCGCTGGTGCGCGTGCCCTCGGACAACCCTCCGGGAGACTGTGTGCCGCACGCGGAACGCGCCGAGGTCTTGCTCACCGGACTGGGCTTCGATGTGGAACGCCACCCCGTGCCGACACGTCTTGTCGAAGCCAATGGCATGCGCTCGGTGCTCAACCTGGTGGTGCGGGAGCGGTTCGGACGCGGTGGCCCCGTCATCGCGCTCAACGCGCATGGCGACGTCGTCCCTCCCGGCGAGGGCTGGAAGACCGATCCCTATGGGGCCGTGGAAAAAGCCGGCGCGATTTACGGACGCGGCGCCGCGGTTTCAAAATCGGATTTTGCGACCTATGCCTTTGCGTTGCTCGCGCTCAAAGCCGCGCCCGAAAGTCTGAATGGCGTGGTCGAACTTCATCTGACTTATGACGAAGAGGCGGGCGGCTATGTCGGTCCGAAATGGCTTCTCGATCAGAAGATCACCAAGCCGGATCTGGCGATTTCGGCGGGGTTTTCATATTCGATCGTGACCGCTCATAACGGCGTTCTCCACCTCGAAGTCACCGTTCACGGCCGCCAGGCGCATGCCGCCATGCCTTCGACGGGAGCCGATGCGTTGGAGGCCGCGACTGCGATCCTCAATGCCCTTTATTCCGAACGCAAAGCGCTGGCGCGCCGCAAGTCGAAGATCGCGGGCATCGGTTCGCCGACCCTCAATGTCGGCATGATTTCGGGCGGCATCAACACCAATGTCGTGCCCGACAAGATCGTGATGCGCATCGACCGGCGGCTCATTCCGGAAGAAAACGGGCGTGCGGTCGAGCGCCGGCTGATCGCGCTGATCCGCCGCTCGGGCAAGAAGAAAGATATTCATGTCGACTGCCGTACGATCATGCTCGCCGAACCGCTCAAGCCACGTCGCGGCGTGGATAAGCTCGTCGCCGCGCTGACCCGCAATGCGGTTCGCGAATTCAAAACGTCGATCCCGGTGCGGGGCGTGCCGCTCTACACCGATGCACGACACTACAGCGCCGCGGGAATTCCGACGGTGCTTTATGGTGCCGGACCGCGCAGCATCGTCGAAGCCAACGCGCATGGGGCCAACGAGCACGTCAAGCGCTCGGACCTAAAAGCTGCCACCAAGGTCGTTGCGGCGACGTTGCGGGATTTGTTGTCATAGCTGGCGCGCGATTTCCGCGAAGGCCGGATGAGAATTCAGCCCACCGGGTAGCCTCGGCAATCCGATAACGGCGATACCGGCCGAAAAGTGCTCTATACTCGCGACGGTCTGTTCGAGAGGGACGGCGTTGCGGTCGCTTTCGCTGACCACGATCGCTGCAATGCGCAGGTTGCGCGACGCCAAGACCTGCAGCGCCGTCAACGTATGGCTGATCGTGCCAAGATAGCTGCCAACCACCAGCAGTACCGGAATTCTCAGCGCGGTCATCCAGTCGAGCACGGTGTATCGTTCGTTGATCGGCACCATGATGCCCCCGACACCCTCGATGAATAGATGGCCTTTGTGTGCCGCAATAGCCTCCTGTGAAAACTTTGCCAGCGCCGCGAAATCGATCGGCCGGTTCTCCTGCGCGGCGGCCTGATCCGGCGAAAGCGGCGCGCGATACCGCCAGGGCGAAATCGCGGCAACTTCGCTAGCCTCGACGGCGCGTCCTAGTGCGCGCAACAGCACGGCGGGATCGCTGGTCTCAGCGACCGAGGGATCGTAACCGCTCACGATCGGCTTGAGGGCATCAACGGGCGCGCCTTGATCGCGCAGCAGGCGAATGAGTCCAGCCGTGACGAAAGTTTTCCCGATATCGGTGCCGGTCGAAGTAACGAAGAGCGCCGACACGACGTCAGTGCGCCGACAGTTGCGCGCGCACGATCGCGGCGAGACGCTCGATTTCGTTGTCGGGATGGGCTGCGGTGAAAGTCAGGCGCAGGCGGGACGTTCCTTCCGGCACGGAAGGCGGGCGGATCGCCGGCACAAGAAATCCTTCGTCGGCCAGCATCTGCGACGCGCGCAGCGTCGGCGTTTCATCGCCGATCAGGAGCGGCACGATAGGGCTTTGCGCCTCGGGCAGATTGGTAAGCCGCGTAAAAGCACGCGCCTTGGCGACCGGCCGGCGGACGAGAGCCGCGTCACTTTCGATGAGATCTATGGCGGCGATCGAAGCCGCGACCACGGGAGGCGGCAAACCGGTGGAATAAACCAAAGTACGCGCCCGATTGCGGATCAAATCGATCACGGCCTCCGACGCGCAGATATAGCCGCCATATCCGCCGAGCGCTTTCGACAGGGTGCCCATCTGCAGCGGCACGTGCGCAACGTGAACGGCAGCCGAGCCGCGTCCGTCGCCGACGACGCCGAGACCATGCGCATCATCGGTCATCAGCCAGGTATCGTGCCGAGAAGCGATTTCCGAAAATTCATCGAGCGGCGCGAGGTCGCCATCCATGGAGAACACGCCGTCGGTGAGAATGATGGCACGGTCGTGCTGTTTGCGATGGAGGCGCAGTAGTTCGGACAGATGAGCCGCATCATTATGCCGGAAGGTCAGAACTTTGCTGCGGGTCAGCTGTGCGCCAGCCCATAAGCATGAGTGGGCGAGTTCATCGACCAGGACGAGGCCATCCTGGCCAATCAAAACCGGAACGATGCCGGCATTGGCGAGATAGCCCGAGCCGAACACGCAGGCAGCGTCGGTGC
>JAFBAG010000232.1 GCA_019247925.1 Pseudolabrys sp.
AATCGTAGTAGTGGCGCATTTTCGAGGGATCATCCTGCACCGGCGTCACCTGGCCGATCGCCATGGTGCCCCCGCACTCGCATTCGATATAGGCGTCAGTGCGGATCGGCGTCTTGGGCAGCATCGGCGCAGATTGCCACAGGCCGCGGCCGCGAGGAAAGAACATCCCCCCGATGGAACCCGCCGCCGCGACGCGGTATTCTAGGACCGGTTTCAACGGACGGGGGCGTTCTCATGCGCGTGACATGTCTGATCCTGGCGGGCGCGCTTGCCTGCTTCACCACGGCACCGGCCGCCGCAGAGTTCGACCTATCCGCCCAGCAGCAGAAATGCCCCAAGGGCGGCTGCAAGCAGCGTGCGGCGCCGCGTGCGCTCCCCGCCCCGGCTGCGCGTCCCGCGCCGCGCATGGTTCAGCCGCGGGTGCAGCAACGCACCGTGCAGCCGCGCCCGCCACAGCGCACCGTCCAGCCAAGGCAGGTTCAGCCCCGCGTACAGCAGCGCACGGTGACGCAGCAGCGCACGGTTCGCAGCACGACGCGCGTCACAACGCGGGCGCAGACCCGCACGATGAATTTCAGGCCGAACCGCAGCACCTATGCGGTGCGGATCCGGACCGGCAATCGCTACTCGTACCAGGGGCGCAATTATTCGATGTGGCGCACCGGCCCATGGCGGCACCGCTACGGCAATCGTTGGCGCACCTATGTCGCGCTCACCACACTCGGCGCCATCGCGGTCGGCACCGCGACCTATTATCCCTACGCCTATATCGACGCGCCGGCCGACGCCTGCGAAGGCGTCACGGAGGATGGCTGCCAGCTTGTTTATGACGAAGTTGAGACCCTGGAGGGCGGTTTGGCGCCGGTCTGCGTCGCTTATTGCCCGCAATAAGCGGCGTCGCCTAACAGGTTCGTGATTGCCTTATTTTAGCGGCACCGGGTGGTAGTATCCGGATAGGGGCTGGAGTTTTTTGTCATGCGTCTCCGCCAGTTTTTCTGCGCTCTGACCGCCGCGTTCCTGCTCGGCATCATGCCGGCGTCGGCCGCGCTGCTCATCACCATCGACAAGACCGTGCAGCGCATGAGTGTGGTGATGGACGGCCAGGAAATCTTTAACTGGCCGGTCTCGACCGGCACGCGCAGCTACGATACGCCATCCGGGAGCTACAAACCGTTCCGCATGGAGGCCGACCACTACAGCAAGGAGTGGGACGACGCGCCGATGCCGCATTCCATCTTCTTCACGCAGATCGGCCACGCCATCCACGGCACGACCCATACCAAGGCGATCGGCACGCCGGCCTCTCATGGCTGCGTGCGGCTTGAGCCGCAGAATGCCGAGACTCTGTTCAAGCTGGTGAAGCAGGAGAAGATGGCGAACACCCGCATCGTGCTGACCGGCACGACGCCTGCGCCCGCACCGCCGCCGGTCGCCTCGGCGCCAGCCGAGCGCCGCCAGGCGCGCCCCGAGGCGCGCGCCTTGCCGCAAGACGATTTCACCGGCGCCCTCACCGATCGGCGCGAAGCGCTGCGCGACCCGTATCGCGAGGAGGGCTGGCGCTACGAAGGTGGCGATCTAGGAAGGCCGAACCGCGGCTATGCCCAGCCGTCGCCACGCGAGCGGGCGTATCGCGGCGAAGTGTTCTACGACCGCTATGGCCGCGCTTATGTCTATGAGCGGCGCGGCAATTACTATTATGCGCAGCCCTTCGATGCGCCGCCTCGGCCACCGCGCGGAGCGCCGTGGGGCTGGAATTGATCCGCAAACTGGCCTCCGGCAAGTTTCGGCTCTATTCGCGCAAGAAGAACCCGCGTACCGGCAAGCGCCGTAACCTCGGCACGTTCGACACAAAAAAAGCCGCGGAAAAGCACGAGCGCGAAGTGCAGTATTTCAAGCGCCACTGATACCCTCCGCGTCGCATGCCTCCGACCTATCGCGCCCGTGTGACCGGCGACGAAGCGCTCACTAAGCGCATTGCCGCTTGGGCCGGTGAAAGCTTCGAAGACGCAGTTGCCGGAGCCTTCGAGAATGTCGATGGCGCCTGGGCCGCCGAGCTTTATTTCGCCGCGCCGCCGGACGAAACGGCGCTGCGCGAACTGGTCGAAAGCGCCGGTGGCAGCGGCCTCTCGCTCGAGACCCTGGCCGAAACCGATTGGGTGGCTGCGAGCCTCGCCGGTCTGCATGCGGTTAGAGCCGGACGCTTTGTGGTGCACGGCGCGCATGACCGCGCTGGCGTCGCACCGAACGCGATCGGCATCGAGATCGAGGCCGCGCTCGCCTTTGGCACCGGCCATCACGGCACGACGCGCGGCTGCCTCATCGCGATCGATGATATCGCCAAGCGAAAGCGGCCGCGCCGCGTTCTCGACGTCGGCACTGGGACCGGCGTGCTGGCAATCGCCGCGGCACGCGCTTTTCATCGGCCTGTCATGGCGACCGATATCGATCCAGTCGCCGTTGCCGCAGCGCGCAGGAATGCGATTCTAAATCGGACTGGCGCCTATGTGACCGCGCGGCGCACGGTCGCCGCCCGCGGCGTAACCGGCCGCTACGACCTCATCCTCGCGAATATCCTGGTCGGGCCTCTCACCCGCATGGCTTCGGCATTGGCGCGCCGGCTCGCTCCGCATGGCCGTATCGTTCTGTCCGGGCTTCTGCATGCGCACGCGAACGCGGCTCTCGCCGCCTATCGTGCACAAGGCCTGATGCTGGCGCGGCGAATCGCGCTGGACGAATGGACCACGTTGGTGCTTCGACGCGGGCGCTGAAACGCAAATCGCCCCGGCAATGAGCCGGAGCGACTTGCAATCAATAACGCTTTTGAGTGCTTCAGCGCTTCTTGTTGTGGCCGAACACCGCGTCCTTGTCGTAGTCCGCCATCAGATGACGGTGCAGCGTGAGCTCGCGCTCGGCCGCGCGCATCCGTGCGTCGACCAGCGCCTTGTAGAAGCGCGACCAAAACGAGGCCTTGCTCTTGCCGCCCTTGACGGCGGCGGCGGCGGCGCGGGCCGCTCCGAAAGTAATTGCAACCATGATGTTCTCGCTTTCTCAGGGATGGAGTTGAAGGTGGTCCCTGGTCGTTCTTCCCATGACTATTGCGGTGCAACATAAACGGCTGACGCTAATGAACCAGCGCTAAAACCGCATAACAGCCTGTCTTTCCAGCATAATTCATTAATCATTTGGTCACATCGGCGTCATCACCTGCACTGATTTGATGCGATGCAAAAATGAGCAAAGACGCGGTTTGTTGTCGTAAACACCGGCACCGCGATGAAAATTGCCGCATCGTCCGCCGCCGCATGGCTCGTTTGCGAGGACCGCGAGCGACTCCTAATGTCGCGCCAGATGAAAATGCGCTTCCAGACCTTCGAGGATCGCGACTCGCGTGGCGAAATTCCAGCACGGATTGCCGCGCTACGCGCCGCGTTAACGAAGAGCGGCCTCACCGGCTTCATCGTCCCGCACGCGGACCGCCATCAAAACGAATATTTGCCGGCAAGTGAAGAGCGTCTCGCCTGGCTCACCGGCTTCACCGGCTCCGCCGGCGCGGCAATTGTTCTGCAAGACCGCGCGGTGCTGTTCGTCGATGGCCGCTACACGGTGCAGGCGAAAGCGCAGACGGACGGCACTATTTTCTCGATCGAGCATCTGGTCGAGAATCCACCGGCGCTATGGCTGGAAAAGAATCTGCCGGCGGGCGGCAAGCTCGGCTACGACCCCTGGCTGCACACGCCCGAAAACGCCGAAAAGTTGTCAGCCGCCGCTCAATCCGCCGGCGGCAGTCTCGTGCCGGTATCGCAAAATCCGATCGATGCGCTCTGGACCGACCGTCCGGCGCCACCGTCGGGATCGGTGACGACGCACGATCTACGCTACGCGGGGGAAAGTTCGACCGACAAGATCAAGCGCATTCGCGATGAGCTGAAAAAGCTGCGTGCCGATGCTCTGCTCATCTCCGATCCGCAAACCCTGGCTTGGACCTTCAATATTCGCGGCGGCGACGTCGCGCATTCGCCGATTGCGCTGGCCTTCGCAACGGTCGGCGTGCAGGGCCGTCCCGTGGTCTATCTCGATGCGCGCAGGCTGGATAACGCGGTACGCCACGCCATCGAGGTCATCGCCGAAGTGCGCCCCCCCGAGGCGATGGAGCGCGATTTCTCGGCGTTGAAAGGCAAGATTGTGCGCCTCGACCAGGCCACGGCCGCCGACGCGGTTTCGCGACTCATCGCGGGCGCCGGCGGCAAGGTGACGCGCGGGCCCGATCCGCTGGCGGTGATGAAGGCGATCAAGAACAGCGCCGAAATTGCCGGTACCCGCGAAGCGCACCGCCGCGATGGCGTGGCGATGACGCGGTTTCTGGCCTGGTTCGAGCACGAGGCGGCCAAGGGCAAGCTCACCGAAATCCGTGCGGTCGAAGCCCTGGAAGATTTCCGGCGCGACACCGGGGCGCTGAAGGACGTCTCCTTTCCGACCATCGCCGGCGCCGGCCCCAATGGCGCCATCGTTCATTACCGCGTGACGCAAGCCACGAACCGCACGATCGGGATCAACGAAATGTTCCTGATCGATTCCGGCGCTCAATATCTCGACGGCACCACCGACATCACCCGTACGCTGATCGTCGGTGAGCCGACCGCGGAGATGCGTGACCGGTTTACGCGTGTGCTCAAAGGCCATATCGCCATCGCGACGGCGGTATTTCCGGAAGGCACGACGGGCGCGCAGCTCGATCCGCTGGCGCGCGTCGCGCTGTGGCAAGCCGGCCTCGATTACGATCATGGCACGGGCCATGGCGTCGGCAGCTATCTGTCGGTGCACGAAGGCCCGGCGCGGATCTCCAAGCTCGGCACGGCGCCTCTTCGCCGCGGCATGATCCTGTCGAACGAGCCGGGCTATTACAAAACCGGCGCATACGGCATCCGTATCGAGAACCTCGTTCTCGTCGTTGAAGGCCCGCAACCTTCGCAGGGTGAAAAAGCCCTCAACAGCTTTGAGACATTGAGCCTCGCTCCGATCGAGCGGCGGCTGATCGAGCCAGGAATGCTCACCGAAATCGAGCGCGACTGGCTCGATGGGTACCATCGCCGCGTGGCGGCGACTTTGTCGCCATTGCTGGACGCCCAAACGCAAAGCTGGCTTGCGGCTGCAACAAAGCCAATCGGCGCGAATTAGGTCATAACGGCCGCGCCATTCCAACAGGTCCCATGGACGCCCGCTCGCCAGACAAATTCGCGGCCCAGTCCGCGCCGTCCTTATCCGCCCCGCCTAAGACACCGTGGGCGCTGCTCATATTGTTAATGGCGATGACGGCGCTGGGACCAGTCTCCCTCAATATTCTGGTGCCGGCGCTGCCGCAGCTCGCGACTTTGCTCGCGTCCGACATCGACACGGTTCAGCTCACGCTGTCGCTGTTCCTGCTGAGCCTCGCTACCGCTCAGCTCCTGCTTGGCCCCCTCTCCGATCGCTTTGGCCGCCGCCCGGTCATTCTCGGCGGACTTATTCTCGCGGTGCTCGCTTCCTCGGCCGGCATTGTCACAGCGTCGGTCTCGACGCTGATCGTTGCGCGGATCCTCCAGGCCTTCGGCGCCGCGACGGGCATTGTGGTCGGGCGCGCCATCATCCGCGACCTGTTCGACCGCGACCGCTCCGCGGCGATGATCGGTCTCGTGACCACCGTGATGGTGGTCGCCCCGATGTTCGCGCCGACGATTGGCGGCATCCTCGACACGACGTTTGGCTGGCAGTCGATCTTTGTGTTTCTGGCTTGCGTGAACCTGATTGTGTTCCTGTGGGCCTACGGCACGCTGCCCGAGACGCGGCCGGTGCGTGCCGATCCGATCAGCCTATGGGGTGAATGGCGGGCGTTGCTGGGCGAGCGGCACTTCCACGGTTACATCTGGTGCGCGGCGTTCGGCACCGCGCAATTCTTCACGTTCATCGGCGGCGGGCCGCACATCGTCGTCAGCATGATGGGCCGCAGCTCGGCGGAATACGGCCTGTGGTTCATGGTGACGTCGCTCGGCTATATGAGTGGCAATTTCTTCGCCTCGCGGTTCTCGCTCCGCCTCGGCATTCATAAAATGATCATGGCCGGTCTCGCGGTCGAATTCGTGGGCGCGATGGCGGCGCTCGTGACCACAGCGGCCGTGCCCAATCACGGGCCCGCGGCGCTGTTCTTGCCGCAAGTGCTGATCTCGATCGGCAACGGCCTGTTGCTGCCTAATGCCATTGCCGGCGCGGTGAGCATCCGGCCGAAGGCGGCGGGCGCGGCCTCAGGCATTACCGGCTTCACCCAGATGGCGGTCGGCGCTGCCGCGGCGCAGCTCGTCACCATGGCGCTCGCCGGCGCTGCGACGCCGATGCCCATGCAACTGATGATCCTGAGCGTGGTGGTGATCGCGGCCGTGAGTTACTTTGCGCTGGCGAAACGGAATTAGGTGGCGATCAACTTCAGCCACTCGTCCTCGGTCAGCACTTTGACCCCGTGCTTTTGCGCTTCGGCGAGCTTGGAGCCGGCGCCGGGCCCAGCCACCACGTAGTCGGTTTTCTTCGACACCGAGCCGGCCGCCTTGGCGCCGAGCCGCTCCGCGGTAGCCTTGGCCTCGTCGCGCGTCATTTTTTCGAGCGCGCCGGTGAAGACCACGGTCTTGCCGGCGATGGGAGAGTCCGTCTTCACCGCCTCCATCGGCTCGACCTCGATCTCGCCGAGCAGCCGGCCAATCGCGTCGCGGTTATGCTTTTCCTTGAAGAATTCGACGACCGCGTCGCCCACGACTTCACCGATGCCACCGATCGTCGTCAGATCCTGATAGGCCTCGCTCTCCTTGTCGGCTGCCGCCTTGGCGGCCTTCTGCAAGGCGTCGAACGAGCCGTAATGGCGCGCGAGGATGCGCGCATTGATCTCGCCGACATGGCGGATGCCGAGCGCATAGATCAGCCGGTTGAGCACGATGCGGCGGCGCTCGTTGATCGCCGCGAAAAGGTTGCGCACCGAGATTTCACCGAAGCCCTCCTCCTGCAGCAGCGCTTTGCGGTGTTTCTTCTCGAGCTGGAAGATGTCGGCGGGCTCTTCGATCCATTTTTTCTCGAAGAAAAGCTGAATTTGCTTTTCGCCCAGGCCCTCGATGTCGAAGGCATTGCGCGACACGAAAAGCCGCAGCCGCTCGACCTGTTGCGCCGGGCAGATCAGTCCGCCCGTGCAGCGGCGCACCGCCTCATCGTCTTCCCGCACCGCATGACTGCCGCAGGCCGGGCATTTTTCCGGGAATTTGTAGGGCTTCGCCGATTTCGGCCGCTTGTCGATGACGACATCGACGACCTGCGGGATCACGTCGCCGGCGCGTTGGATGATGAGCGTGTCGCCGATCCGAATATCGCGGCCTTCGCGGATCGGCTCGCCGTCATTGCCGATGGCTTTGATGTAGTCCTCATTGTGCAGCGAGACGTTCTGCACGATGACGCCGCCGACGCCGACCGCCTCGAGCTTGCCGACCGGGGTCAGCGCGCCGGTGCGGCCGACCTGGATTTCGATGTCGTTGAGCACGGTCGTCGCGCGCTCGGCGGCGAATTTATGCGCAATGGCCCAGCGCGGGGTACGCGAGACGAAGCCCAGCCGCTCCTGCCAATCGAGCCGGTCGACCTTATAGACGACGCCGTCGATGTCGTAATCGAGCTTGGCGCGGCGCGTTTCGATATCGCGATGGAAAGCGAGCAGCTCCTCGACCGAATGGCGCGCTTTGGTCAGCGGATTGGTATCGAAGCCGGCGGCGTCGAAGAACTTCACCATGCCCGACTGGGTGTCGGCGGGGAGTTCGCTCATTTCCCCCCAGCCATAGGCAAAGAAGCCGAGTGGCCGTGATGCGGTGACCGCCGGGTCTTTCTGGCGAAGCGAACCGGCCGCCGAATTGCGCGGATTGGCGAAGATCTGCCCGCCCGCCTCGGCCTGGCGTTTGTTAAGCGCGAGGAAGTCGGGCTTGGTCATGTAGATCTCGCCGCGCACCTCGCAGACCTCCGGGACCTTGCGGCCCTTGAGCTTGTGCGGCACGGCCTTCATGGTTTTCACATTCGCGGTGACGTCCTCGCCCTCCGTGCCATCGCCGCGCGTCGCCGCCGTGACAAGCTCGCCGTTCTCGTAGCGCAACGATAGCGACACGCCGTCGATCTTCGGCTCTGCGCTGAATACGATCTCCTCGTCGTCATCGAGCTTCAGAAAGCGACGGATGCGGCCGACAAAATCGCGCACGTCTTCCTCGCCGAACGCATTGTCGAGCGAGAGCATCGGCGCAGAGTGACGAACTTTCGCAAAGCCGCGCGAGGGCGCCGCACCAACCCGCCGCGACGGGGAATCCGGCCGAATCAAATCGGGGAATTTCGCTTCGATCGCCGCGTTGCGCTTGCGCAAGGCGTCGTATTCCGCGTCGGTGACCGATGGCGCGTCTTCCTGATAGTAGCGCTTGTCGTGGGTTCCGATCTCGAACGCGAGCCGCAACAGCTCCGCCTTGGCCTGCGCCGGGGTCAGATCGCCGACCGCGATATCGGAATAGTCCTTGGACGCCATAGGCGCAGTCTAGCTCAGGATGCGGCCTTGATGAGGCGTTCGGCTGCGGCGCGCGCTTCATTGGTGATTTCGGCGCCGGCCAGCATCCGCGCAATCTCCTCGCGGCGCCGGGCATGTTCCAGCGCCGTGACGCGGGTCGCGACCCGCTTGCCCTTTTCCAGCGGATCCTTGGTGATGAGATAGTGCTGCGCGGCGCGGGCGGCGACCTGCGGCGCGTGGGTGATCGAGAGCACCTGAACGTCGCGGGAGAGACTGGCGAGCCGCGCGCCGATGGCATCGGCGACCGCGCCGCCAACGCCGGTATCGATCTCGTCGAAGACCAGCGTCGGCGCGGAGCCGCGGTCCGCCAGCACCACCTTGAGCGCCAGCAGAAAACGGGCGAGCTCGCCGCCGGAGGCGACCTTCATCAACGGACCCGGCCGCGTGCCCGGATTGGTCTGCACCCAGAATTCGACGCGATCGATCCCGCCCGGCCCGGCAGCGGCCTCGTCGGCAACAAGCTCGGTCGAGAACTTTGCCCGCTCGAGCTTGAGCGGCGGCAATTCGCCGTTCACCGCTTTGTCGAGCTTGATGGCCGCTGACTTGCGCGACTTGGACAGCGCCAACGCGGCGGCCTTGTAATCGGCTTCCGCCTTGGCGGCAGCGGCTTCGAGCGTCTTGAGCCGGTCCTCGCCGGCGTCGATCAAGGCGACATCGTCATTGTATTTCTGGGCGCGCGCGGCGAGCTCGTCGACCGGCGCATTGTATTTGCGCCCCGCGGCGCGCAGCG
>JAFBAG010000303.1 GCA_019247925.1 Pseudolabrys sp.
CCCGCATCGCGGTCGACGCTGGAAAGGTCGAAAACTTGATTGCGCAACGCAATGCCGCGCGCGCCAAAAAAGATTTCAAGGAAAGCGACCGCCTCCGCGACGAGCTCGCCAAGATGGGCGTGGCCATCAAGGATTCGAAAGACGGCACCACATGGGAGATTGCGCGATGAATCGCGCTGGGGAGGTTGCGCCATGACTTTCCACTCCGGCGGCTGCCAGTGCGGCGCGGTGCGCTTTCGTGCTTCGAAGTTCGGCCGCGCCTCGATCTGCCATTGCCGCATGTGCCAGAAGGCTTATGGCAGTTACGTTGGTGCCTTGGTCACCGCGCATGACCTCGAATGGACCCGCGGCGCACCCGCCTGGTTCGCGAGCTCGAACCGCGCCAAGCGCGGTTTCTGCGCCCAATGCGGCACGCCACTGAGCTTCAAGCCCGACGATTCTGATTTCGAAGTGTCCTGCGCGTCTTTCGATGATCCGCGCGTCGTCGCGCCGGTGCTGCAGGTCAATCCGGAAAGCAAGCAGCCCTTCTTCGACACCTTGTCAGAATTACCGACGCGGCAGGCGGGCGCCGAGCCGAAGCAGGAGGCGTTTCTGGCGTCTGTCGTGAACTATCAGCATCCGGACCACGACACGACAAACTGGCCTCTCAACATGGACGCGCGCAAATGAGCGCCCAGGCCCATCCCACCCTTGCGCTGCGCCCGATGCTGCCGTCCGACACGCCGCTACTCGCCGAGATCATGCATGAGAGCGTGCTCGAACTGACCGGAGACGATTACAACGCCGAGCAGCAGGAGGCTTGGGCCGCTGTGGCGGAAGAGCGGGAGACGGCCGAGAAACTCGCCACGCAACTCACACTGGTCGCAACCCTCGGGGGCTCGCCCATTGGCTTCATCTCGCTCGCCGGGGCTGATCGGGTCGACATGCTTTACGTTCATCCGGCCGCGGTGGGGCAGGGCGCCGGAGCAATGTTGCTCGATGCGATCGAGAAGCTTGCAAACGCGCGTGGCGCAGCCGCGCTCACCGTCGAAGCCAGCGACAATGCCCTGCCGTTTTTTCAGAAGCATGGCTACAGCGGCCAGCAACGCAATTCGGTTTCGCTCAATGGCGAATGGCTCACCAACACCACGATGAAGAAAGCGCTCGCGCTCAAGGGAGGTTCGCATGGACAAGCCTGACACCCCGTTCCCGCGGCACTGGCTCTATTACATCGTTCTCAAATACGGCGTGCTGGTCCTGGCCACGCTGATCGCCTTGTACGTCGTCTACCGGATGTATTCCTGATGACGCGCGAGCGGCTCTATCTGTTCGACACGACGCTGCGTGACGGCGCACAAACGAATGGCGTCGACTTCACGCTGGCTGACAAGCTGGCAATCGCGGGCATGCTCGGCGAGCTTGGCATCGACTATGTCGAGGGCGGTTATCCCGGCGCCAATCCGGCCGACACGGAATTTTTCGGAACGCCTCGCAAGTTCGACAAAGCCAAGTTCACAGCCTTCGGCATGACGCGGCGGCCGGGCCGCTCGGCGTCGAACGATCCCGGTCTTGCCGCGCTACTCGAGGCCAAGGCCGACGCGATCTGCTTCGTGGCTAAATCATGGGACTACCATGTGAAGGTCGCGCTGGAGACGACCGAGGACGAAAACCTCGCTTCGATCCGCGACAGCATCGCCGCGGCAAAATCGAAAGGCCGCGAAGTACTGCTCGACTGCGAGCATTTCTTCGACGGCTATAAAGCCAACCCGAAATACGCGCTTGCTTGCGCCAAAGCGGCATACGACGCCGGCGCGCGCTGGGTGGTGCTATGCGACACCAATGGCGGCGCGTTGCCTGAGGAAGTCGAAAAAATCGTCGGGGAGGTCTGCAAGGTTATCGCCGGCGGCCATGTCGGTATCCACGCTCACAACGACACCGAGCAGGCGGTTGCGGTGTCGCTCGCGGCGGTGCGGGCAGGCGCGCGGCAAATCCAGGGTACGCTCAATGGGCTGGGCGAGCGCTGTGGCAATGCGAATCTGGTCTCGTTGATCCCAACGCTGAAACTCAAAGACCAATACGCGTCTCGCTTTGACATCGGCGTGTCCGACGCCCAGCTGAAAAAGCTCGCGCAGTTCTCCCACGCGCTCGACGAAATGCTCAATCGCGCGCCGAACCGCCACGCGCCCTATGTCGGCGAGAGCGCCTTCGCCACCAAGGCAGGAATTCACGCATCGGCGATCATGAAGGAGCCGGAAACCTACGAACACGTCGCGCCCGACCAGGTCGGCAATCGCCGCAAGCTTCTGGTGTCGGACCAGGCCGGCAAGTCAAACCTGCTGGCCGAGCTCGACCGCATCGGGATCAAGGTCGATAAAGACGATTCCCGCCTGGTGCGGCTGCTTGAAGTGGTCAAGGAACGTGAAGCTCAAGGCTACGCTTACGAATCCGCCGATGCTTCGTTCGATCTGCTGGCACGGCGCACGCTCGGCAAGGTGCCGGATTATTTCAGCGTCGATAAATTCGACGTCAATGTCGAGCAGCGCATGAACGCGCTCGGCCAGCGGGTCACCGTTTCGCAGGCCGTCGTGAAGGTCACCGTCGACGGCGACAGTCTGATCTCGGCTGGGGAGGGCAACGGTCCCGTCAACGCGCTCGACGTGGCGCTGCGCAAGGATCTCGGCAAATACCAGAAGTACATCGCCGGTCTCGAGCTCACCGATTACCGCGTACGTATCCTCAATGGCGGCACCGAAGCGGTCACCCGTGTGCTGATCGAAAGCCGCGATGAAGGTGGCGAACACTGGGTCACGATCGGCGTTTCGCCCAATATCATCGACGCGTCGTTTCAGGCGCTCATGGATTCGATCGTCTACAAGCTGGTGAAATCCGGCGCTCCGGCCTAGCATCGGCCGCGTCATGTGCGCGCCAAACCGCCGGCATTTCGTTGTAGGCACTGTTGCGTCCTTTGCGGCAGGACGGGCGGTTGCAGCGCCGCCGCAGCACGAATTGTTCGTCAAGGCCGCTTTCGCCATGCGGGCGCGGGCGGTCGAGAGCGGCGACCAGGCGTACGGTGCCGTCATTGTGCGCAACGGAGACTTGATCGGCGCCGGCCCAAGCCGTGTCATCATGAAGAATGATCCGAATGCGCATGCGGAACGCGAAGCGATCAAGGACGCTCAGGCGGCAATGAATCGCACAGACCTGTCCGATTGTCTGTTGTATTCCACGTCGCGGCCGTGTCAGGACTGCGAGCGCGCGGCCGCGCAAGCCCGCATCGCGCGCATGTATTTTGGCCGGGACGCCGCCGACGGCGGGGCGCCGCAATTGCGATGATCGATCACGTTTCCATTGCGGTACGCGATCTGGCGTCGGCCGGCCTTTTCTATGACGGCTTGCTCGCGGCCTTGGGAATGGCGCGCGTGCGCGAGTGGCCCGGTGCCGCGATCGGCTATGGCAAGAAATATCCCGAGTTCTGGCTCAATATCCGGCGTGACATGCCGCGCGTTGCGGATGACAGCGGCGTCCATATTTGTTTGCGCGCGCCAGACCGCGCTGCTGTCGATGCATTCTATGATGCGGCTCTTGCCGGCGGCGGCACGTCTTATGGCGCCCCGGGTTTTCGCAAGGATTACAACCCGCGCTATTACGCGGCCTTTGTTCGCGACAATGATGGCAACCGGATCGAGGCGGTCACTTTTATCGACCCCTAGCTGCTAAAGCTGGTGCGGCTGCGCGTCCTTCATTTCCTTCTCGTGCGGCTCGACCGGCGCCATCGCCTGATGCAGCCGCGGGAGAATCTCCTGCACGCGTTCGACGATGATGAGGTTGAAATCGAGCCCGGCGCGGATGAATTCGAGTGCGCGCATGTGCTCGATCAATGCGCATAGTGGATCCCAAAAGCCGTTGATGTTCGCGAGCACGACGGGTTTCTTGTGACGGCCGAGCTGAATCCAGGTCAGCTGCTCGACGAGCTCTTCCAGCGTTCCAATACCGCCCGGTAGCGCCACGAAGGCGTCCGCTTTCTCGAACATCATGCGTTTGCGCTCATGCATGTCGCTCGTCACGAGCAGGCCATCGCGCTCGGGATGCGCGTGCTCACGCTTGACCAGAAAATTGGGAATAATGCCAAGGGTGTCGCCGCCGTTGTCCCGCACGGCATCAGACACCGCACCCATGATGCCGACGGAGCCGCCGCCATAAACGAGGCCGATTTTATTTTGCGCCAGGATGGCGCCAAATTCCCGCGCAGCGGCCATGTAGGCCGGATCGTTGCCCGGGCCGGAGCCGCAATAAACGCAGATTTTTTTGATTTTTTTCGCGGCCGGGGTCACATCGTTCTTCATAGGCAGGATGTGGCCGCGCCGTTCGCCACGGTCAAGACGCTTGGCCCGAATAAAGCGGCAAAAGACCGGTTTGGATGTCTGGCGCCATGGTGATAAGCCGCGAAACAGCACCTATATCGAATTGCCGATGACTTCGCCGAACCCGCCCGCCACCAGCAAAAGTCGCGTCACCGCCGATCGCGGTGCGCTGCTGTCGACCCTCATCAATCTGTGGCCGAATATTTGGCCGTCGGACCGGCGCGACCTCAAGCGTCGCGTCTTGTTCGCGATGGTGCTGCTGGTCCTGGCGAAGCTCGCCACGATGGCGGTGCCTTTCACCTTCAAATGGGCAACCGACGCCCTGGTCGGGCAGGGCAGCGCGCCGGTTGCCGCCAATGACTGGCTGGTCTGGGCACTCGCCGCGCCGATTGCGATGACGATCGCCTATGGTGGTATGCGCATCCTGATGGCGGCGCTTACGCAGCTGCGCGACGGCATGTTCGCCAAGGTCGCCATGCACGCAGTGCGGCGGCTTGCCTATCGCACATTCGTCCACATGCATGAGCTGTCGCTGCGCTTCCATCTCGAGCGCAAAACCGGCGGGCTTACCCGCGTCCTGGAGCGCGGCCGCAACGGCATCGAAACCATCGTGCGCATGGTCATCCTCCAGCTCGCGCCGACGATCATCGAAGTGGCGATGATCGTCGTCGTGTTGATGTGGCAATTCGACTGGCGCTACGTCGCGACAATTCTCGCGACGGTCGCGCTTTACATGCTCTACACATATTTCGCCACGGAATGGCGCATCGGCATTCGCCGCCGCATGAATGAGAGCGACACCGACGCCAACGTCAAGGCGATCGACTCGCTGCTCAACTACGAAACGGTGAAATATTTCGGCGCCGAGGAACGCGAGGCGCAGCGCTACGACAAGTCGATGGCGCGGTATGAAGACGCAAGCGTGAAGGCGTATACATCGCTCGCCGTTCTCAATGCGGGCCAGGCGGCGATTTTCACATGCGGTCTCGGCGTCGCGATGGTGATGTGCGCGTTCGGTATTCGCGCGGGCACCAATACGGTCGGCGATTTTGTTCTGATCAATGCGATGATGATTCAGCTTTACCAGCCGCTGAATTTCATGGGCATGGTCTATCGCGAGATCAAGCAGGCGGTGACGGATATCGAGACCATGTTCTCGATCCTCGGGCGCGATCCCGAGATCAAGGATGTGCCGGGCGCGCAGCCGCTTGTGATCAGCGCGGGCAAAATTCGGTTTGAGAACGTCGCTTTTGCCTATGAGCCGGACCGGCCCATCCTCAAGGGTATTTCCTTTGAAGTGCCTGCCGGCCGCACGGTCGCCGTCGTTGGTCCATCCGGTGCGGGAAAATCGACGATCTCCCGGCTTCTGTTCCGTTTCTATGATTTGTCGAGTGGACGCATCACCATTGACGGGCAGGACATCAGTCAGGTCACGCAGAAATCCCTGCGGCGGGCGATCGGCATGGTTCCGCAGGACACCGTGCTGTTCAACGATACGATCCGCTACAACATCCGTTACGGCCGCTGGGAAGCAAGCGATGCGCAAGTCGAGGAAGCCGCGGCGCTTGCCCAGATCGACGATTTCATTCGCATGTCGCCCAAAGGCTACGAAACCGAGGTCGGCGAGCGGGGCTTAAAGCTCTCGGGAGGCGAAAAGCAGCGCGTCGCCATTGCCCGCACCGTCCTGAAGGGACCGCCGATCCTGCTGCTGGACGAAGCGACGTCCGCGCTGGACAGTCACACCGAAAAGGAAATTCAGGACGCGCTCGAGCGCGTGTCCAAGAATCGCACCACGCTGGTGATCGCCCACCGGTTGTCGACGATCGTCGGCGCCGACGAGATCATCGTGCTTGACGCCGGCGAGATCGTCGAGCGCGGCACGCACCAAGCCTTGCTGGCGCGCGATGGACTTTATGCCAGCATGTGGAATCGCCAGCGCGAGGCCGAAGCCGCGCGCGAAAGGCTCGCCCAGGCGGAGGAAACCCCGCCCGCCCCGAACCGCAACCCGCCGCCCGTCAACGACGCCATCAGCGCCGCGGCGGATTCACGCACCGATCGGCCGCCCATCGCGTCAGCCGACGCCGCCGAATAGGCTATACTGCAGCGCTCAAAAAGAGATTCTCCACTTCCATGTCGATCCTCAATTCCATTCGCTCGCAGATGGTTCCGATTACGCCGGAGGGTTATCCCTTCATCGGCGCCTTCGCATTCGTCACCCTCATTCTCTTCTGGTTATGGCCGCCGCTTGGCTGGCTCGGCACGGCGCTGACGATCTGGTGCACGCTGTTCTTTCGCGATCCGCCGCGCGTGACGCCGGTTCGCGATGGCATCGTCGTGGCGCCGGCAGACGGGCGTATTTCGATGGTCACTTCGGCCGCGCCGCCGCATGAGCTCGGTCTGGGCGACAAACTGCTCCCGCGAGTCTCGATCTTCATGAGCGTGTTCAATTGTCATGTGAACCGCAGCCCGGTGGGCGGGCAGATCGAAAAGATCGTTTATCAGCCCGGCGTCTTTCTCAACGCCGACCTCGACAAGGCGAGCGCCGACAATGAGCGAAATTCGCTCGTCATTGCTGCTCCGGGCGCGCGCATCGCGGTCGTGCAGATCGCAGGGCTCGTCGCGCGCCGCATCGTTTGTTTTGTGCGCGAAGGCCAAACCATCGCGGCCGGCGAGCGGTTCGGCATGATCAGGTTCGGCTCACGCCTCGATATCTATCTTCCGGAAGGCGTGGTGCCGCAGGTCGCGGTCGGTCAAACCGCCATTGCGGGCGAGACGGTTCTTGCGGACCTGCGCGTTCCGGATGCGGGACGCGCTTACCGGGCCGGCTAGTGCCGGCCCGGCCAATGCGCATTCAGGCTGTGGCGTAAGCGCGCCGCCAGGGCTTGAGCACGAAGAGCGCCAGCAATCCTGTCAGCACGTCCATCGCGATGATGATGCCGAACACCGGCAGCCAGCTGCCGGTGTTTTCGAACAGCAGCGCGGCAAGCGGGCCGCCGAGCACTGAACCGACGCCCTGTGCCATGTACAGGAAGCCGTAATTCGTCGTGGCATTCTTCGTGCCGAACGTGTCGGTTAGGGTGGAGGGAAATAGCGAAAAGATTTCGCCCCAACCAAAGAAAACGACCGCCGACAGGATCACGAACAACATGGCGTTGTCCCGCACGAGCACGAGACCGAGAATCGCCGCCGCCTCGAACAGGAATGCGATGCCCATCGTGTTCTCGCGGCCGATGCGGTCCGATACCCAGCCGAAGAACGGCCGCGTCAAACCGTTCGTGATGCGGTCGACCGTGAGCGCGAGCGGCAGCGCCGCGAGGCCCCAGACCATCACATTGGCGACCCCGAACGATCGCGAGAAGGCCGCGAAGTTGAGGATCACCATCAGCCCGCCGGTCGACATCATGCTCATCATCACGAACATCAACCAGAAGACCCGCGTCTTGAGCATGGCCTGCGGCGCCACGTCCTTGCGCGCAACCAGCACCGCGGGCGGCGGCAGCCTGTCTCCTGATGTCGGCGCGCGCATCAGCATCGCGGCCGCCGCGCCAACGATGGCCATGCCGATGCCAAACACCACAAGCGTGTGCTGATAGCCCGCGCTCTTGAGCATGGAGTCGATGGGAAACGTGGTGGCGATCGCGCCGAAGCCGTAGCCCGCCGCCACCATGCCGGTGGCGAAACCGCGGCGGTCGGGGAACCAGCGCACCATCTGGCCGATGATGCCGATATAGACGACGCCGGTGCCGATGCCGCAAAGCAGGCCGTAGGTGAGGTAGAGCATGGTCAGGCTGGTCGCATAGGCGGAAGCGACCCAGCCCAGCCCCGAGAGAACGCAGCCGAACGCGATCAACAACTTCGGGCCGAACTTGTCGACAAAATATCCCTGCGCCGGCGAGAGCCATGTTTGCAGCACGATCAAGATGGTGAGCGTCACCTGGACGGCCGAGAGCGGGACGCCCAGCGAATCCTGGAACGGCTTGGTGAAGAGGGTCCAGACATATTGCGGGCTCGAGATCGACGCCATGGCGATCAGGCCAAGCACGAGCTGAACCCAGCGCGTCGATGTGGTCGATGCGCTGGCTTGTGAAATTGCGGTCATTGACGGCTCCCCAAAGTGAAATGAACTGACGTAGGGTTTTTCGTTTCTTCGCTGGAGCAAGTCGCGGGCCAGTTCTGCCCAGCCTCGCGGCACCCCCGTAACGGGAAGAGACTAAGCCGCTTTGCTGCAGGCGGGCAGGGCCGTTGCGCATAATTTGGGCGTAAAGCGCATTAATCATGCGACCGGCCTGAACGGCCGAATAAGCAACCGGCGCGCCCGGAACCGATTATATTGGACCTATGCCCACACCGTTTGATCGCGAACGCTTGATGGAGGGCCGGCGCCGGCTCAAGGCGATCCCGCTGCGCATTCTTTTGCCTAATCTCATTACGCTGCTCGCGCTGTGCGCGGGCCTTACCGGCATTCGGCTCGCGTTCGAGGGCAAGCTCGAGCTTGCGCTCTACGCGATCGTATTCGCAGCGCTGCTCGACGGGATCGACGGACGTCTCGCGCGCATGCTCAAGGGGCAGTCCAAGTTCGGCGCGGAGCTCGACAGCCTTGCCGACTTCATGAATTTCGGCTGCGCGCCGGCCTTGTTCCTTTATCTGTGGGGCCTGCACAATCTCGGCAATGTCGGGTGGATCGCCGCTCTGGCTTTCGCGACCTGTACGGCGCTGCGCCTCGCCCGCTTCAATGTGATGATTGACGATCCGAACAAGCCGGCCTGGGCGGGAAATTTCTTCACCGGCATTCCGGCCCCGGCGGGCGCGATCACCGTCATGCTGCCGATTTATATCAACCTGCTCGGCGTGCCGCGCAATGCGGCGCTGGTGTGGTTCGCATGTCTCTTCACGCTGGTGATCGCGCTGCTGATGGTGTCGAGGCTCCCGGTTTTTTCCGGCAAGCAGCTTGGCAAGCGCGTCCCGCGGGAGATGGTTCTGCCGATGCTGGTGATCGTGGTCGTGTTCTTCGCGCTGCTGATCAGTTACCCGTGGGAAATCCTGACCATGGGCACGCTTGCTTATCTGGCGGCGCTGCCGCTCGGCTATTTCTCCTATCGGGATTATCAGCGCAAAGATGCTGAAGCTGCATCTCCGGCGGCAATGGGCGCAGCCCACGGCGATCAGCCGCCGCCGGGTGACGCGTCGCGGACGGACGAGCGGCCTACGCGCCTCAATTAGGCGTTGAACGGTTTGCCGTTGAGCTGGTTCGTGCCGAACGGATAGCCCGGCATCAAATCGTAAGGATGCGCCCAATTCGGCAATGCCTTGACCCTCTCTAGCCAGGCAGCGATCGCCGGATGGTCCTTGCGGATGTCGAAGCCATATTCTTCCGGCGGGTAAAACAGATAAGCGCACATCGAAACGTCGGCGATGGTTGGCCGGTCGCCGAGCATCCATTTGCGGTTCTCGAGCCGCTTGTTGACGATGGCGAGGTTGCCGTCGATGCGCCCTTTTAGAAACCTGAGCACCGCTTCGTCCGGCGCCGGCTTGGCCCAGTTTTTGAGGAAGCGGTAGGGCCCCAGAAATCCATTGGTCTTCTGGTTGTCGAAAACGATCCAGCGCAGCGCTTCAAGCTCTTCGTCCTCGCCTTGCGGCAGGAATTTGCCGCTGTGCCGGGCGAGATAAGTGAGGATCACCGAGGATTGCGTCAGCTTCTTCTTGCCGTCGATGATGAGCACCGGCACTTCGCCCATTTCGTTGACGGAGGTTCGGTAGTCGGCGCCGCGCTGCGGGCCAGCACCGAAGAAATCGATCCACACCGGTTTCCACTTCGCGCCAATAAGGTTGAGCATCAGCGCGGCGCGGTAGGCGTTGCCGGATTGGGCGAAGCAGTAGAGCTGGTATTCGGCCATTGTCGGTTTCTTGGCGGTCTATTCGGTCGGTGGAGCGGCTGGGCGTGAAAGAGTCAGCGTCGTTCCGGTGGCGGACTTGCCGTCGAAACGTTCGCCGGCCTGTGAAAACTGCCCGAGGGCATCGCCGTTGTCATCCCTGATTGTGAGGGTATTGCCGTCCATCGCCCACCGCCGGCCGCGATAAAAGCCGGCCGGGCAGCCGCCCTCTGCAACGATCCGGCCTGATCGCCCATCCGGGCTTTCGCTCAAATTGAGTCCGCAGCTCGGTGCCCGCGGCGCTTCGAGCAGCCAGCGCCCGGCCATGCCGCCTTTTGTCGTGTCTTCAGCGGGAAGGAGCCCGGCGCCGCCGCCGCAACCGGCAAGCGCAAGGGCCAAGCATCCCGCGACGGGCAGCCTCGCCATCGTCGACTTATTTCATCGTCGGGATAACGAATTCGGCGCCTTCCTTGGTCCCCGAGGGCCAGCGCTGCGTCACCGTTTTTGTCTTGGTGTAGAAGCGCACTGAGTCCGGACCGTGCTGGTTCAGGTCGCCGAAGCCCGAGCGCTTCCAGCCGCCGAAGGTATGATAGGCGAGCGGCACGGGAATTGCGAAATTGACGCCGACCATGCCGACCTGAACGCGATTGGTGAAATCGCGTGCAGTATCTCCATCGCGCGTGAAGATCGAGACGCCATTGCCGTATTCGTGCTCCGAGGGCAGGCGCACAGCCTCGTCATAATCTTTGGCGCGCACCACCGACAACACCGGCCCAAAAATCTCTTCCTTGTAGATCGTCATGTCAGGCGTGACATGATCGAACAGGCAGCCGCCCATGAAATGCCCGTTCTCGTAGCCCTGCATTTTGAAGTTGCGGCCGTCGACGACGAGTTTGGCGCCTTCTTTTACGCCCTTGTCGACATAGCCGCGCACTTTGTTGAGCAGGTCCTTCGTCACCATCGGGCCGTAATCGGCTTGCGCATCGGTTGAAGGCCCGACCTTGAGACTTTCGACGCGGGGCGCGAGCTTTTTCACCAGAGCGTCGGCGGTCTTTTCGCCGACCGGCACCGCGACCGAAATCGCCATGCAGCGCTCGCCCGCCGAACCGTAGCCGGCGCCGATCAGCGCATCGACCGCCTGATCCATGTCAGCATCGGGCATCACGATCATGTGGTTCTTCGCGCCGCCGAAGCATTGCACGCGTTTGCCGTGCGCCGCGGCGGTCGAATAAATGTATTGCGCGATATCGGAGGAGCCGACGAAACCGACGGCCTTGACGCGCGAGTCCGTCAGGATCGCATCGACCGCTTCCTTGCCGCCATTGACGACATTGAGAATTCCCGGCGGCAGGCCGGCTTTGATGAACAGCTCGGCTATGCGCATCGGGACCGAGGGGTCGCGTTCGGATGGCTTGAGAATGAAAGCATTGCCGCAGGCGATCGCGGGTGCCGCCTTCCACAGCGGAATCATCGCCGGAAAATTGAACGGTGTGATCCCGGCGACCACGCCGAGCGGCTGGCGGAGCGAGAACAGGTCGGTGCCCGGGCCGGCGCTGTCGGTATATTCGCCTTTGAGCAAGTGCGGGATGCCGCAGGCAAATTCGACCACCTCCAGACCGCGCTGAATGTCGCCTTTTGAATCGGCGAACACCTTGCCGTGCTCGGAGGACAACAAGCGGGCGAGATCGTCATATTCTTTCTGGATCAGCTCCAGAAACTTGAACATCACGCGGGCGCGGCGCTGCGGATTGGTCGCGGCCCATTCGGGTTGCGCGGCTTCGGCATTGGCAATCGCTGCCTCGACCTCGGACTTGCTCGCGAGCGCGACCTTGGCCTGAACTTCCCCCGTATTGGGATTGAACACGTCGCCTCGGCGGCCGGACGCCCCTTTGACTTCCTTGCCCCCGATGAAATGGCCGATCTCGCGCATGACGTCTCCTCAAACCATCGATTTTTGCCGATTTTTGCAGCTTTACCGGGCGCCGCAAGGCCCGGCTTTCACACTCAGTTAGCCTTTACGGCTCTTTAAGCCGCCACGTCTAGGCTTTCCACCACGTACGGCGCCCAGAACGGCGCGCCGCGTGAATTGCGTGGGTGGGGTTCCAGTATGGATATCGCGACAGGTCTCGGCATCATCGCCGGCGGCATCGTGCTCGTGACGCTCATTCTGATGGGCGGCGACCTGGGCATGTTCCTCGACATGCACGCCTTCATCGTCATCTTCGGCGGCGCTTTCGCCGCGACGCTCATCCGCTTCCCATTAAGCTCGATCTTCCACGGTCTGCCGCTCGGCTTGAAGTTCGCCTTCACGATGCGGCGCATGACGCAGCGCGACCTGGTCGATGAGCTCGCGGGTCTCGCCGAGATCGCGCGCAAGTCAGGCCCGGTCGGACTCGAAAAGGTCGAGATCGAGGACCCGTTCCTCGCCAAGGGCGTGCGTTATGTCGCTGACGGATATGATGGGGCGTTCATCCGCGACAATCTCGAGCGCGACCGCGACAACTTCCTCACCCATCTCGACGAGGGGCAGAAGATCTATCGTGCGATCGGCGATTGCGCACCGGCCTTCGGCATGATCGGAACGCTGATCGGCATGGTGCAGATGTTCGCCAACATGACCGATCCATCCAAGCTCGGCCCCTATATGGCGGTTGCCCTGCTGGCGACATTCTATGGCGCCGCCGTCGCCAATCTGTTCTGTCTTCCCATCGCCGACAAGCTGCATCTCAAGCTCGTCGACGAGGAGATCAACCGCACTTTGATTATCGACGGTATCCTGATGATCCGCGAGGCGAAGAGCCCGACATTGGTACGTGAAATGTTGTTGGCTTACTTGCCCGAAAAGCACCGTCACGTCGCCGAAGACGCTGCCGCCGAACCGGCGCCGGCCTAAGCCGAAGCCCGCGGGCAGGTCATCATGGCGCGACGCAAGGAAGCAGCACACGGCGGCGGTCACGGCTGGTTCGTGACGTTTGCCGATCTGATGGGGCTGCTGGTCGCATTCTTCGTGATGCTCGTCGCGTTCTCGACGCAAGATCAAGCGAAGCTTCAGGTCGTCGCCGGATCGATGCGCGACGCGTTCGGCGTTCAGGACCGCGTGCGCTACTCCGGCATCATCGAAGTACTCGGTCTCCCGACCCGGCCGAAACTCAAGAACGCGGCGATCATTAATCCGGAAGAAGCGTCATCCACGCCGAGCCCGGACGAGAACGACAAGCAGCGCAGCTACGGCGCCCGTTTCAAGGAGGAGCGCAAGTTCGCGCTCGCATCCGCCTCATTGCGCCAAGCCTTGCAGGAAATGCCGGAGATCACCGAGGCCTCCAAAAATATCGTGCTCGAGGAAACCAAGAACGGCCTCAACATCGCGATTGTCGACCAGGATGGTCGCTCCATGTTTCGCGATGGCGAGAAGGAGCCGAACGAGCGCACGCGCAAGCTGATCCAGAAGATGGCGCCGGCTTTGAAGGCAATGCCGTACCGGATCCAGATCGTCGGCCATACGGCATCGAGCAAGGTTCCGGCGAAACCCGGTTATGGGCCGTGGGAGCTTTCGGCTGATCGGGCCAATGCGGTGCGCCAGATCCTGGCGGAAGAGGGCGTCCCGAACGGCAATGTCTCAATGGTGGCCGGCAAGGCCGATACCGAGCCGTTGTTCCCGGACAATCCCTTCATGGCGCCCAACCGACGGGTGACCATCACTTTGATGCGGGAAGAGCCGCCGATCCCAGCGGATTTCAAACCCTAATCCCTTCCTAGCCTGTTGATAACTTTGCGGAATTAGTCCGTGTTCGGCTGAATGACACGGTGCTATAAGGCGCGCCTTCCAATGAGGCGCATCCTTCGTCCATGAGTGAGGCCGCGAAAGTCTCCGCCAACGCGGCCCACACCGGCAGCGAAGCGCCGTCATTTGCCGCGCTCGCCCTCGGCAGCGTCGGCGTCGTCTACGGCGATATCGGCACCAGCCCGCTTTACGCCTTTCGTGAGGCTGCGCACGCCGCCGCCGCAGGGGGCATGGTCGACCGTGACATCGTGCTGGGCGTGCTCTCGCTAATCCTGTGGGCGCTGATCGTGACGGTGACGCTGAAATATGTGCTGATCTTGCTGCGCGCCGACAATAATGGTGAAGGCGGCACGTTGTCCCTTATGACGCTCGCGGCGCGCGCTATCGGCCGCCGCCCGCATTTTGTGCTGCTGCTAGGCGTTATCGGCGCCGCGATGTTTCTGGGCGATTCCGTCATCACGCCGGCGATTTCGGTGCTGTCGGCTGTCGAAGGATTGAAAATCGTTAGCCCGGCCTTCAGCGAGTTTGTCGCGCCGCTGGCTGTCGTCATTCTCATTGCCCTGTTTGCCGCGCAAAGCCGCGGCACGGCGCGCGTGGCCGCGCTGTTTGGTCCCGTCATGGTGGTGTGGTTCGTTTCGATCGCGGTCGCCGGCGCATTGCACATTTTCGATGACCCGCACGTCCTGCTCGCGATCAATCCGCTTTATGGCGTCCAATTTCTCTGGACCCACGGCACGATCGGGCTCATCACGTTAGGGGCGGTGTTTCTCTGCGTCACCGGCGGCGAAGCGCTTTATGCAGACCTCGGTCATTTCGGCCGCAAGCCCATTCAGATCGCATGGTTCGGTTTGGTCTTGCCGTCGCTGCTGATCAATTATTTCGGGCAGGGGGCTTTGGTGCTGTCCAATCCCACGGCGATCGAAAATCCGTTTTATCGCCTGGTGCCTGAATTTGCCCTGCTGCCGATGGTGGTGCTCGCCACCGCCGCGACAGTCATCGCCAGCCAGGCGGTCATCACGGGCGCGTATTCCCTTGTGCATCAGGCGATTCAGCTGGGCCTGCTCCCGCGTCTCGCGATTCTCCACACGTCGGCGTCGCACGTCGGGCAAATTTATATTCCGCGGGTGACGTTTGCCTTGCTGATCGGCGTCCTGCTTCTGGTGGGACTCTTCCGGACCTCGAGCGCGCTGGCTTCGGCCTATGGCATCGCCGTCGCGACCACGATGGTCGTGGACGGGGTGCTCGCTTTCGTCGTTGTGTGGAAACTATGGCAGCTCAAATTCTGGCAAGCCGCGCTGATGACGGTTCCGCTCATCG
>JAFBAG010000002.1 GCA_019247925.1 Pseudolabrys sp.
CAAGGCGCGTGAAATCTTGGCGCGAGAGAACCTGTCGCGCGCCGGCGCGGCTTTTCCGGTGCTGGGGGCGCTTTGACCCGAGCCTTTCCGTTGCGGAATCGGCCTGCTAAACACCGCCGCACATGAATAAGCCCGATAAGCCCGAGCGCGATTACTCCGAAACGCTGTTCCTGCCGCAGACGGAATTCCCGATGCGCGCGGGCTTGCCGCAGCGCGAGCCGGAAATTCTGAAGCGCTGGGCGGGCGAGGGCATCTACAAGAAGATGCGCGCGCAGGCCAAAGGGCGCACGCGTTTTGTCCACCACGACGGCCCGCCTTACGCCAATGGCAACATCCATATCGGCACGGCGCTCAACAAGGTCCTGAAAGACGTCGTGTCGCGCAGCCAGCAGATGCTCGGCTTCGACAGCAATTACGTGCCGGGCTGGGACTGCCACGGCCTGCCGATCGAGTGGAAGATCGAGGAAGAGAATTACCGCTCCAAGGGCAAGGCGAAACCGGACCTGAAAGACCCCGCGGCGATGATCGCGTTCCGCCAGGAATGCCGCGCCTATGCCGAGAAGTGGCTCAACGTGCAGCGCGAGGAGTTCAAACGGCTCGGCGTCGAGGGCGACTGGGAGCATCCCTATACGACGATGGACTTCGCCTCCGAGGCGCAGATCGCGCGCGAGCTGATGAAGTTCGCGGCGAACGGCACTTTGTACCGCGGTTCGAAGCCGGTGATGTGGTCGGTGGTCGAGAAGACTGCGCTGGCTGAGGCCGAGGTCGAATACGAGGACTACACCAGCGATACGGTGTGGGTGAAGTTTCCGGTACGGGCGGTGGATGCCGAAAGCAAGGATGCCGCCATCGCGTTTGGCTTGCCGGGCATGGCAAGCGTTGTCATCTGGACCACGACACCCTGGACGCTGCCGGGCAATCGGGCCATCAGTTTCTCGGAAAAGATCGCTTACGGCCTCTACAAGGTGACGGAGGCGCCCGAAGGCAATTGGGCAAAGCCCGGCGACATCTTCATCCTCGCCGACAAGCTGGCCGGCGATGTGTTCAAGCAGGCGAAGGTCGCCGTGCATGAGCGCGTTGGAGACATTTCATCGGCCGTGCTTGCCGGAATAACCTGCGACCATCCACTAAAAGCGAAAGGCGGCTACGATTTTGCGGTGCCGTTGCTCGCTGGCGAGCATGTCACTGACGACGCCGGTACGGGCTTTGTTCACACCGCGCCGGGCCACGGCCGCGAGGACTTCGAGGTCTGGACCGCGAATGCGCGCGCGCTCGACGCGCGCGGCATCAACAGTGCCATTTCTTACACCGTCGATGAGAATGGCGCCTTCACTGCGCAGGCACCTGGCTTCGAAGGCAAGCGCGTCATCAACGACAAGGGCGAGAAGGGCGATGCCAACGAGGCGGTGATCAGGGCGCTGGCGGAAGCCGGCAACATCATCGCGCGCGGGCGCCTCAAGCATCAGTATCCGCATTCCTGGCGCTCGAAGAAGCCGGTGATCTTCCGCAACACGCCGCAGTGGTTCATCGCGATGGATAAGGACATCACGAAAGCCGGCGACACTTTGCGCGATCGCGCCCTCGCCGGGATCAAGGCGACCGTCTGGGTGCCGCCGCAGGGCGAGAACCGCATCACCGGCATGATCGAGAGCCGCCCGGACTGGGTGATCTCGCGCCAGCGCGCCTGGGGCGTTCCGATCGCGGTGTTCGTCAAGGAAAACGCCGACGGTTCTGCGACGATCCTGAAAGACGAGGCCGTCAACAAGGCAATCGGCGAAGCCTTCGAGAAGGAAGGCGCCGACGCCTGGTACAAGCCCGGCGCGGCCGAGCGCTTTCTCGGCGACAAGGCCAAGGAAGGCTGGAAGAAAGTCGACGACATTCTCGACGTCTGGTTCGACTCCGGCTCGACCCATGCTTTCGTGCTGGAAGACCCGCGGCATTTCCCCTCGCTCGCCGGCATCAAACGCAAGGCTGATGGCGGACCCGACACCGTCATGTATCTCGAGGGCTCCGACCAGCATCGCGGCTGGTTTCATTCCTCGCTATTGGAAAGCTGCGGCACCCGCGGCCGCGCGCCGTTCGACGTTGTGCTCACCCACGGCTTCGTGCTGGCCGAGGACGGCCGCAAGATGTCGAAGTCGCTCGGCAATGTCGTGGTGCCGCAGGACGTCATCAAGCAATCCGGCGCCGACATCTTGCGGATGTGGGTCTGCGCCTCGGACTATTCCGCCGATCTTCGCATCGGCCCGGAAATCCTCAAAACCACCGCCGACACCTACCGCAAGCTGCGCAACACCATCCGCTGGATGCTCGGCACCCTCGCGCATTTCCGCGAAGCGGACCGCACCGACCTTGCAAAAATGCCGGAGCTCGAGCGGCTGATGTTGCATCGTCTCGCCGAACTCGATGCGGTGGTGCGTGAAGCGTACAAGGAATTTGACTACAAGCGCATCTTCGCGGCGCTGGCCGAGTTCATGACGGCGGACTTGTCGGCGTTCTATTTCGACGTGCGCAAGGACGCGCTTTACTGCGAGCCGATCTCGTCGCCGAAGCGCAAGGCCTGCCTCACGGTCGTCGATCATCTGTTCCGCTGCACCACGGCCTGGCTCGCCCCGATGCTTTGCTTCACCGCCGAGGAGGCGTGGATGTCGCGCTATGGTGAGAAAGCGGCCTCGGTGCATCTCGAATTATTTCCCACCGTGCCGAAAGCGTGGCGCGACGACAGGCTCGCGGAGAAATGGAAAAAGATTCGCAACGTGCGCCGCGTCGTGACCGGCGCTCTCGAGATTGAGCGCGCGAATAAAAAGATCGGCTCGTCGCTCGAAGCGCATCCCATCATTCACGTCGCCAATGAGGGCCTCTACGAGGCGGTCCTCGACTTCGACCTCGCCGAAATCTGCATCACCTCTGCCGCAACTTTGGTAAAGGATGAAGGACCGGCCGACGCGTTCCGTTTGCCGGAAACCGAAGGCGTTGCGGTTGTGGTGAAGCAGGCCGAAGGCAAGAAGTGCGCGCGCTCCTGGAAAATTACTCCGGAGGTCGGGACCGATCCGGCCTATCCGGACGTTACGCCGCGCGATGCCAAGGCGCTGCGCGAATGGGACGCGCTGCACCGTGCCGCGCAGTGAAATGCCGGCGCGGCTGATGCGCTTCGGCCTTCTCGTCGCGGC
>JAFBAG010000186.1 GCA_019247925.1 Pseudolabrys sp.
GATGCTGAAGGCGAGCAGCCACTTCGAGACGACGACGTCGGCCGCGGCGCCGCCGGCGATGAGCCTGAGAGTATACAAGAAAGCTAGCACGACGACGTCTAACGCAATGATCCGCTTCAGCCGGAGCGAAGTAACTGATCCGCCAACCCCATCTCCTGGCGCCTGAAACGCTGCGATAAGGTGCTCTCCACCACGAAACACGTGGCGGAGGAACCGACATGGCGATCAAGACCCCCGACCGCGCCGCCTTCTGGCAGCGGCACCTGGAAAACTTCCAAGCCTCTGGGCTGAAGCGCAGCGCCTATTGCCGCGAGCATGGCCTGAAGCTCCACCAGCTTGCTTACCACCTGAACCGGGCCGGCAAAATGCCGGCGGCCGAGGCAGCTTTTGCGCGCGTTGCCGTCGCGCCCGCTGTGCCCGTGGCGAGGTTCGGCGCTGCGCGTCTTTGCGTCGGCGGTGACGTGACGCTCGAGTTTGACTCCGGCTCCGATCCCGCTTGGATCGCGCAGGTGGTTACGGCGGTGGGAGGTCGGCGATGAGGAGCGTGCGCGACTTCGGCGAGATCCATCTCCACAAGACCCCGGTGGACGGCAGGAAGCAGATCAATGGCCTGGCGCAGATCGTCCAAGGGGCGATGGGCAAGAGCCCATTTGGCGGCGCGCTGTTCGTCTTCACGACGCGGCGTCGTGACTATGTGAAGCTGCTTTACTGGAACAAAAGCGGCTTCGCGCTATGGGTGTATCGACTCGAGGAGGAGCGGTTTCGGTGGCCGACGAAGATGGACGGTGACGTAATCGAGCTGTCGGTCGCGCAGCTCGAGTCGCTGCTCCGAGGTTTCGACATCACGCCGACGAAGCCGCACGCGACGCTCGCATATTCGGCGGTTTCCTAGCGACAGATATCGGTAGATTTGCTATTGCGTTGCGACGATGAACGCCGCAACGCAAGCTACTTCTTCGCACCCCAGCTACGACGAGCTCGTCGCGCAGATCGCCTTTCTCCTGCGGCAAAACAAAGAGCTCCTCGAGGACAAGAACTACCTCGAGGAGCAGGTTCGGCATTTGAAGCGCTTGCGCTTCGCCAAGTCGAGCGAGGTGGCGCCAAGCGGCCAAGGCACGCTCTTCAACGAAGCCGAGGCCCTGGCTGCCGATACGCCGGCAAAGCCTGACAAGCCCAAGAAGCCCAGGAAGCGCGGCAAGTCACGTAGGAAACCGCTGCCGGACGATCTGCCGCAGATCCACAAGACGATCGACCTACCGGACTCGGAAAAGGTGTGCGCCCATTCGGGCCAGCCGCTCAGTGTCATCGGCGAGGAGGTCTCGAAGACCCTCGATATTGAGCCGATGAAGATCACCGTCATCGTGACCCATCGGCTCAAGTACGGCGGCTGCGCTTGCACGACCTGCATGGGCGGTATCGAGTCTCCCACGATGAAAACCGCGCCGGTGGAGCCGCATCCGATCCCCAAGTCGATGGCCGCACCGGGGCTCTTGGCCTATATCGCGGTCTCCAAGTACGCCGACGCCCTGCCGCTAGCGCGGCAGGAGGGCATCTTCAAGCGCTTTGGAATCGATCTGGTCCGAGCAACGATGGCGAGATGGATGATCGCGCTCGGTGTGGTGATCACGCCGCTCATCAACCTGATCCGTGATGAGCTCGTCAAATGCAAAGTGATCCAAGCCGACGAGACTCGCATCCAGGTCCACAAGGGAACCGGCAAGGCGGCCACCGCTGAAAACTATATGTGGGCTTTCATGGCCAACGGCCCGAACGACGCGAAGATCGTCCTCTACGAGCTTGGACCATCGCGCAGTCACACCGTACCGCTGCGCGTATTGGAGGACTTTACCGGCTATCTCCATACGGATGGCTATGAAGCATATGAAACTCTGGCAGCGAAGATGCCCGCTATCACGCTGGTCGGAGACTGGGCGCATGTGCGCCGCAAGTTCGACGAGGCGATCAAGGCCGTCGCCGAGGACTTCAAGGGCGAGATCAAGGCGAAGGCTGGATTCGAACTGATAAATGCGCTCTTCCGCATCGAGCGCGAGGACATCGGCAAGGACGCGCCCGATGACGTGCGTCTGAAGATCCGTCAGGAGAAGTCGGCGAAGATCATCGCCGAGCTGAAGACCTGGGCCGACGAGACGGCGCCGACCCTACCGCCGAAGACGCTGTCGGGCATCGCCGTGCGCTATATGCTGGAACGCTGGGAGAAGCTGATTCTCTTCCTCGACAACCCGATCCTGCGACTCGATACGAACCCCGTGGAGGGCGTCATCCGCCCCTTCGTCGTCGGACGCAACAACTGGCTATTTGCCGATACCGCCAAAGGCGCAGAAGCGAGTGCCGCGCTCTACAGCTTGATCGTCATGGCTCGCGCCAACGGCATCAATCCCTTCCTCTACCTCAAAGCCGTCTTCACCGAGCTGCCGAAGGCGAAGACCGCTGAGGACGTCGCGGCGCTGCTTCCCTGGATCTGGAAGCCAGCCGCCAAGTAACGCACCTTCAATTATCACCAGTATAAAAAACGGCCGGTGGGCAACTTCGCCGCCGGCTTTTCTTCGAGCGCCGCGAACCTGGCCGTGCCGATTTGCGTCAGGGATATTTGAACGGCGCCACCCGGCGGCTCTTGCCTATCAGGCGGCGCGCCTATACGCGCGCGCACGTGCGCGTGCCACAAGGGCCGCGTCGACGATACCTGTGGATGGCGGAGCACTTACTGATCAACGGCCGCTCCGACGGCCATGACTACAGCGTCGGCCACTGTCCGTTACTTGAGCAGAG
>JAFBAG010000017.1 GCA_019247925.1 Pseudolabrys sp.
TTGGCGCGTTCGGCCGCGAGAATGTGACGCAAATCCCGGAAGGACCGGTCGAGATCGCGGTTGATCAGCACATAATCGTATTCGGCCCAGTGCGGGATTTCGGTCGCCGCGTTCTTGAGCCGCCGACGGATCACGTCACGATTGTCCTCGGCGCGGCGCTCCAGTCTCGACTTCAATTCCCGCGCCGAAGGCGGCAGGACGAAAACGCTCACGACATCGGCGCGCATCTTTTCGTAGAGCTGCTTTGCGCCTTGCCAATCGATGTCGAAAAGGACGTCATGGCCCGCCGACAAGGCTTTCTCGACCGCCTTGCGCGGCGTGCCGTAATAATTGCCGTGCACCTTGGCAAATTCGAGCAACTCGCCCGCGCCGCGCATGCGCGCGAATTCTTTTTTCGAGATGAAATAGTAATGCTGGCCGTGGACTTCACTGGGGCGCTTGGCGCGGGTCGTCACCGAGATCGACAGCTTAACATTGCGATCGGCATTGACGAGATTGCGGGTAAGCGTGGTCTTGCCGGCGCCGGAGGGCGAAGAAACCACCAGCATAATACCCCGCCGCTTGCTCATTCGAGATTCTGAACCTGCTCGCGAAATTGTTCGACCACGGTCTTGAGCTCGAGCCCGATATTGGTGAGCTCGACGTCATTGGCCTTGGCGCACAACGTATTCGATTCGCGGTTAAGCTCCTGCGAGAGAAAATCGAGCCGCCGGCCGACCGCCCCGCCGTCCCCCAGGAGCTTGCGGGCCTGCGCGACATGGGCTTCGAGCCGATCAAGCTCCTCCCGGATATCCGCCTTGGCCGCAAGAAGCAGCGCTTCCTGATGCAGCCGGTCTTGATCGAAGCGGCCGCCGGTCTCCATCAGGCTCGAGATTTGCTGGGCGAGCCTCGCCTTGACTGCCTCCGCGGTGCGGCCGGGCGCTTGATCGGCGCGCTGACGCAGAGTCGCGATTTCCCCGAGCCGGCTCTCGAGGATACGGCCTAAGGCCGTGCCTTCTTCTCGACGCGCCGCGATGAGATTGCGAAGCGCCGCCGTGAAGCCCGCGATAATCGCCGCCTCGGCGGCGCTGCGCTCTTCGGGCTTTTCGTCCTGGTCGCTGACTTCGATGACCCCCTTGAGCGCCAGAATGCCGTCGAGCGTCGGCGGCGCGGCATTCACTTTTCGCGTGAGGCCGTCCAGCACGGACAGCACGGCGTTAAGAACAGGCTCGTTGACTTTCACCGCAGGCGGAACGCCTTTGCGCTCGACGGTGAGCGTGGCGTAGATCGTGCCGCGCGACAGCGCCTCATTGGCAAGGCTGCGGACCGGCCCATCCACGGCGTCCCAACCCGGCGGCAGGCGCACGCGAATGTCGAGCCCTTTGGCATTGACCGACTTGATCTCCCAAGCCCAGGCATACGCGCCACTCACGCCGTGGCCGCGCGCAAAGCCGGTCATGCTCGACAAGGCCATCGATCACACTCACTCTTGATTGCGCCGCGACTGTAGCGGTGCTCGTCAGCGGCGCAAGGGCGCCGCAGGCGCGGGGGCTGGCGTGGACGGCGCCGGCGGAGCGGTCGGTATGGCGGTGCCGGATCGCTCCAGCGCGCGTAATTTCCCGACGTTCTTCTGGTGATCATCGTAGCGCTCGGAGAACACATGCCCGCCGGTGCCATCCGCGACGAAATACAATTCCTTCGTCCGCGCCGGATTGGCGGCCGCTTCCAGCGATGCACGGCCGGGATTGGAGATCGGCCCGGGCGGCAAGCCATCAATGACATACGTATTATACGGCGTGGCTTGGTCGATTTCGTTCTTTTGGATGGGACGGCCCAGTGAGCCTTTGCCGCCCGTGAGCCCGTAAATAATGGTCGGATCGGATTGCAGGCGCATGCGCTGCTTGAGGCGGTTGACGAACACCGCGGCGACGCGGGTGCGCTCCTCCGGCTTGCCGGTTTCCTTCTCGATGATCGACGCGAGCGTGAGCAATTGCTCCGGACTGCGCACCGGAAGGTCCGCGGCGCGGTGCTCCCAGGCTTCCTGCAGCGCGCGCTGGCCGGCCTGTTGCATACGCTGGATGACCTGATCCCGCGCCGTGCCACGTGTCAATTTGTAGCTTTCCGGCAAGAGCGTGCCTTCGCGCGGAATTTCGCGGATGGGGCCAGCCAACACCGAGTTCTCCAGAAGCCGCGCGACGATCTGCTCGGATGTCAGGCCCTCCGGAATGGTGAGCGTATGCTGGACGACCCGCCCCTCTATGATGATGTCGACAATATCGCGAAGGCTGGCTTGCTTCGGAAATTCGTATTCCCCGAATTTGAGCCCTTCTCGCGCTTTCAGAACGACCGCGCCGCCGACGAAAACCCAAGGCTGATCGATCACCCCTTCGCGAACCAGGAGGTCGGCGATGTCGCGGATGCCAAGTCCACGCGGAATGTTGACGATCTTGTTCTCGGCAAGCGGACCCGGCGCCTCGAAACGCTGCTTGCCGATCATGAGGCCGCCGCCAACCAGAATGGCGAGCAGCACCAGAAACGTGAAAACCGCGTTGCCGGCGATGACCAGGGGATGCCGCACGCGACGCGAACGGCGCGCCGGCATCGGAACACGCTCAGGTTCGAGCGCAGCGCGCGCACTGCGCGGCGCAATGCGCCGGCCGTTGTCGCCCCCGTTGGGCAGATCCGACAAAGGCGGCGTTGCGCCCGCTTCCAGCCGCGGTGGCGGAGGCGGCGGCGAAATGTTGCGGCCCGCTCCGGGCTCCGGCGCCGGATTTGAACTTCCAGCGGCCGGCGGCTCGCTCAAGCGGGTTTGGGCAAGACGATCGGCGAGCCTTGCCGATGAACCCCGGTTCGCGACCGGCGGCACGCCCGCGGCGGGGTCATCGAATCCATTGCTGCCGGGCGGCTTGGCGTTCACGAGGCGTCCAGTCTGACGAGCGGGAGGTCTGATCGAAATCAGATCGCGAACGCACGTTAAAAGCAAATATGGCGAAAGCGAGGGGCGGCGTCGAAGACTTCAGTTTACATAGCGGCGGAAGATCAGCGAAGCGTTGGTGCCGCCGAAGCCGAACGAGTTGGAGAGCACGGTGTCGATTTGACGCTGACGCGCCTGGTGGGGAACGAGATCGATCGGCGTTTCGACCGACGGATTATCGAGGTTGATGGTCGGAGGCGCGACACCATCACGCATGGCGAGGATCGAAAAGATCGCCTCCACAGCGCCCGCAGCACCCAGTAAATGACCGATGCAGGATTTCGTGGACGACATGGAAATTTTCGCGGCCGAATTACCGACAAGCTTTTGGACCGCTCCGAGTTCGATCTCATCACCGAGCGGCGTCGAGGTCCCGTGAGCGTTGATGTAGTCGATCTCGTCTGCCGTGATGCCCGCGCGCTTGATCGCCATTTGCATGCAGCGAAGGGCGCCGTTGCCGTCCTCCGCGGGAGCGGTGATGTGATAGGCGTCGCCCGAAAGGCCGTATCCGATCACTTCGGCGTGGATCTTGGCGCCGCGCGCCTTGGCGTGTTCGAGCGATTCGAGAACCACGACGCCCGCGCCCTCACCCATGACGAAGCCGTCGCGATCCTTGTCATAGGGGCGCGAGGCCTTTGTCGCCCGGTCGTTGAAATGGGTTGAAAGCGCCCGCAACGCGGCGAACCCGGCGATCGATATGCGGTTGACGGGCGATTCAGTGCCGCCAGCCACCATGACTTCCGCATCGCCGAGGGCGACCATGCGCGCCGCGTCCCCGATGGCGTGAGCCCCGGTCGAGCACGCGGTGACTACCGCATGATTGGGGCCTTTGAGGCCGTGTTCGATGGAAACATAGCCGGAGGCCAGATTGATGATGCGTCCGGGAATGAAGAAGGGCGACACGCGGCGCGGCCCCCGCTCCTTGAGCGTGATCGCCGTCTCCGCGATGCCTTCGATACCGCCGATGCCGGATCCGATCATGACGCCCGATCGCGTTTTCTCGTCCTCCGTCGACGGCTTCCAATTGGTGTCATTGAGGGCCTGCGTCGCTGCACCCATGGCGAAAATGACGAAATCGTCGACCTTGCGCTGATCCTGCGGCGACATCCATTGGTCCGCATTGAAGGTGCCGTTGGCCCCATCGCCGCGCGGGACGGAACAGGCGATCTTGCACGCGAGGTCGGACACGTCGAACTTGTCGACCACCTTCGCGCCGCTCTCGCCCTTGATCAGACGTTGCCAGGTATGCTCGACACCGCTGCCGAGCGGCGTGACCATCCCCATGCCTGTGACGACGACTCTTCTCATCGACCGGCTCCGCGAGGAATAACGGGCGTCCTACGCGCCGTGTTCCCGCGCATAGTTTGCGACCTCATGTCTTGAAAAGCTACGGCAGCCCGGGGGGCGAGATCAGCTCTTGGCGTTCTTTTCGAGGAATTTGACCGCGTCCCCGACGGTCAGGATCGTCTCGGCCGCATCATCTGGAATCTCGCAGCCGAATTCTTCTTCAAAGGCCATGACGAGCTCGACGGTATCGAGGCTGTCGGCGCCAAGGTCGTCGATGAAACTCGCGCCTTCGGTCACCTTCTCGGGCTCGACGCCCAGATGCTCGACAACGATCTTTTTAACCCGCTCGCCAATGTCACTCATCGTTCCAACCTCGTGCGTTTTGTCTTTGGCCGCGACTTATATAACGCCGCAGCTCGTCGTTTGGTTGACGCTGGCGAGACGCCGTCGTCGCCCCCGTTTGGGCCGCTGTCCGCCTACCATACCTGAAAACCGTTTGCCAGCAGGCCGGCGGGTCAGAAGCCCTTGCGTTTCCGCTATATCATGGCCATCCCGCCGTTGACGTGCAACGTCTGCCCGGTCACGTAACCGGTTTCATCCGAGGCAAGAAACACCGCCGCAGTGGCGACATCGTCGGCGCTGCCGAGCCGCCCGGCCGGGACTTTGCCGAGAATCGCTTCCCGCTGTTTCTCGTTGAGCTTGTCGGTCATGGGCGTCGCGATAAAGCCGGGCGCAATGCAATTAGCCGTTACGCCGCGCTTGGCATATTCCTGGGCCAGCGACTTAAACATGCCGATCATGCCGGCCTTCGAGGCCGTGTAGTTCGCCTGCCCGGCATTGCCGGTGACGCCCACCACCGAGGTGATGCCGATCAGGCGGCCGAAGCGGCGGCGCATCATGCCTTTGGTCGCAGCGCGCACCAGCCGGAACGATGCCGTCAGGTTGATCGCAATGACTTTTTCCCAAGCCTCGTCGGAAAGCTGCACCAGCAGATTGTCCGCTGTGACGCCCGCATTGGCGACGAGAATGTCGAGCCTCTGCATCGCGGCTTCGGCGGCCGGAACGAGCTTCTCGACCGCATCCTTGTCCGCGAGATCGCACGGCAGCACGTGCACCCGTTCGCCGAGCTCGCCTGCGAGCTTGTCGAGGGCGTCGCGACGCGTGCCGGAAATCGCGACCGTCGCACCCTGCTTGTGCAGTGCCTTAGCGATCGCGCCGCCAATGCCGCCCGTCGCCCCGGTTACCAGAGCCGTCTTGCCGGTAAGCTCGAACATGCCGTTTCCCTTCTCGCGTCAGCCGCGCGCCGCTTTGTAGGCATCGATATCGGCGGGCGTGCCGACCGCGGTGCCGGTCGCGCCTTCCGCGATCCGCTTGATCAGCCCGCTGAGCACCTTGCCGGCGCCGATCTCATAGAACTTGGTCACGCCGTCGCCGGCCATGAATGCGACGCAT
>JAFBAG010000057.1 GCA_019247925.1 Pseudolabrys sp.
GGCATCCCTACACGATGGGCTTGCTGCGCTCAGTGCCGCGCCTTGACCGGCCGCGCGGCTCGAAACTGGAAACCATCGAAGGGTTGCCGCCGAACATGGCGAGCGTGCCGCCCGGCTGTCGCTTTGCGCCGCGCTGCCCGTACAAAATTCCGATCTGCGAGCAGGAGCCCCCGCTCTACCCGACGGATACCGGAGGCCTGTCGCGCTGCCACCGTCACCAAGAGATCGCAGCGGGCAAGATCGTCTGGGCGGCGGCCAGCGGAACGACGCAAGATGACACGACCCACGGCGGCGAGCCGCTGCTCTCGGTGCGCGACCTGAGCAAGGAGTTCACCGTCAGCGGCGGGCTGCGCGACAAAGGCGGGACGGTGCGCGCCGTTCAGGACGTCTCGTTCGACATTTATCCAGGCGAGACCGTCGGTCTCGTCGGCGAGTCGGGCTGCGGCAAGACCACTGTTGGCCGGCTTGTGCTCAAACTGGAATCGCCCACGGCCGGCTTGATCAAATTCGCCGGCGCCGATCTCAGCAAAGCCTCGCAGGCCGAACTCAAAGCCTTGCGCCGCAAGATCCAGGTGATCTTCCAGGATCCTTATTCCTCGCTCAATCCGCGCATGACCGTGGGCCAGATCATCGGCGAGCCGCTGCACGTCTATGGCCTGGCGAAAGGCAAGGCCGCCATCGGCAGCCGGGTTACGGAGCTTCTGGAGAATGTCGGGCTGCGGCCGGAAATGGCCGAGCGCTATCCGCATCAATTGTCCGGCGGCCAGCGCCAGCGCGTCGGTATCGCGCGCGCTTTGGCCATGGAACCTTCATTCATCGTCTGCGACGAAGCCGTGTCGGCGCTCGATGTGTCCATTCAAGGCCAGATCATCAATCTGCTCGAAGAGCTGCAGCGCAAATACGGGCTCGCCTATCTTTTCATCGCCCACGATCTCGCCGTGGTGCGGCACATTTCGATGCGTGTCCTCGTGATGTATTTCGGGCGCATCATGGAGGTCGCCGATCGCGACGTTCTTTATCGCGACCCGCTGCACCCCTACACCAAGCTGCTGCTCGACGCCGCGCCGGTCCCGGATCCGACCGTGGAGAAGGAACGCGAGCCGCGGTTGATCAAGGGCGAACTGCCGAGCCATCTGGCGCCGCCGCCGGGTTGCGTATTTAATACGCGCTGCCCGCTGGCGAGCGAGGAATGCCGACAGGTCGTCCCGCCGCTGGAAGAAAAGAAGCCGGGACATTTCGCCGCCTGCATCAAGGTGTGAGCGGCGGGACCACAATCGGGGCGACAAAAAAGAGACATAGGAGGAGACGCAATGAAGATCACGCGACGCACAGCTCTCCAGGGCACGGCGGCAGCGACCGCCGCCGGCCTCGGCGGCTTCAACTTCGATTTCACGCGCGCGCATGCGCAAGCCAACGTCAAGCGCGGCGGCACGCTGAACTTTGCGATCAGCGCCGAGACGCCGCACTACGATTCGCACGGCAGTGACACCTACGCGACGCTGCATTTCGCCGCGCCGTTCTATTCGACGCTGCTGCGCTTCAACCTGACCAAGTTCCCCGCGGTTGAAGGCGACCTCGCTCAGTCGTGGACGGTGGCCCCCGATCTGATGACCTACACGTTCAAGCTGACGCCGAACGTGAAGTTCCACGACGGCACCGCGCTGACGTCCGCGGACGTCAAGGCAACCTATGAGCGGCTGCGCAATCCGCCGGCCGGCGTGGTTTCCACCCGCAAGGCGACTTTCAACGACATCGGCGAAATCCAGACGCCTGACGCCAACACCGTCATCTTCAAGATGAATGCGGTCAACGCCTCCATGCTGGAGCACTTCGCCTCGCCGTGGAATGCGATCTACGCCGAGAAAGATCTCAAGGCCGATCCGAACTTTCCGAAGACCAAGGTCAACGGCACAGGCCCGTTCACCTTCGTCGAGCACGTGAAAGGCAGCCATGTCGCCGGCAAGAAGAACGACAACTACTTCAAGAAGGGCCTGCCCTATCTCGACGGTTTTCGTGGGATCTTCACCTTGCAAGCCGCGGCCATGCTCAATGCGGTTCAGGGCGGCCAGGTGCTGGGCGAATTCCGCGGCATTTCTCCGGCTGAGCGCGACCGCCTCACCCAGGCGATGGGTGACAAGATCCGCATTGAGGAATCGAGCTGGACCCTCAATCTGCTCGTCTGCTTCAACGTCGAAAAGAAGCCGTTCGACGATGTGCGGGTGCGCAAAGCGCTCGCGATGGCGATCGACCGCTGGGGCGGCAGCGTCGGCCTGGCGAAGATATCGACCCTGCGCGCGGTCGGCGGCGTGATCCGCCCCGGCTCGCCGATGGCGACGCCGGAAGCCGAGCTGGTGAAGCTCCCGGGCTTTTCGAAGGACATCAAAAAATCCCGCGAAGAGGCCAAGAAACTGCTCAAAGAAGCGGGCCAGGAAAACCTCAAATTCGTGCTCTGGAATCGCAATCTCGCGATGCCTTACACGCCCGCCGGCATCTTCCTGGTCGATCAGTGGCGCCAGATCGGCGTTGAGGTCGAGCACAAGCAATCGGACACCGGCGCCTATCTTGCCCACATGAACGCGGGCAACCACGACGTCGCCATCGACTTCTCCAATCTGTTCATGGACGATTCGAGCCTCGGCCTTGCCAAGTACCTTTCGTTGTCGCGTGCGCCGGAAAACCGCTCGCGCTCGAAGGACGAGATGCTCGACAAGCTCTATGACGATCATCTGCGCGAGCGCGACCCGGAGAAGCGCAAGGCGATGATCCGCCAGTTCGAAAAGCGCGTCTTCGAGCAGGCCTATCAGCAGCCGATCCTGTGGTGGCACCGTATCGTGCCGACGCACAAGACTCTGATGGGGTGGAAAATGTCGCCGAGCCACAACCTCGGCCAGGACCTCGCCGACGTCTGGATCAACGCTTAAGAGTCATGGAGCCCGGACCGGCGGCAACGCCGGTCCGGGATTCGTTTGGTCATGCTGCGTTACACCATCAACCGCATCCTGCTTGCGATCCCGACCCTGATCGGCGTCGCCGTGCTGGTGTTTTTCCTGCTGCGCGTCGTGCCGGGCGATATCGTCGAGATCAAGCTGCGCGGCGACGGCGGCACCGTGACGCAGGAAACCATCGAGCTCGAACGGAAGCGCCTCGGTCTCGACCGTCCACTCTACGCGCAGTTCGGCGAGTGGATGGTGAACATGGCGAAGTTCGACTTCGGCATCTCGATGTGGACCGAGCGGCCGGTGCTCGAAGAGATTGCCTTGCGGCTGCAATTGTCGCTGCAAGTCGCGATCATGGCGACGATCATCGCGGTGCTGCTGGCGATCCCCATGGGCACGATGGCGGCGCTGTTTCGCGATACCTGGATCGACTACACGGTCCGCATCCTGACGATCGGCGGATTGTCGATCCCATCGTTCTGGTTCGGCATGCTGATTATGCTGAGTCTATTGGCTTTCTTTAACTGGCTGCCGCCCATCACCTTCACGCCGATTTATGTGGATCCTTGGGCCAATCTCAAGCAGTTGATCTGGCCGGCGATGGCGGTCGGCTACCGCTACTGCGCGGTTGTCGCACGCATGATCCGCTCGTCGCTGCTCGAAGTCATGAACGAGGACTACATCCGCACCGCGCGGGCCAAAGGCGTGTACGAGAAAATGGTGATCTCGCGCCATGCGCTGCGCAACGCGCTGCTCCCCGCAATCACCGTGATCGGACTCGAGTTCACCTTCCTGATCGGCGGCCTCGTCGTCACCGAGCAGGTGTTCAACCTCAACGGCATCGGTCAACTTTTCGTGCAGAGCGTGTCGCGCAACGACTTCACGCTGATTCAGGGCATGGTGATGCTGATCGCGGCGTTTTATGTTTTCGTCAATCTGGCGATCGACCTGCTCTATGCCGTGTTCGATCCGCGCATCCGGTACGGCCAATGAGCATTGTCTCCGCGCCATTGCCTGCATCGACGCCGGTTCGCACCCGCCGCCAAAGCGTCATTCTCGACTTCATCCGCCAGCAGCCGCTCGGCGCCGTCAGCTTCGTCATCATTTTCCTGATGATGTTCGCCGGAATTTTCTCGCCGCTGGTGGCGCCCTATGACCCGCTCGATATCGACTTCGCCTCGTTGTTGGGACCGCCCTCCTGGGAGCATTGGTGCGGCACCGATGCCTATGGCCGGGACATCTGCTCGCGGCTGATCTACGGCTCGCGCACCGCGCTGGTGATCGGCTTTACGTCGTCCTTCGCCGGGTCGTCGATTGGCGCGATCCTCGGCATCGCCTCGGCCTATTTCGGCGGCAAGGTCGACGACTGGATCCAGCGGTTTGTGGACGTGCTGCTAGCGTTTCCGCTGATCGTTCTCGCGCTGGTCGTGGTTGCGGCGTTCCGCAAGTTCACCGTGGGCGGCGTCGACATCAACCTCATCGTCGCGATCGCTATCCCGATCATCCCGCGCGTCGCCCGTGTGGTCCGCGCGGCGGCCTTGTCGGTGCGGACGATGCCTTATGTCGATGCGGCCCGCGCCGCGGGCTATTCGAACACCCGCATCATCTTCCGCCACATGGCGCCGAATGTGGTCGCGCCCTACCTCATCATGCTGACCGCGTTCATCGCGCAGGCCATCCTCGCCGAAGCGTCGCTCTCCTTCCTCGGCCTCGGCGTCACCGAGCCGACCGCGGCCTGGGGCCTGATGCTCTCCGGCAATGCCGCCGATTTCTACAAGCAGGCGCCGTGGATGATCCTGTTTCCCGGCATGATGATTTCGCTCGCCGTATTCGCCTTCAATCTGTT
>JAFBAG010000212.1 GCA_019247925.1 Pseudolabrys sp.
GGCCGAGATCGGCTGGGTGATCGATCTCATCACCGCGATCCGCTCGATCAAGGCCGAGATGAATACCAATGCCGTCATTCCGCTGGTGCTCGCTGGCGTCTCCGAAGACACGCAAGGACGCGCGGCCCGCTGGGGCGATTTCATCAAGCGGCTGGCGCGCGTCTCGGACATTTCAGTCGCGCCGAGCGCACCGAAAGGGGCGGTGCAGCTCGTCGTGCGTGGCGAGGTCGCGGCGCTGCCCCTTGCCGGCGTGATCGACATCGGCGCCGAGCGCGCCCGGTTGGAAAAAGAACTCGCCAAGGCCGATGCCGACATCAAGCGCTCGGACAGCAAGCTTGCGAACGAAAAGTTCGTCGCCCATGCGGCAGAAGAAGTCGTCGAAGAAGAGCGCGAGAAGCGCGAAGAGGCAGTCAGCCGCAAGACGAAGTTCGAGGATGCGCTCAAGCGGTTGAAAGACGTCTAGTCTTTGAACGGCTTGCTGAGAAACCGCGAGCCCTTGAGCCCGTAACGCCACGGCTTCTCGGCCGCCTTGGTGATCCCGATCCGCACCCCGCGCACCAGAGGCGCCGTGCGTTTGCGCTTATAAAGCGAGAAGGGCGGCGCATCGACGGCCAATCCGTTATGCGCCCCGGTCACACCCAGCGCTTCGCATAATTTGCCGGGGCCGGAGCACAGATTGCGGATGTCCTCGACGCCGCGCCGCCGGCGCATCAAGCCGAGGCCTTCGGTCGGCTCCAGCGCTCGGATTAAAACCGCACTCGCGCTGCCTTCCTCCTCACAGACGAAATTCATGCACCAGTGGATGCCGTAGGAGCGATAGACGTAGACGTGGCCCGGCGGGCCGAACATCACCGCGTTGCGCTCGGTCTGGCCCCCAAAGCTGTGCGCCGCCGGATCGGTGTGATGGTAGGCCTCCACCTCTGTGATGACCCCAGCGCAGGCGCCTACCTGGAGCGTCGCCCCGACGAGATCGGGGGCAACCTTGTGGACGGAGCGGTTGAAGAACGACCGGCTGAGCTTCTTGGGCACTGTAAAGCGATAGGCCGCACCCCTGTGCCTTTGGCGCAACACTGCCGGAACATTTGGCATGGCTGAGTCGCGGACCCTACGGACGCCGCTATTTAGCCATACCGTTTTCAGACACGAACGCGGCCGCAGACCGCCCTTTCACCGGGCTTTTTTGGGGCTAAGGCGGGGGCCAAAAAGACTGCAATGGACGCCAAGACCAGTTTGAAAAACCGACTGCCGAGCCGTCACGTCACGGAAGGGCCGGCGCGCGCGCCGCACCGTTCGTACTACTACGCGATGGGTCTGACCAAAGAGCAGATCCACCAGCCTTTCGTCGGCGTCGCCTCCTGCTGGAACGAAGCCGCTCCCTGCAACATCGCCCTGATGCGTCAGGCCCAGGCCGTGAAGAAGGGCGTCGCGGCCGCCGGCGGCACGCCGCGCGAATTCTGCACCATCACCGTGACCGACGGCATCGCGATGGGCCATGCCGGCATGTACGCGTCGCTGCCGTCGCGCGACCTCATCGCCGACTCCGTCGAGCTGACGATACGCGGCCACGGCTATGACGCGCTGGTCGGTCTCGCGGGCTGCGACAAGTCGCTGCCCGGCATGATGATGGCGATGGTGCGCATGAACGTGCCCTCGATCTTCATCTATGGCGGCTCGATCCTGCCGGGTTCCTGGAAGGGCCAGGTCATCACCGTGCAGGACATGTTCGAGGCGGTCGGCAAGAATTCCGTCGGTGCGCTTTCGGATGAAGACCTCGACGAAATGGAGCAGGTCGCGTGTCCGTCGGCCGGTGCCTGCGGCGCGCAGTTCACCGCCAATACGATGGCGACAGTGTCCGAAGCGATCGGACTCGCGCTGCCTTACTCCGCCGGAGCCCCCGCGCCTTACGAAATCCGCGACCGCTTCTGCATGACCGCCGGCGAGATGGTTATCGAGCTCATAAAGCAGAACCTCCGTCCGCGCGACATCGTCACCCGCAAGGCGCTCGAGAATGCCGCGGCGGTTGTCGCCGCGAGCGGCGGCTCGACCAATGCCGCGTTGCATCTGCCGGCGATCGCGCACGAATGCGGTATCGACTTCAATTTGTTTCACGTCGCCGAGATTTTCAAAAAGACGCCCTACGTCGCCGATCTCAAGCCGGGCGGCCGCTATGTCGCCAAAGACATGTTCGAAGTCGGCGGCATTCCGCTGCTGATGAAGACGTTGCTCGACAACGGCTTCCTGCATGGCGACTGCATGACCGTCACCGGCCGCACCATCGCCGAGAACATGAAATCGGTGAAGTGGAATGCTAACCAGGATGTCGTGCGTCCGGCAAACAAGCCGCTGACGCCGACCGGCGGCGTCGTCGGGCTCAAAGGCAATCTCGCCCCGGAAGGCGCCATCGTGAAGGTGGCCGGCATGACCGAGCTGAAATTCTCGGGTCCAGCGCGTTGTTTCGATGGCGAAGAGGCCTGTTTCGAGGCGGTCCGCACTAAGAAATACAAGGAAGGGGAAGTTCTCGTCATTCGCTATGAAGGACCGCGAGGCGGCCCGGGCATGCGCGAAATGCTTTCAACCACCTCGGCCCTGTACGGCCAGGGCATGGGCGGCAAAGTCGCGCTTATCACTGATGGGCGCTTTTCAGGCGCGACCCGCGGTTTCTGCATCGGTCACGTCGGGCCGGAAGCGGCCGTCGGCGGCCCGATCGGGCTCCTCAAGGATGGCGACATCATCACGATCGACGCCGTCAACGGCACGATCGACGTCAAGCTGTCGGACGATGAGCTGAAGCAACGCAAGGCCGCATGGAAGCCACGCGAGAATTCGCACACGTCCGGCTATCTCTGGAAATACGCCCAACAGGTCGGCAACGCGCTCAATGGCGCGATCACCCATCCCGGCGGCAAGGCCGAGAAGGAATGCTATGCGGATATCTGACGCCATTCGCATCGCGCTGCTGCTCGCCGCTTCCGCGGCGCCGGCGCTTGCGTTTGACGGCAGCAAGACCACCGA
>JAFBAG010000242.1 GCA_019247925.1 Pseudolabrys sp.
CACAAAGACGCGGACCCAGAAAACCGCCGCCAACAAGGCGGGGACCGAGAAGGTCGGCACCGAATTGGCCGGCACCGAGATGACCGGGGCGGAAATGGTGATCCAGGCGATGGCCGATCAGGGCGTCGAGCACCTGTTCGGCTATCCCGGCGGCGCGGTCCTGCCGATCTATGACGCGATCTTCGCGCAGGACAAGGTGCAGCACATTCTGGTGCGCCATGAGCAGGGCGCTGTGCATGCGGCCGAGGGTTATGCGCGCTCGACCGGAAAGGTCGGCTGCGTTCTCGTCACCTCGGGCCCCGGCGCGACCAATGCCGTTACCGGCCTCACCGATGCGCTGATGGATTCGATCCCGATCGTCTGCATCACCGGCCAGGTGCCGACGCATCTGATCGGCAATGACGCCTTTCAGGAATGCGACACGGTCGGCATCACGCGCCCCTGTACCAAGCACAATTATCTGGTGAAGAGCATCGCCGATCTGCCGCGCGCGCTGCACGAGGCCTTCCACATCGCGGCGAGCGGCCGGCCTGGGCCCGTCGTCGTCGATATCCCGAAGGACATCCAGTTCGCCAAGGGCATGTATTCGAAGCCGAAGGATTTCCCGCACCGCGGCTATCAGCCGAAGGTGAAGGGCGACATCGCCAAGATCCAGCAGGCGATCGAGCTGATGGCATCGGCGAAGAAGCCGCTGTTCTACACCGGTGGCGGTGTTATCAATTCCGGCAAGGCGGCGAGCGACCTGCTGCGTGAGTTGGTGAAAGCAACCGGCTATCCGATCACGTCCACGCTGATGGGGCTGGGCGCTTTTCCCGCGGCCGACCCGCAATGGCTGGGTATGCTCGGCATGCACGGCACGCTGGAAGCGAACATGGCGATGCACGATTGCGACGTCATGATCTGCATCGGTGCGCGCTTCGACGACCGCATCACCGGCCGGCTCGATGCTTTTGCGCCGTACTCGAAGAAAATCCACGTCGACATCGATCCGTCCTCGATCAACAAGAACGTCAAGGCCGACGTGCCGATCATTGGCGACTGCGCGCATGTCCTCGAGGACATGGTCCGGCTGTGGAAGACCGGCGCGAAAACGCCCGACAAGAAGGCGCTTTCCGGCTGGTGGCAGCAGATCGACAAGTGGCGGGCGCGCAAGTCGCTCGCCTACCGGCCGTCCAACGAGGTCATCAAGCCGCAATACGCGATCCAGCGGCTCTATGAGCTGACCAAGGGCCGCGACACCTACATCACCACGGAAGTTGGCCAGCACCAGATGTGGGCGGCGCAGCTTTACGGCTTCCAGGAGCCGAACCGCTGGATGACATCGGGCGGCCTCGGCACGATGGGCTACGGCCTGCCGGCTTCGGTCGGCGTGCAGCTTGCGCATCCGAAGTCGCTGGTCATCGACATCGCCGGCGAGGCTTCGGTGCTGATGACGATGCAGGAGATCTCGACGGCGGTGCAGTACCGCTTGCCGATCAAGATTTTCATCCTCAACAATCAATACATGGGCATGGTGCGCCAGTGGCAGGAACTGCTGCACGGCGGCCGTTATGCCGAAAGCTACAGCGAAGCGCTGCCGGATTTCGTCAAGCTCGCGGAGGCCTATCACGCGCACGGCATCCGCTGCGAAAAGCCGGGCGATCTTGATCATGCCATCAAGGAAATGATCGATGTCGACAAGCCGGTGCTGTTCGACTGCGTGGTCGATCAGAAGGAAAACTGCTTCCCGATGATTCCGTCGGGCCGCGCGCATAACGAGATGATCCTGGGTGACGCCGCCGAGAAACTCGACGAGGCGATTACCGAGGAAGGCAAGATGCTGGTGTAACGATGAACGCGCAAACCCCCACCACTTCGCATTATCCGGCGGCGCCGACGGCGCAGAAGCTGGAAGCGCATACGCTCTCCGTGCTCGTCGATAACGAGCCCGGCGTGCTGGCGCGCGTCATCGGTCTGTTTTCCGGCCGCGGCTACAATATCGAGTCGCTCACGGTGTCCGAGACCGAGCACGCCAAGCACCTGTCGCTCATCACTATCGTCACCACCGGCACGCCGATGGTGATCGAGCAAATCAAGAACCAGCTCGACCGTTTGGTGCCCGTGCACAGCGTGGTCGACATGACCACCGCCGGCAATGCGATCGAGCGCGAATTGGCGATGGTGAAAGTCAGGGGCAAGGGCGAGCACCGCGTCGAAGCGCTGCGGCTCGCCGACGCCTTCCGCGCTCGTGTCATCGACGCCTCGACCGAGAGCTTCATCTTCGAGATCACCGGCAAGAGCGACAAGATCGAGCAATTCATCGAGATGATGCTGCCGCTCGGGCTGGTCGAGGTGTCGCGCACCGGCATCGTCGCCATCACGCGCGGGCCGGACGGCATGCAGCGATAAGACTTGTCGCCAAGCGGCAATAAATCTAGAAGCAGCGCGGGAAGAACAAAGGCCGGAACGGCCGATCAGGGGTAAGTATCATGCGTGTTTATTATGACCGGGACGCCGACCTCAATCTCATCAAGGGCAAGAAAGTCGCCGTCATCGGCTACGGCTCGCAGGGCCATGCGCACGCGCTCAATCTGCGCGACAGCGGTGTGAAGGATGTCGCGGTGGCGCTCCGCAAATCTTCGGCCGGCGTGAAGAAGGCGGAAGCCGAAAAGTTCAAGGTGATGGAAGTCGCCGAGGCCGCGAAATGGGCGGACGTGATGATGATGCTTACCCCCGACGAGCTCCAGTCCGAGATTTACAACGAGCACATCAAGAAGAACATCAAGGACGGCGCCGCGATCATGTTTGCGCACGGCCTCAACGTGCACTTCAACCTGATCGAGCCGGGCAAGGGCATCGACGTGCTGATGGTGGCGCCGAAAGGCCCGGGTCACACCGTGCGTTCCGAATATCAGCGCGGCGCGGGCGTGCCGTGTCTCATCGCGATCCATCAGGACGCCTCCGGCAACGCGCACGACCTTGGCCTGTCCTACGCCTCGGCGATCGGCGGCGGCCGGGCCGGCATTATCGAAACGACCTTCAAGGAAGAGTGCGAGACCGATCTGTTCGGCGAGCAGAGCGTGCTGTGCGGCGGTCTCGTCGAGCTGATGAAGGCGGGTTACGAGACCCTGGTCGAGGCGGGTTACGCCCCGGAAATGGCCTATTTCGAGTGCGTTCACGAGGTCAAGCTGATCGTCGACCTGATCTACGAAGGCGGCATCGCCAACATGAATTACTCGGTGTCGAACACCGCCGAGTATGGCGAATACGTCACCGGACCGCGCATCATCACCGCCGAGACCAAGGCGGAGATGAAGAAGGTGCTCGCCGACATCACATCGGGCAAGTTCACCCGCGACTGGATGCTGGAGAACAAGGTCAACCAGACTTCATTCAAGGCGACCCGCGCCAAGCTTGCGGAGCATCCGATCGAGCAGGTCGGCGCGAAGCTTCGCGAGATGATGCCGTGGATCAAGCAACGGGCCCTGGTCGACAAGACCAAGAATTAGTCGCGCTCAATTATCGCGCGAGGGTTTTTGCGACAGCCGCCGGGGGCATGCCCTCGGCGGCTTTTCTGTTGGCTTCGCGCATTGCCTCCACTGTGATCGCGTTGATTAGCGGCTTCAACGCGGTGATGAATTTCTCATCCGCCGCGCGTTTGGGCGAAACCAGCAGCAGGGCGTCGTAAGGCGGTATGGCGCTCTTCGGATCTTGCAGGACCGTAAGGCCGAACCGGACGATCTGGCCGTCGCTTGTATATCCGGCGATGACATCGACCTGCCCATCGGCGAGGGCGGGGTACATGAACTCCGCCTGCATTTGGCGCTGGCCTCGGAAATTCAGGCCATAGGTCTCGCGCAAATTGCGCCATTCCGGCCGCGCGAAGAATTCGTAGTCGCCGGCGATCGTCATCTCACCGGACCTGTCGGCAAGGTCTGAAATTGATTTGAAGCGGTTCGATTTCGTCACCAGCGCGTAGGCGTTTTCAAAGCCGAGAGGGCCGAGGAGGGAGATACCGTACTGGCG
>JAFBAG010000245.1 GCA_019247925.1 Pseudolabrys sp.
GCTTTCTGATGAAAAAGAACAAGGTTCAGATCGTCTGGGGCGATGCCGCCATCGACGCCCCCGGCAAGGTGACGGTGAAGGCGTCGAAGAGCGAAGCGCCGAAAGGCGCGCTCGGGGCGGGGCAGTATCAAGCCAAGCACATCATCATCGCCACGGGCGCGCGGCCGCGCGTATTGCCGGGACTGGAGCCGGACAAGAAACTAATCTGGACCTATTTCGAGGCGATGGTGCCGGATCGCATTCCGAAGTCGCTCCTCGTGGTCGGCTCCGGCGCAATCGGTGTCGAATTCGCCTCCTTCTTCCGCACGCTCGGCGCCGAGGTGACGATTGTCGAGGTGCTGCCGCAAATTCTCCCGGTGGAAGATGCCGAAATTGCCGCCTTCGCGCGCAAGGCGTTCGAGAAGCAGGGCATCAAGATTCTGACCGGCGCCAAAGTGACCAAGCTCGACAAGAAGGGCGATATCGTCACCGCCGAAATCGACGACGGCAAGTCGAAGCAGTCGTTGAAAGTCGAGCGCGTAATTTCCGCCGTCGGCGTGGTCGGCAATATCGAAAATCTCGGCCTAGAAAAGCTTGGGGTGAAGACCGACCGCGGCACCATTGTCACCGACGGGCTTGGCAAAACCAATGTGCCGGGTATTTACGCGATCGGCGATGTCGCCGGGCCGCCGATGCTGGCCCACAAAGCAGAACATGAAGGTGTCATTTGCGTTGAGGCGATCAAGGGCTTGCACCCGCATCCCCTCAACAAAGCGATGATTCCGGGCTGCACCTATTGCGCGCCGCAGATCGCATCTGTTGGTCTCACCGAGGAGGCGGCGAAGGACAAGAAGATTGAGGCCCGTGTCGGCCGCTTCCCCTTCATGGGCAATGGCAAGGCGATCGCGCTCGGAGAGGATCAAGGCATCGTCAAGGTGATCTTCGACACAAAGACCGGACAGCTACTCGGTGCGCACATGGTCGGTGCAGAGGTGACCGAGCTGATCCAGGGCTATGTCGTGGCGATGAACCTCGAAACGACCGAGGAAGAGCTGATGCACACGGTATTCCCGCATCCGACGCTCTCGGAAATGATGAAGGAAGCCGTGCTCGACGCCTATGGGCGCGTGCTCAATATGTGAACCTTGCGGCGCGGTCCGCACATCCGTAAGTAACGCTCATGGCCGTCGTCTACGATCTCAACGGACTTCGTCCGCGCCATCCTGAAAAGGCGCATCGCGAAGACACGCCGGTTCAGAAAAAGCCGGACTGGATTCGGGTGAAGGCGCCGGTTTCGCCCGGCTATCTCGACACCCAGCGCATCGTGCGCGCCCACGGTCTGCATACGGTTTGCCAGGAGGCCGGCTGCCCCAACATCGGCGAATGCTGGGAGAAGAAGCACGCCACATTCATGATCCTGGGCGACACCTGCACGCGCGCCTGCGCGTTCTGCAACGTTAAAACCGGTTTGCCGCAAGCGCTCGATGAGCAAGCCCCCGAGAAGGTCGCCGATGCGACGGAAAAGCTCGGCCTGTCTCATGTCGTCGTGACGTCTGTCGACCGTGACGATCTCGCCGACGGCGGTGCAGAACATTTTGCGCAGACTATCCGCGCGATCCGCGCGCGGTGTCCGCAGACGACCATTGAGGTTCTGACGCCGGACTTTTTGCGCAAGGAAGGCGCGGCTGACGTTGTGGTCGCGGCCAAGCCCGATGTCTTCAACCACAATTTGGAGACGGTGCCCTCGCTCTACCTCAAGGTCCGGCCGGGCGCGCGCTATTTCCACTCGCTGCGGCTGCTGCAAAGGGTCAAGGAGATCGATCCGAGCATGTTCACGAAGTCGGGCCTCATGGTTGGCCTAGGGGAGGAGCGCAACGAAATCCTCCAGGTGATGGACGATTTGCGCTCCGCGAATGTCGATTTCCTCACCATCGGCCAGTATCTCCAGCCGACGCGCAAGCACCACGAAGTCATGCGTTTCGTGCCGCCGGATGAGTTCAAGGCGCTCGAGACGATCGCCTATGCCAAAGGCTTTCTGATGGTCTCGGCATCGCCGCTGACGCGCTCATCGCATCATGCCGGGGACGACTTTGCCCGGCTGAGAGCAGCGCGCGCCGCGCGAACCTGAGCGGTGCCGAGTTTTTCGACCAAACGGCGCGTCCGTCATGGCGCGGTCGATATGTTCGACCTCGTCGCCGACGTCGAAAAATATCCGGAGTTCGTTCCGCTTTGCGCTTCGCTGCGGGTCAAAAGCCGCAGCAAGGCCGGCCCGCGCGACGTGCTCGTGGCCGATATGACGGTCGCCTACAAATTGATCCGCGAAACTTTCACCAGTCGCGTCACGCTGGACCGGCCGAGCCTTACAATTTTGGTTGAGTATCTCAATGGCCCTTTCAGGCGCATGGAAAACCGGTGGCAATTTCGTCCGATGGGCGAGGGCGCCAGTGAGGTGATATTCATGATAGATTACGAATTTCGCAGCCGCATGCTCGGCATGTTGATGGGCGCGATGTTCGACACGGCATTTCGCCGCTTCGCCGCGGCCTTCGAGGCGCGGGCCGACCGCGTTTACGGCCGCAACAGCTAGCCTAGAGATTGGCGCGGCGGATTGTCGGCCTCGCCTTCGGCGAGCTCGTGCAACATCCGAAACGCCTGCAAGACCGATTGTTTGCGTACTTTGTCGCGGCCGATGTCGCCATAGCGTTTTTCTGCAGTGATCAACTTGCCGCCGCGCGTCCCGGCGCCGAAAAAGACCAGGCCAACCGGCTTTTCTGGGCTGCCGCCGTCGGGACCGGCAATTCCAGTGACCGATACCGCAAGGTGCACGTGCGAATGACCGAGGACGCCGCGCACCATCGCTTCCGCCACCTCGGGGCTGACCGCGCCTTTCGTTTTCAGGATGTCGCGCGAGACGCCGAGCATTTCATGCTTAGCCTCGTTGGAATAAGTGATGAAACCGCGGTCAAGGATGCTCGATACGCCGGGTATCTCCGTCAAAGTGCCGGCGACGAGACCCGCGGTACAAGATTCCGCGGTCCCGACCAGTAGATTTTTTCTTTTGCAGATTGCGAGGAGCCGCTTGGCTGCCTCGACAATGTCATCATCCAGCATGTTCACCCAACGGCAGACGCACTGTGGCGGTCACAAAGGCCGCGATGCCCTCGCCACGTCCGGTAAACCCCAAACCCTCGCTTGTGGTTGCCTTCACCCCCACACGATCGACCGCCATACCGCAAAGTTCCGCGATGCGAGTGCGCATGGCGTCGCGATGAGGGCCAATCTTCGGAGCCTCGCAAACGATATTGACGTCGACATGAGCGATCGTTCCGCGCCGCTGGCGCAGCCGGTCCAATGCGAAGTCCACAAATATCGAAGAGGGCGCCCCACGCCATCGCGGATCGCTGGGGGGGAAATGCACCCCGATGTCGCCATCCGTGAGCGCGCCTAGCAGCGCGTCGACCAAGGCATGCAACACGACATCCGCGTCGGAATGGCCGCTGAGAGATCGATCATGCGGA
>JAFBAG010000278.1 GCA_019247925.1 Pseudolabrys sp.
TGAAAAAATCTCCTAGGTGTTCAGGTGACGGATTTGCGCCCCGACAATCCAATATCGCGCGGGAAAGTTCCATGACTCGTCGCTGGCCCAAAAACCGCCTAGCATGGCCGGAGCGGCAATTTTCCGGGAAAAGCCAATATGACCAAACGGATCGCGGTGATCGGCGCCGGCACTATCGGCGCGAGCTGGGCGGCCTGCTTCCTCGCCCGCGGCTTTACGGTGGCCGCCTACGAGCCCTCACCGGCGGGAGAAAAATTCGTCCGTTCGTTTGTCGACAATGCGTGGGGTGCGCTGGAAAAGCTCGGGCTCGTCACCGCGGAGGCAGACAAGACCCGGCTTGAATTTTTCAGCGATCCCGCGGCCGCCGCGCGCGGCGCCCATTTCATCCAGGAGAGCGGACCCGAGCGCGAGGACCTCAAGATCGAACTCCTCGCCACGCTCGACGCCGCGGTGCCGGCTGAGGTCGTGATCGCCTCGAGCTCGTCGGGCTTGTTGATCAGCCGGGTGAGTGTCGAGTGCCAGCATCCGCAGCGCTGCGTGATCGGACATCCGTTCAATCCGCCGCATCTCATCCCGCTGGTCGAGGTCGTCGGGGGCGCCAAGACATCCCCGGCGGCAATAGAAACCGCGATGGATTTTTACCGCAAAGCCGGCAAGCACCCGATCCATATAAAGAAGGAAGTGCCCGCTCACGTCGCCAACCGTTTGCAGGCGGCGCTGTGGCGCGAAGCCATTCATCTCGTCAATGAAGGCGTCGTATCGGTGGCCGATGTCGACGCCGCGATCGCCTACGGCCCCGGTCTGCGCTGGGCGCTGATGGGGCCGCATTTGACCTTCCATCTGGCCGGCGGCGAAGGCGGCATGGCGCATTTCATGGACCATCTCGCCGAAGCCAATCAAAGCTGGATGGATGATCTCGGCAGTCCCAAACTGACGAAAGATGTGCAGAAGAAGATCATCGACGGCGTCGCCGAGGAAGCGGGTAAGCGCACTATCGCCGATCTGCGCGCCTGGCGGGACCGCAAGCTGATCGAGATCCTCAAAGTATCGGGAACGCCGTGATCCGGTTCGTCGTCGCCGCGTTTCTTGCATCTATCGGATGTGCCGACGCCGCCGAGATTCGCGTCCTGTCGGGTAACGGCGCGCGGGCCGCGGTGCGCGCAATCGTCAACGAATTCGAGCGCGAGACGGGCCATAAAGTCGCGCTGCATTTCGAGGTGAATGCCGCGCTCGAGCGCAAGATCGTGGCGGGCGAGGAATTCGACGCCGTGGTGCTCAATCCCGCCGTGATCGAACGGCTGACGCAAGCCGGCAAGCTCGTCGCGGGCTCACGCACCAATATTGGCAAGGCGGGTCTTGGGGTTGGCATACGTAACGGCGTGTCTCCTCCACCGATTTCGACGCTCGCTGGCTTTCGCGCCGCGCTGCTCGCGGCAAAATCGGTTGCCTATCCGGCCCAGGGCGCGAGCGGAGTTTATTTCGTAACGGTGCTGGAGAAGCTCGGCATCGCCGCCGAGATGAAGGACAAGCTCAAGCCAATGCCGGCCGAAGACACGGTCGAGGTCGTGGCGCGCGGCGAGGCCGACCTGGTGGTGGTCGTGTCCTCTCGCATCGCCGAAGTCGAAGGCGTCACTTTGGCCGGGCCGATCCCGCCGGAAGTGCAAACCCGCATCGGGTTTGCCGCGGCCGTCAGTAATGCTGCCAGAGAGCCGGACGCCGCCAGGGCTTTCGTGACCTTTGCGGGAGCGCCGCAACGCGCCGCGCTGCTCCGCCGCTACGGCGTCGAGCCGTCGCGCTAGCGCTTGAACAGACCCATGATGCTCGCTTTGGCGAGCGTCTTGAAATGCAGATTGAAGCCGATCACCGCGGCCGAGGTATCGGCCTTGACGTCAAGCTTGTCCTCGCCAACCGCGAACACAGTAAAGAGATAGCGGTGCGGATGATCGCCTTCCGGCGGACAAGGTCCGCCATAGCCGGGCGCACCGAAATCCGTACGAGTCGCCAGTGCTCCAGCCGGTAACGTGCCGCCGGCGCTGCCGGCGCCTGCCGCAAGTTCGGTGACATTCGGCGGAATATTAACCACCAGCCAGTGCCAGAAGCCGGAGCCGGTCGGCGCGTCGGGATCGTAGCAAGTGACGGCGAAACTCTTGGTGCCCGATGGCCCACCCGACCATTTCAGGTGCGGCGACTGATTGCCGCCGGCGCAACCAAATCCGAAATCGGCGGAGAGGATATGTTGCTTCGGCAGATAGTCGCCGTCCTTGAAGCTGTTGCTCGTCACCGTAAAGGCCATCACGCGCTCCTTACTTGCCGGCCGCTTTGCGTAGCGCGGCGTTGATGCGGTCCTGCCAGCCAGGGCCCTCGCCCTGGAAGTGATCGAGCACGTCACGGTCGATGCGCAGAGACACGGTTTCCTTCGCCCCGGGAATGGCGTTGGCTTTCGGCTTGTCGTCTGGGCCTTCGGGCTTCTTCGTGGTCACGGCCTTGAAGGCGGCCTCGGCGGCGGAACGGCTGTCAGGCGGACGGCGGATGTTCATCGCGCTAATCTAGCGCAACCAATCAGCGCCGCCAAAGTTATGAGGAGCCATGCCCGCCAATAAGTACATCTCGCTTGCCGCATTTATCGTGGTCGTCCTCGCTTGCGGCATGGCCATCGGTTATCTGACGACGCCTGATGCCTGGTATGCGAGCCTCAACAAGCCCGCTTTCAACCCGCCGAACTGGGTTTTCGCGCCAGTCTGGACGACTTTATATGTGCTGATCGCCATTGCCGGCTGGCGCACATTCAGGCGCGAGCCGCGCAGCCTCGCGATGAATTTGTGGCTGGCGCAGATGGCGTTGAATTTTTCTTGGTCGCCGGTGTTTTTCGGGGCCCATTGGATCGGCGCCGCTTTGATGATCATTGCAGTCCTGTTGGCGACCATCCTCGCCTTCATCGCCACGGCATGGCAGAGCGACCGCGCGAGCGCGCTCCTGTTCGTTCCTTATGCGGCCTGGGTTGCCTTTGCCACGCTGCTCAATGCGTCGCTTTGGCTGCTGAACTGACGCTCAGCAGTATTTCGGATCGCGCTCCAGGAGCTCGATCGAGATGCCTTGCGGGCCGCGGATGAAGCTGATGCGGATGCCGGGCCGCGGATTATTCGGCTCCATCGTGAACTCGACGCCCTTTTTCTTGAGATCGGCGACGACCTTGTCGAGGTCTTTCACGAAGAACCCGAAATGATCGAGCCCTTGATACGGCGTCACAGGCGGTGCGTTGACCTTGTCGGTCGGCGCAACCGGCGCAATGAAGATGTCGGCGCCGCCGAGCTTGAGATCGATGCGCGGCTTGCCCTGCTGCATGGTGCGGATCACCTTCGCGCCGAGCATTTTCTCGAACCATTGCGCGGTCGCTTCCGGATCCGGACTGCGCAGGTGAACGTGATCCCATTTGAAATCGTACATGCGGTTTCCGTATTCATGACGTGAAACTCCGGCGATCTTGCCAAGCGCGAGGTGCGGCGACAAGCTGCGCCGCCTTGTGGGAGACAACATCATGAAAACCCGCCGCCACGTGCTGACACTGGCTGCTGCGGCGCTCGCGGCGCCGGCCATACCAAAATTCGCGCGTGCGCAGGCGTGGCCGTCAAGAGGGCCGATCAGGGTCATCATCCCGTTCAGCGCCGGATCGACCGTCGACGTCATAGGCCGCATCGTCCTCGACCCGCTCTCGCAGCGTCTCGGCCAGACAATGGTGATCGAAAACCGCGGCGGTGCCGGCGGATCCATCGGCAGCGCGGCCGTCGCAAAGGCGGACCCCGACGGCTACACGCTGCTCGTCAATGCTTCGGCGCATTCGGCGGCGCCGGCCGTGTACCCCAATCTGAGTTACGACCCGTCGGGCGATTTCGCGGCCGTGGTGCCGTTCGGCAGCGTGCCCAATGTCATCGTCATCTCGCCGGCGAAGGGCATCAAGACCGTGAAGGAGCTTGCCGAGAAAGCCAAAGCGAGCGGGCAGATGACATTCTCGTCGGCCGGGGTCGGCAGCGCCACGCATTGGGCGGCCGAACGCTTCCGCGTCGCCGCCGGTTTTCAGGGCACGCATGTGCCTTTCCGCGGCGGACCGGAGGCGCTGACCGAAGTCATGACCGGCCGCGTCGATTGGTGCGCGATCGGCATCACGTCGGGACTTCCCTTCATCAAGCAGAACACGCTGATCCCGCTTGCGGTGTGTTCGCCGCAACGGACGCCGGCCTTGGCGGACGTGCCAACCACGCTCGAAGCCGGCTTTGCGGATTCCGATTACATCTTCTGGAATGGACTGCTGGCGCCCGCCAAGACGCCGCCGGATGTCGTCAATCGCCTGCGCGAAGAGACGATCAAGGTGCTGGACACTGCGGAAGTGAAGGCAAAGTTCGCTCCGCAAGGCATCGATCCGATGCCCATGAGCTCCGCGGACTTCGGCGCGCTCATCAAGAAGGAAATCGAGAGCAACAAAAAGGTCGCGCAGGCCGCGGGTCTCAAGTTCAACTAAACCCACTCTACGATCGCCCTAAGGCAATCTTTACTTTTGGGTAAGACATTCGGCGCCGATCAATCGATCGGGTGCCGCGTTGGATCTGTCGCCGGGCGTGCTCTATTTTTTCGGCCAGCTGCAGAAGCTGCTGCTGTCGCTCGGCTCGCATTTCTCCTTATCGTCTTTAAGCGCGGCGCTGCTGTTCGCAGTCGCGTTCTATGGCGCCAAGCGGCTGCGGCGCGGCCGCAAGCTGCGCGTCAGGACGCTCCTCCGCGCCGTCTTTCCAAAACGCATCGTGCAGAGCCGGTCCAATCACGCGGACATCGGCTACCTGTTCTTCAACGTGTTCGTCTTTGGCGTCGTGTTCGGCTGGGCGGTGCTGACATATGAAAGCGTGACGAACGGCATCATCGCCGCGCTGGTCGGCGCGCTGGGGCAACCCACAGCCAGCGCCCTGCCCTCGTGGACGCAGAACGCCGCCGTCACGCTCATGCTCTTCCTCGCTTATGAGCTCGGCTATTGGTTCAATCACTGGCTGTCGCACCGCGTGCCGCTGTTGTGGGAATTCCACAAGGTGCATCACTCGGCGGAGGTGCTCACCCCCCTGACGAACTTCCGCGTCCATCCGGTTTACACCTGGATTTTCGCCAACATCCTCGCTCTGGCGGCCGCCATCGCCAACGGGCTCGCGCGCTACGTGTTCGGCGACACGGCCTATCAATATGCGATGGCGGACACCAATCTCATCCTGGTTTTCTTCATCCACACTTACGTCCACCTGCAACATTCCGAAGTGTGGATCGCATTTCGTGGATTGCTTGGCCGCGTCTTCGTCAGCCCTGCGCATCATCAGATTCACCACTCGCGCGATCCAAAGCATTTCAATCGCAACTACGGCAGTTGCCTTGCTCTTTGGGACTGGATGTTCGGCACGCTTTACATTCCAGCCAAGGATCGCGAGGTGAAGGCGTTCGGCGTCACGCCCGACGAATTTCCGGCGCATACGATCAGCGGCGAGCTGGTTGCTCCGTTCCTTCGCGCCTGGATGCTGGTGCGCGCGAAATTGAACGCGGCTTTCGCGTTTGCGCGACGCGCAACGACGCTCTGATCAACCTGACAAAAATTTAATCTCACAACGCCGCGAGGGAACACCTAAGAGGCGGTTCATTCACGCACGGTTCACGCGGATAATAGGAACCTCCAAGAAATGTCGAACGTTGGTGTTTCGACTTTCTGCGTTAGGAGGTGTGCAATGAAAAGAACTCTCACCGTGTTGGCGGCGGTCGCCGCTGTTGCGATTGGTGCGATTGCGTCACCGAAGGATGCCGAAGCGCGCGGTGGCGGCGCTGTTGCTGCCGGCGTGATCGGCGGCCTCGCGGCTGGCGCCATCATCGGCTCTGCGGCCTATGGCGGCGGTCCTTATTACGCTTACGCGCCGGGACCGTATTACGGCTACGGCGCGGGCTGCCACTGGAGGCGTGAACGCGTCTGGGACGGCTGGGGCTGGCGCCTGCGTCGCGTGCGCGTCTGCTACTAAACGAAGCTGAACAACGCTTCATCATCGAGTCGAAATCCCGGCCTTCCGAATGGATGGCCGGGATTTTTTTGCGCCGACGTTGAACCAGCGCGATCAAATTTCCGACAAATTAAAGCTGCCTCTTTACATGCACTAGAAGGGGCGTAGTTTTCCCGTCGTGGCAAGCTTCGGCACGCCACGACATTTTCAAGGAGCTCAGAGATGAAGAAGGCCTTGGTTGCTCTGGCTGCGGTGGCCACCATCGCGGTTGGCACCCTCTCGACAACTTCTCCGGCTGATGCGCGCTGCCGTGGCTGCGCCGTCGGTCTCGGCGTGCTCGGCGGTGTGGTTGCCGGCGCGGCGATCGCCAATGCGTACGGCCCGCGCTATGCGCCGGCCCCCGGCTATGTCGTGTACGACGGCTATTACGCCGCCGGCCCGGTCGGCTGCCCTGGCGGTCACTGGCGTCGTAAGCCGGTGGCGTTCGACGCCTACGGCAATCCGATCGGCTGGAGCCGCCCGCGTTGGGTCTGCCCTTAAGCCTTTTCTAAGGGCTTCGGGCGCCTGATCGGGCCGGATTCGGCGTGAGGGGCTCCCGATGCGAAGACTGCAATTCCTGATCGCCGTGGCGGCGCTGACCGTCACGGCGATTTCGTTTGGCGCACGCGATGCGGTTGCCTACTGCCGCGGCTGCGCTATGAATGCGGGCGCCGCGGCGGCCGCAGCAGCGGTCGCAGCGCCGCTGGCGGCGGAAGCCGCGCAGATCGCCAATCCGCCGGGCGTCGATCATGTCCCTGAGGCGGATGTCAGCGCAAACCTCCCCGCGAACGTGATGAACAGCGCGGCCTGTCACACCGAGCGCCAGCCCAAGATCATCAACGGCAAGCGCGCGTGGGATACCGTCGAGGTTTGCGAATAATCAGTTCATCCGGCGCAAGACGTCCGCGCTCGGCCAGCAGTCGACGTTGAGCCCGCGGGCCTTCTGGAAGGCGCCGAGCGCCGAACGCGTCAGCATCCCCGCCTTGCCGTCGACCTTGTCCTTGTAGAAGCCAAACGCAGTAAGCCGGCGCTGCATCGCCTCCACGTCCTTGCTGCGCAACTGCTCGGTCTTCGACCACGGCGTCTCGAAGGCGCGCGCCCCCGCGATGCGGTCGGCGAGATGCCCGACATAGAGCACGTAGAGATCGGAAAAATTGTACTCCTTGATGACGAAATAGTTTTTCGCCGTGAGGAAGCCCGGACCATAAGTGCCTTCCGGCAACAGCAGCGATGCCTCGACCTTCATCTCGTTCGGTGTCGGACGCTTGCCATGGGCCGGGATAAAGCCGCGCGCCAGCCAGTCGGCTACCGGCATGACCTGTGACGGCTCGGCGATGGTGCAATCTGTTTGAGCTGGTACCCTCACTTCGATCGCCCACGGCTCACCCGGACGCCAGCCCTTGCCCGCCAGCTGTTTCGCCGCGGAGGCAAGCGCGTCCGGTATGGAGCCCCAGATATCGACGCGGCCATCGCCATCGAAATCGGTGGCGTATTTGTAAAATTCCGAGGGCAGGAATTGCGTCATGCCCATCGCACCACCCCAGGACGAGCGCAGCTTCGTCCGCGGCACGCCGTCCTGCAGCATCTTGAGCGCGTGCACGAATTCGATGCGGAAAAGATCCTTGCGGCGGCCGGTATAGGCCTGCGTCGCCAGCACGCGAATGGCGTCGTAAGGCAGAGCGTATCGGCCATAATCGGTTTCGCGGCCCCAGATCGCCAGCAGTACGTTTCCGGGCACGCCAATCTCGCGCTCGATGCGGGTCAGTGTGTCCCGATGCTCGGCGGCCAGCTTGCGGCCCTGGGCCGCCATGCGGTCGAACGTGCTCTCCTTGAGGTACTGCGACGGCGTGAGCACGAACTCCGCCTGCTCGGGCGCCTTATCCACGCGACCCGCAATGACGAGATCGGGCAGCTTGAGGTCCGGCTCCAGGCCGCGCACCGCGTTGTCGAAAGTCGCGCGCGACACGCCGAGCTGTTGCGCAGCCGGCCAGGTCGATTGCAGGAAGGCGTCGAAGGCGGCATCTGCGCGCGCGAGCGAGCCGCCGGTAACCACTAGGAGAAAGACCGCCAGCAATCGGGTCACGTCGAGCCTCATGAGGCAGGACGTCATCGCATCAATGCGCCGCTTTCTTGGCGTGCCCCTCGTAGACCGGAGCAGAGAGCCGCTCGACATAGGCGATGCCGATCGCCGAGAGGATGAAAACCGTATGGATGATGGCCTGCCACATCACCCCGGTTTCGGTGAAGGGCGAGTCCGGCTTTCCGAGCTGCCCCGCATAAATGAACGTTCGCAGCAGGTGGATCGACGAAATGCCGATAATCGCCATAGCAAGCTTGATCTTGAGCACGCTCGCATTGACGTGGGACAGCCACTCCGGCTGATCCGGATGGCGGTGCAGCTCGAGCCGCGAAACGAACGTCTCGTAGCCGCCGACGATCACCATGATGAGCAGATTGGAAATCATCACCACGTCGATCAGCCCGAGCACGATCAGCATGATGTCCTGTTCGGTGAACTTCATGGCGCCGCCGACCAGGTGCCAGAGCTCCTTCAGGAACAGGATGACGTAAACCGCCTGAGCAACGATCAGGCCCATATACAAAGGCAGCTGCACGAGGAGAAGATCAGCGCCGGGAGCGGCCGCAGGCCCTGACCAGGCTTTACAATGTCGTCATCGGCGGACATCGACATGGGCTTCTCCTTTTGTGCCCGCTTTTATAGGCGATTCGTGATGCCCCGCTCGTACGCCTCCCCGGCTTGCGCATGCCGGAAGGGGCGCGCTGACAACAGGCTGAAACTGTGATTTTTTAAGCGGGAAGAATGCGGCAACAGGGGACAAGCGATGAAAAAAACCAGTATTGCGGTTGCGAGTCTGGCGCTCGGCGGACTGTTCGCGACCACGACAGTGGCTTCGGCACAGATCTGCGTGCTCGGCGCGGTGATCGCGGCCTTCCACAAGAATGCGACTGAGAACCGGGAGCTGACCGCCAAGGAAGCGGCGACCTGCGGCCTCATTCAGGAAACCGACCCCAAGGAAATCGCGAAAGCGCGGCGCAATGCGAAGCCGCAAGCCGCGACCAGCGGCGCCGCCGCAGAACCCAAGGCACGCAGGAAAAAGCGTGCAGCGAAGCCGACATAATCCTGCTTTGGGTAGGCAGTGAAAATCAGCATCCAGTTCTGCGAACCGTGCGGCTATCGGCCGCGCGCGGAAGCTGTGGGGAAGCGTCTGCGTGAACTGACGGGCGCCGACATCGAGCTGGTGCACGGCCATGGCGGCGTTTTCGAGGTCACTTTGGACGGCGCGCTGAAGTTCTCGAAGAAGAAAACGGGACGCTTTCCCGAAGACGCCGAGATCGACGCGCTGGCAAAAGGCTAGGCCGGCATGCCCAAGCGGGCCGTCAGCATCGAAATCGTCGAGGAAGACGGAGCCAGCGTCATCGTGCGCAAGTTCGCCGATGGGCGGGTTGTCCGCGAAGCGGTGGTGCCGCGAACCAAGACCCGCAAGCCGAAACGGCCGCCCTTGATCGTCGGCAGAAAGCCCAAAGTGCGGCCTGGCAAGGCCAAAGGCGCGACCGCCTAGCTCGTTGGAACTAATTCAGCAGAAATGACCTTAATGAGCGACTTCTGACCTGATTTGGAGGGATTTTCAGATGGCGCGCTATCCAAAAACCGCAGCCGGCTACATCGAGCAGCAGTCCGGCCGCGTATTGCAGACCGCCTGGAGCAAGGTTGACCGGATCGCCGGCCAGGCGATGAAGGCCGTGAATGACCGCAACCGGCGCAAGTACGTGCTGGCCGGTCTCGCCGCCCTGGTCGCGGCCGGACGGGTCGCCGAGCAGGCTTATTCGCGGCTGCGCAGCACACCCGCGGGCGAATCCGGCGGCGGCAGCCCGCGGCGCAAGGCCGCGCGACGCAAAAAGGCCGGACGCAAGGTGGCGCGCAAGGCGATGAACCGCCGCAACGCCAGCCGCAAGAAACACCGCTAGGCGTTCTCGACCGCTTTCACCATCACTGCCGCAGCGGCGTCGGACTCCAATCCGGCGTCGCGCGTCAGTGTGCGCCATGTCCAAAAACTCAGCGCCACCGCCAGTACCGCGCGCTGCTTTGCATTGAGCCCTTCGCCGAGCACATCCCGCCAGGCCTTGAAAACGGGCGCCCGCGCCTTTTGCACTTCCTGCACGAGCGGATGACGCTCGACGTCGCGCATGACGTTGCTCAGCAGCGATGCATTGCGTTCGTACCAAGCGTAGATAGCGCTCACGCCGACCGTCCGCCGTTCACTGCGCTCCGCAATGCCACGCCAGGCGTCGGCGGTCGGGCTCGGGTCGCGCTCGTGCGCGAGCCCCGAGCAGGCCTGAAAGATGCTGCGCTCATCGGGGAAATGAGCGTAGAGCGTGTGCCGCTGCACGCCCGCCTTGTCCGCGATCATGCTCAACGTCGTGGCCGACGGCCCGACGGTCGAATGCAGATCGACGGCCGCCTCCACAATGCGCTGCCGGGTCTCGGCCTGCTGCGCGGCGCGCTTTTTCAACGTGTAGGAACGCGTCATAATTTTAATTGCACAGATGTGTGCACCCATATTGACAGCCGCTTATTTTGAATATACACCTGTGTGCATTGAAAACAAGGGCCTTCGGCCCCGCTCACAGGAGACCGCCATGGAGACCAAAATCGCTGAAATCGCCGACGGCATATTCCGTCTGTCGACGTTCGTGCCGCAGATTGCCGAGCCGGCTGGCTTCGCTTTCAATTCCTTTCTTGTGCGCGGGGAACAGCCGCTCCTGTTCCACACCGGACTGCGCAAGATGTTTCCCCTCAATCGCGACGCCGTCGCCAAGCTTATCCCGGTCGAAACTTTGCGCTGGATCGCGTTCGGTCATTACGAAGCCGACGAATGCGGGGCCATGAACGAATGGATGGCCGCCGCGCCGAATGCCCAGGTCGCGCATGGCGCAACCGGTGTCATGGTGTCGCTCAACGACATGGCCGACCGGGCGCCGCGCATTCTCGCCGATAACGAGGCGATCGATCTTGGCGGCAAGCGCGTGCGCTACATCGACACCCCCCATACGCCGCATGGCTGGGACGCCGGCGTGATGTACGAGGAGAGCACGGGCACGCTGCTGTGCGGCGATCTCTTCACCCAGCTTGGCGATAACCCTGCGCTCGTCCACGGCGGCGATATCGTTGGCCCGGCTATCCAGGGCGAAAATCTTTTCCAGTATTCAGCGCTTGCGCCGGGAATGGGCTCCGCGATCCGCCGGCTGGCGCCCCTCAAGCCGAAGACGCTCGCTTTGATGCATGGGCCGTCCTTTGCCGGCGACGGCGCCGCGGCGATCAATGCGCTCGCCGATTTTTATGAAAAGCGCACCGGCGATCGCTTCGCCGAAATGATGCAAGCCAAGGCAGCCTGACGATGCCCGTCACAGCATGCAAGAAACGCGGCTCATGCGGCGTGGCCTGCGGCGAAGGCCCCTGCCCTCTGATTGCCGCCTGGGCTCGGCGCCTCAAGGACAAACACCGCGCCCGCGTCGAGCTCGGCGGACTTTCCGAACGTGAATTGAAGGATATCGGCCTGTCGCGTTGCCAAATCGAATCCGCCGTCAGCGGAGCGCTGTGGCCATAACGAAAATGCCCCGGGCTCGACCGCTCGGGGCTTTTTATCGGCACGCCGCGCTAGCGACGCAAAGGCGGCTGTGCCGCCGGGGCGGAGCGGAATATGTTCTTTTCGGCCTCGGCCTTGTCGGCTTTGGCCTTGGCGACGTAACGCTCGAATTCGGCCCGCTCGGCTTCAGCCTTCGCAATATATTTGTCGTGCTCAGCCTTGTCGGCGGCGGTTCGCGCCGCGGCTTTTTCCGCGACGGCTTTTTCCCCTGCGAGTTTCTCCGCGAACGCCTTGTCGGCGGCGGTTTGCGCCACCATCCGCTCAGCGGCGGCCTTGTCGGCGATTGCTTTCGCGGCAAGTCGCTCGGCGTCGGTCTTGTCCGCGGCGATTTGCGCCGCCGCCTTGGCGGCAGCCGCGGTCTTGAGCGCCATGGCCTGCGCATGGGCCTGATCGGCGGCGGCCTTTTCATCGGCGAGCCGGGTCGCGACGGCGCGTTCGACCGCGCCTTGGGCCGCGATCTTGTCGGCCGCGGCCTGCTCGGCGGCGGCTTTTGCCGCCAGACGGTCGGCTTCCGCCTTGTCGGCGGCGCCCTTCGCTGTGAGCTTCTCGGTAGCCGATGCGGCAGCGGCTTGTTCCGCGCGATGCTGGGCGGCTGATTTTTCAGCGGCGAGCTTTTCCTCGGCGAGCCGGCGGGCAACGGCCTGATCGGCCGCGGCCTGTGCGAGCGATTTTTCCGCGGCGGCTTTTTCTGCCGCCGCGCGGGCGACCTGGTTGTCATGCTCCGCTTTGTCCGCGGCCGTGCGGGCGACAACTTTATTGGCCGCGGCTTTTTCGCCGGCGTCGGCGGCTGCCTGCGCCGAAAGTTTTTCCGCGGCGGCTTTGACAGCAGCGGCCTGCGCGGCGTTGCGTTCGGCTTCCGCCTTGTCGAGCGCGGCTTTAGCGGCCATGCGCTCGGTCTCGGCCGCCTTCAAGGCGACCTGTTGCGCCGCAGCCTTGTCAGCCGCAACCCGTTCGCGCGCGAGCCGCTCGGTTGCAGCCTGATCGGCGGCAGCTTGCGCCGCGAGCTTTGAGGCCGCGGCTTTTTCTGCAGCAGCCTTTGCAATCTGCTTGTCGAATTCCGCGCGGTCTGCCGAGGCGCGCGCGGCCGTTTTATCGGCAGCGGCCTTGTCGGCGGCGTCCGCCGCAGCCTGGGCAGCGAGTTTCTCCGCCGCGGCTTTGTCCGCGACGGCCTTGGCGGTGAGGCGCTCGGCTTCGGCGCGATCGGCCGCGGCTTTCGCCGTAACCTTGTCCGCCGCGGCCTTGTCCGCGGCCGCCTGGGCGGTCAGCTTTTCGGCCGCGGCTTTTTCGGCGGCTGCCTTCGCAACTTGCCGATCGAGTTCGGCCCGGTCGGCGGAAGTTCGCGCGACAATCTTGTCGGCGGCGGCCTTTTCACCGGCGTCGGCGGCCGCTTGCGCGGCAAGCCTGGCGCTGGCCGCCTTGTCGGCTTCGGCCTTGGCCATCATGCGCGCCGCTTCGGCGCTGTCGGCCGCTGCGGCGGCGGAAGCCTTCTCGGCGGCGGCTTTGTCGGCCTGCGCTTGCGCCGCATATTTCTCGGCCTGCGCCCGCTCCGCGAGCGACTTCGCGTCGGACCTCGCGGTGATCTTATCGGCGGCCGCCTTTTCCGCGTTCAATTTTGCCGCCGCGGCGGCATCGGCGGCGGACTGCGCCGTCAGTCTGTCGGTGGCCGCTTTGTCGGCTGCAGCCTTGGCCGCAAGCCGTTCAGCCTCAGCCTTGTCCGCGGCCATCTGCGCAGCGGCCCGGCTCGCGGCAGCTTTGTCCGCCGCTGCCTTTTCGGAGAAACCCCGATCGGCCGCGGCCTGCGCTGACAGCTTCTCCGCCGCCGCCTTGTCCGCGGCCGCTTGCGCTGAAAGCTTCTCAGTGGCCGCACGATCGGCCGCGGCCTGCGCCGCGGCGCGCTCGCCCGCGGCCTTTTCGCCCGCAAGCTTTTGCGCGGCTGCGGCATCGGCGGCGGCCTGAGCGGCGAATTTTTCCGCCGCGGCTTTGTCTGCTGCAGCCTTGGCAACCAGCCGTTCATGCTCGGCCCGCTCGGCGGCGGTGCGGGCAGCAGCCTTCTCGGCGATGATTTTCTCGCCAGTATCAGCGGCGGCTTGCGCCGCGAGTTTTTCCGCCTGCGCCTTGTCGGCAGTGGCTTTCGCGTTCAGTCGCTCAGTCTCGGCCGCATCGGCAGCTATTTTCGCGGCGACCTTTTTGGCGGCGGCTTCACTCAAGGCGGCTTTGGCAACTTTGGCAGCTTTGGCCGAATCATCACTCACGGCCGTGGCTGTGGTTCGTTTCTCGGGAGCGATTGTTTTTCGAGCTGTAACGGGCGGCGTTTCGCGTTTCGACGTGCGCTCGGGCAAGCGCTTGCGGATCTTGCGAACAACGGGCCGATCGACTTCGGCACCGCGCTCGCAATCGTATCCGTCGCAGCCGTCAAAATAGAACGGCACAAAGCCCAGCGGCGCGCCGCGGAACGACGGCGACTGCGCATGCGCTGCGCCCACGCTCATCACCACGCCAACAATGACTGCAAGCCGCCGCATCGCCGGCATGTCCCCCGCCTGCCGTGACCTTCCCTGGGGAACTGTTTATCGCGAACGGCGGTAGCCGAGTGCGCGAGGCGGCGTTTACCTTAACTCGACTCGCGCCACGGCGTTTTTCCCGCGTTCTGGCGATGTCAGCGCGTAAACTTTTTGTACTTCAGCCGGTGGG
>JAFBAG010000299.1 GCA_019247925.1 Pseudolabrys sp.
GCGGGCCTCGACTTTTTCGAACAGCCCGTTGCGGCGGACGATCTCGAAGGCATGGCCGCGGTCGCGGCCGCAACGAGCATCGCCATTGGCACCGACGAAGGCATTCATTCGCTCGACGATATCCGCCGTCACCACGAAAAGAAGGCAGCGCGGGGCGCAAGTTTGAAATCCATCAAGCTCGGCGGACTGCGCGGCGTTGTCGCCGCCGGAACGCTGTGCGACGAGCTGAGCATGAGCGTCAATCTCGCCTGCAAGACGGGAGAGTCGAGCATTGCCAGTGCCGCCGCCCTGCATGCCGGCGCGGTGCTGCCGAACATCGCCTGGGGGCTGACTTTGTCGAGCCTTGCCCTCGCCGCTGATGTCACGCCGCAACCGCTGACCAGCCGCAACGGCCACATCGAGTCGCTCGAGCGTCCTGGGCTTGGCGTCGATGTCAGCGACGACCTGGTCGGCCGTCACCGCCTGGATGGCGTTCTGCGCAATGCCAGCTAAACGCGTCCTCTTTGTAACCCTGGTGGCGAGCCTGGCGTGCCTTGCACCCGCATTTGCCCAACAGACCCGCCTGCCGTCCGGCTTCGTTTATCTGCGCGACATCGATCCCACGATCGATCAAGACATCCGCTACTCCGGCAACAACAATTTCGTCGGCCAGGCCCTGCCCGGCTACGACGCCGGCGAATGCATCTTGCAGACTCCGGTCGCGCAGGCGCTCAAGCAGGTGCAAGCAGAGCTCGCGCCGGCCGGCTTCGCGCTGAAGGTCTATGACTGCTACCGCCCGACACGCGCGGTGCAGGCGATGCGGCAATGGGCGAATGACGGGCGCGACGAGAGCCCGACCAAACGGTTTTTCCCGTCAATGTCGAAGCGTACTCTGTTCGCGGCCGGCTATATCGCTCCGATTTCGGCGCATTCCGCAGGCATCGCCGTCGACCTCACCATGATCCGGCTCGGCAATGCGCCGCGGGTCGGCGCACGCAGCGTGCAGCGCTATGGCTCCTGCGCCGGGCCCATCATGCAGCGCGGCGGTGGCGACGATAGCGTCGACATGGGCACCGGCTACGATTGCTTCGATCTGCGTAGCCACACGGCCAGCCCGCAAATCAGCGACGAGCATCGCAGGATGCGCACCACCCTCGCGACCGCGATGGCGCGCCATGGTTTCCGCAATTACTCGCGCGAATGGTGGCACTTCACCTATAACCGCGTGCCCAACCGCGTGCATCGCGATTTCCCGATCAGGCCACGCAATTAGAGTACTGCAGCAAAGAGAGAGAGGACGCCGGTGAAGATCGTCGACATGTCGCATTTGATGAATGTGCACACCCCAGGCTGGGTCGGTTATGCCGGTAACAAGATGTATTACGCGCAGAATTTGCAGACCGTGCGCATTGTGGCCCAGCGTATCGAGACGGCGCTGCATGTCGGCACGCATTTCGACGGCGCCATGCATGCAACGGACGACCCGAACGGCGATATGGCGCATTTGCCGATGGATTATCTGGTCAACCGCGGCGTCGTCGTCGACATCTCCAAGCACATGAAGGATTGGGCGGTGATCACGCCGGAGATCATCGAAAGTTCAGGCGCCGACATCCGCGACGGCGACATCCTCATCCTGCACACGGGCTGGCACAGACATTATGAAGGCCGGCCGCAGCAGGATCTGGTGAAGTATTTTTGCTATCACCCCGGGCCCAATCTCGACACGCTGCAATGGATGTTCAAGCGCAAGATCAAGTGGTGGGGCATGGATACAGGCTCCTGCGACCACGCGATGAACACGTCGATCCGCTTCATGCGCCCTGATCTCGCCGACGAGTTCACGAAGAAGCATGGCAAGCCGCCGGGCGAGTTCTTCGGCACTTTCAAATACACGCACAAGAAGTCGGGCCGTCAGGCGTCCGACAATGTCTTCCCCTTCCACACCTGGGCGTTCCAGGAAGGTCTGCTCCACGCCGAAAATATCGGCGGCGATATCGAGCTCGTCCTCAACAAGCGCGGACTTATCGGCGCCTTCCCCTGGCGTTACGAGGGCCTGGAGGCGTGCCCCTGCCGCATCGTGTTTTTCGAAGACTGCGGCGAGAAGGTCGAGGCAATTGGCGACGCGGCCAAGGCCGTATTTTCGCGCGGCTAGGCGACGGAGCTGGCTTATTCCATGTCGATGCGCGTGCCTGTCGCGCCGTTGAGCAGTCTCTTGAGATGGAAGCTCGCCAGCCGGTCGCCGGTCGACTTTCCGACATGGCCGGCGAAGGACGCCATCGCCGCGGGATCCCCGGCCTCCAGTTTGAAGAAGGCATCGAGGTAACTCTTCGTTTCCGGCGTGTCGTATTGCGTCGGGGTCAACGGCTCGAAAACGCGCAGCGGTTCGCTTTTGCCGCGCAAAACGAGATCGCCTACCGGACGGCCCTGGAAATTTGCCGCTTTGCTGGCCAGGTGCTGGCTCACGCAGATTCGCGTGCCCAGCGCCTTGTTCGCCTTCTCCAGCCGCGCCGCGACGTTGATCGTATCGCCATAGGCCGTGTAGTCGAAAAACTTGTCGCCGCCAAAATTGCCGACGATGGCCTGGCCCGCGTGAATACCGATGCGCGTGTCGCCAATCGGTATTCCCTTCTCGTTCCAGCGCTGCCGAAATGACTGCGCGTAGTCGTCGAGGGCAAGTCCGCACGCAATCGCCCGCGCGGCATGGTCGGGCAGATCGCCCGGCGCATTGAAAAGCACATGCAGGGCATCCCCGATGATCTTTGCAACTGTGCCGTCATGCTCGAAGACGATCCCCGTCATGCCGTTGAGATATTCGTTGAGCAGCGGCTCCAGAACATCGGGTTCGAGTGTTTCAACCAGGCGCGTGAAGCCCGCGATGTCCGTGAAAATTGTCGATATTTCACGCCGTTGACCGCGCAGATCGAGGAGATAGGCGTCGCTGGCGAGCCGCTTGGCCAGATTGGGCGAAAAATAGCGGGACAGCGAAGTGCTGACACGCTCCGCCTCCTCCTGGCGGCGCCTGGCTTCGCGGAGATGCTCGACATGCCGAATGGTCTTGCCGATCGTCGTTTCGAGATCGGCGAAGTCGATTGGCTTCGTTAGGAAGTCGAACGCCCCCCGGTTCATCGCAGTCCGGATATTGGCCAGGTCGCCATAAGCAGAAACGATAATAGTAGAGAGCCTGTCTTCGCCTTCCTGCAGTTTTTGCAGCAAGGTCAGCCCGTCCATGCGGGGCATATTGATGTCGCTGACCACCATCGCAACGTTTGGAGTAGTTGCCAAAGTTTCGAGCGCATCGACGCCGTCGCGGGCAAACACAAAGGCGACACTGCCGTCCTTGATCTGACGGCGAAATTTCTGAAGAACCAGCGCTTCGAGGTCCGGCTCATCGTCGACCACGAGGACGAGCGGCGCGTTCATGCCGCGCGTCCGATCCGGAGTTCAATTTCACTCCGCAGCAAATCGAAATCGATCGGCTTGGTGAAAAGACCTTCGGCGCCAGATTCGAGCGCTTTGCGCCTGGTCTCGGCGTCGCCGTAAGCTGTGATCATGATGATGGGGACGTCCGGCCGCAGCGCTTTGGCCCGCGGCAAGAGCTCCAGACCGCTCATTCCCGGCATGTTGATGTCCGACAAAATCAAAATAAGCGACGCGCCGCCCGCCATTTCGATCTCCCGCAGCGCCTCGATCGCCGACCCGGCAAACGTCATGACGAAGCGCTCCGAGCGCAGCTCCTTGCGGAATTGCTGGCGGAATAACGGCTCGACGTCGGGTTCGTCGTCAACGACAAGGACGAGCAGGCTCATGCTTTTCCCCCCGACGCACCGAGCGAAGCGGCCGCGCGCGGCAGGACGATGCGGAATTCCGTGAATTGCCCCGGCTCGGAAGCAACTTCAATGGAGCCGGCATGCTGCTTCACGACAATATCGTGACTAATCGAAAGGCCAAGTCCAGTTCCCTCGCCCGCTGGCTTGGTCGTGAAGAACGGGTGGAACATTTTCTCTTTGACCTCGGGCGGAATACCGGTGCCATTGTCGCGAATTCGGATCTCAACGCTCTCGCCGAGGTTTTTGGTGGTGGCGCGCAGTAGTGGCTCGTAAGCGCCGCCCCCGCCATCGGCTTTGCGCTTGGAGGCGGCGTAAAAGCCGTTTGAGATGAGATTGAGGAAGACCCGCGTAATTTCCTGCGGGAACAGGTCCACCTGTCCCGCGGCCGGATCGAGCTCCTTTTCGAGGGTGATGTTGAAGCCTTGTTTTTCCGCGCGCGCTCCGTGATAGGCAAGGTTGAGGCTTTCCTCGACGATCGCGTTGATGTCGACGGCGCGGTGGTCGCCGGAGCCGCTGCGGGAATGCAGCAACATGTTCTTGACGATGGAATCGGCGCGCTTCCCATGCTGCACGATTTTTTCGAGATTACCGCGCAGCATCGCCGCGGTCTCGGTGATTTCCGCCTGCGGCTGCGGCTCCAGCTTCACTTTTCTCAGTGCGTCAGACAGTTCGTCAACAAGCTCTACCGAGACGGAAGAAAAGTTATTGACGAAATTCAGAGGGTTCTTGATTTCGTGAGCGATGCCGGCCGTCAGCTGGCCGAGCGAGGCGAGCTTCTCGGTTTGCACAAGGCGGTCTTGCGCAGTGCGGAGCTCGTTGAGTGACCGCGACAGCTCGGCGGTGCGTTGCTTCACTTTCTGCTCGAGGCCGCTATAGGATTCTTCGAGCTTCGAGGCCATATCATTGAACTGGTTGGCCAAGGCTTCGAGCTCATCGCCTGTCTTGACGGAAATTCGCTGGCTGAGATCGCCGCCGCCGATGCGCACCGCGCCTTCCCGTAATTGGCGAATCGGCCGGAGCATGCGGTTCGCGATAAATCCCCCTGCGAGCAGTGTCACAGCGATCAGCAGCGCCCCGATGCCGCCGACGGTGACGACGGATTGAAACAAGGCCGTGCGCAGCGGCGCGAGCGGAGCTAACACGCCATAGGTCATGCGTTGCGTGCCGACAGCCGAAGAGCGGATCGAGCCGAGATAAGGGGTGTCCTCGATATTGAATTCCTTGACCTGGCCGTAGGTCGCCTCCGGGAGCGTCAAGTCCCTCGCGGGCACGTTGGCAAAAACCAAGTTCTCGTCCACCCAAATCAGGGGATGCGCGATCTGCTTGTCGAGCAGCGACGCGATGAGCGCCGGGTCTGCCAAGGGCGTGCCGCCCATCAGATATCCGAGCAATGCCCCCGCCTGGCCGCGCGAGCCGGCGTCGCCGAGATTGCTTTCCTGCGGCCGGATGATTGGAACCACGGATACGAGGTACATCGCCTCGCCGCAACGCACGAATTGGCGATCGACCTGACGCGTGACGATACAGTCGTTTCCGTACTTCCCGGTCTCGATCAGACGCCACCGCGTTTCGGAAGTTTCCGAACTCCCCGAAAAACCGACGAGCTTATTGTCGCGGTCATAAACGCCGAGGAAAGCGATGCGCAGCACTTGCCGCTGGGTATCGATGTACTTGGTAAGCTGCGCCTTGATCTCCAGATCGAGCGTAATTTGCAGCGTATTGTCGGTGGCCGCGCGCGTGAGACCCTCATAAAGGTTGCGCTGGTTCTCCTGCAGGATGAGCGAAAACGTCTCCAGATTAGCGTTGAGCCCTTGCGCAAACAGCGTGCGCGCTTGCCGATCGAGCTGAAGCCCGAGGATAAGGCACGCAAGCACTAGCGGGACGGAGACCGTCACCGCCAGCAGCAAAATCAACTTTGTGCGAAAAGAGCGGAAACGCAGCCGCCTCGCCTCGCCGATCCCCTGATGCGCCATATCGGATCAGAACGACTTTATGTTCGGATCGTACATCAGCGGCCTGCCCTGCAATGGCAGGAGGTTGTCCTTGTAGATGGCGTTCGCCGCTGCCAAGACGCGCGGTGAAATCTCGATCCCGAGGTCGCTGGCGCGTTTCAGATTAAACACGATGGCGTAGTCCGGCGCGTTTTCTATCGGCAGATCGCCCGCTTTGGTGCCGCCCAAGACCTTGGCGCCCTTCTGTCCGGCGAGCTTGCCCATGCTGCTGAAATTGATCACGGCACCCCCGAAAAGGCCCATCCGCGCGAAAAAGTAATTGATCGCCATTTCCGGCTTTTTCGAATTGCTGATGGTCCAGTCATAAATTTGCGCGGCCGCGTAGCGCCCACCACCTTCGGTCGGCAGGGTCAGCGCCACTGGATAGATGGCTTTAACGCTCGTATCGGCGTTGAGCTCCTCGATCAGCTTCGTGTAGCTCGCCCAATCAGCGACCCGCCGGACTTCCCATTTGAGCTCGGTCTGACCGGTCAGCTCCAGATCGAACTGCTTGGTCAACGCGTTCCCGGTCGGCGACTGATCGGTGATCATGACCACCTTGCCATCGCGCAGGCCCGGAACGGCTTGCGCCATGACTTTGAGCGATTGCGCCGCGTAAAGCGTTTCGTAAACTCCGGTCACATTCGAGCCGGGCTTTGCGCGCGAATCGACGAATTTCTTGATTTCGCTGTACATCTCCGGCTGTCCGTTCATGCCGGAGAAAATCACCGACATGTCGGTGCGACCGACAAGCGGCATCATGACAAAGCGCGCGGCCGGATCGTCCAGCACGAACACCAGATCCGGCTTGAATGCGGCGATCTCCTCGAGCGCCTGCTGGCCTTCCCGGGCCATCGCTTCGGGAGTCGCATTTACGCGGTACGTGTCCATGTAATAGGAGCGCACCGTGAGGTTGTTTCCCGCCGTCCATCCAGCCGATCGGAGCGCATCGAGGATGCCCTCGGCCTGCGGCTCGCCGCAGACATGGCCTCGCTCGTAGCTGTGCGCGATGTAGATGCGCTTTGCAGTCTGGCTTTGCGCCAGAGCCTTCGAAGAATTTCCGAAAATGAAAGCGCCGCCGAACGCCGCGCCCAGCGATTGAAGCAGGGCGCGTTTGTTAATGCCGTCCATGATATTCCCCCAACGAGCTTATATTTCGGCGGCCGGACTAAACCGCTATCTGGCCAGTATTAAAGTCCGGATTGCCATCTGCTGCAATATTGGGCGCGACCACTCCAAAGAGTTATGCCGCGTGCTATTCTGACGTCGCGAGGCTTGGGGGCGGCGATTTGCGGATTTCCCACAAGCCTTGGGGGGAAAGTTCCGTGACAGCATTGGGCTGGTGGTTCGTCGTTCTCTCCGCCGTCTTCACGGCAAAGCACTTTCTGGGTGATTTCTTATTCCAGACGCGCTGGATGAGCATGGGCAAGGAGCAAGTGAGCGGATGGCTTGCGCCGCTGGCTACGCACAGCGCCATTCATGCAGGATTGACGGGCGCCATCGTACTCAGCTTGGCGCCTCGATTGTGGCCCTTGATGGCGGTGGACTTTCTCCTTCACGGCGCCATTGACCGCACCAAAGGCATCGTCACCAAGCGGCTGGGTCTGACAGCTTTCACCGATACCGTTTGGTGGTGGGTTTTCGGCGCCGACCAAACCCTGCATCACCTTACGCACTTGGCTTTCGTCGCGCTTTTAGTAAGCGCCTAAGCCGGTTACCAACCGCAAACGAAAAGCACGATCGACATCACGAACAAGATCGAGCCTGCGTTGTAGAGGCGCACTTTCTTTTGCAGGAAGCCGCCGACGATACGCGTGCTTTTTATCATCTCGCCAAACAACTCGTTGATCGTCGCAGTTGAATAGACCTCGTTGAGCCTGTCGGCGCTTTCGCTAGAAAAGCCAATTCGCGCTAGCAAATCGTTTGACCGCTTGATCTTTGCGATTTCGGAGACCAGCAAGGTGATCATCGCGGCGATACCAAATAGGATCGACGGATGGGTGAGAAGAAAAACCAGCTTGTCCTGCAGCGTGGCCGACTGATTGCGCGTAATGGAGGCGCTCGCGACGCCCAGAAACGAGCCGAGCAACGCCATGGTGAACGCGGCTCTTCGACCGACTGAATCGAGGCGGCCTCCGAGATAAAGATAAAACCCGTTTAGGACGACCGCCTTGTCGACCCGGACAGAATCCGCCGGCGAGGCGACAGCTTTTTTTTGGGCCATTCCCCTTCCCCCTCATTCCTCATTGCAGCGAAAAGTTACGCTTGAATGCCGCGGCATCCAAGGCCACCACCTTTTTGGGAACCAGCCGGAATGCCCGGAGGGGATGGCTGGGGCGGGAGGATTCGAACCTCCGTATGGCGGAATCAAAATCCGCTGCCTTACCACTTGGCGACGCCCCAACAGCGCTGGAATACCGCCGCTTAATCCATTGGGAGGCGGCGCGCGGACCATAGCGGCGGTGCCCAAGCGGAGCAACTTTGGATGAGAGCGCTTTCAACCGCCATTTCCGGGCGTTAAGTTGCAGGCGATGACCTACCGAGCGCCCGTTTCCGACATCGCTTTCACCTTGAAGAATTCCGCGGGCTTCGCCCGCGCGCTCGCCGACGGCGTCTATGGCGATCTCGACGCCGAGACGGTCGACGCCGTTCTCGAGGAAGCCGGCAAGTTCGCCAGTGACGTGATCGCACCGCTCAATCGCGTCGGCGATACGTTCGGAACGCCGTTCAAGGACGGCAATGTCACGACGCCCCCCGGCTGGAAGGACGCCTATCGCGATTGGGCGGCGGCAGGCTGGAACGGTCTCGCTTCACCCGCGGAGTTCGGGGGCCAGGCGCTGCCACAAGCCGTCAATGCCGCATGTATCGAAATGTGGCATTCGGCTTCGAACGCATTCTGCATCGGCCCGGTGTTGACGATGGCAGCCGTCGACGCGCTTCACGCCTATGGCAGCGCGGACCTCAAGCAGCGTTATCTTGGCAAGCTCGTGAGCGGCGAGTGGATGGGCACGATGCAGCTCACAGAGCCGCAAGCCGGCTCCGACGTCGGCGCGCTGCGCACCAAGGCCGAGCGCGCCAAGGACGGGACTTACCGCATCACCGGCAGCAAGATTTTCATCACTTACGGCGAGCACGATCTCACCGATAACATCATCCACTTCGTCCTGGCGCGGCTCCCCGACGCGCCTCCCGGCACAAAAGGCATTTCGCTCTTCCTCATCCCCAAGTTTCTGCCCGACGGCACGCGCAATGATGTCCGCGCGCATTCGATCGAGCACAAAATGGGCCTGCATGCGTCGCCGACCTGCACCATGGTGTATGGCGATAAGGGCGGCGCGGTCGGCTACCTGATCGGCGAAGAGCGCAAGGGCATGCTCTGCATGTTCACGATGATGAACCGCGCCCGCCTTGCCGTCGGCCTGCAAGGCGTGGGGATCGCCGAAGTCGCAACCCAACAAGCGGTATCGTATGCGCGCGAGCGCAAGCAGGGACCGAACGCGATCATTGCCTACCCCGATGTCAAACGGATGCTGCTGACGATGCGGGCTATGACCGCAGCGGCACGCGGCATTTGCTACGCAACCGCCGTCGCCATCGATCGCGCCGAGCGCAGCAAGACCGAGGCGGACCGGCAGGCGGCCCATGAGCGCGCTTCGCTGCTCACACCGGTAGCCAAGGCGTTTTCGACCGATATCGGCATCGAAGTCGCCTCGCTCGGTGTGCAGGTTCACGGAGGCATGGGGTTCATCGAGGAAACCGGCGCCGCCCAGCATTATCGCGACGCGCGCATCGCTGCGATCTACGAGGGCACCAACGGCATCCAGGCCCTCGATCTGGTCAGCCGCAAAGTGCCTCTCAAGGGTGGCGCCACGATTGGCGCTTACATCGACGAGTTGCGCGGCATCGCCAAACGGGTGCAGGCCGCCAATGATCCCGCTTTCGGCGAGACAGGAACACTGCTGACCGCGGCGATCGACAGCCTGGACGAAGCCACCCGCTGGCTCCTCGGCGAAAGCAGTTCGGAGGGCGCGCTCGCCGCCGCCACGCCCTATCTGCGCCTCTTCGCCAGCGCCGCGGGGGGCTGCATGCTTGCGGACGACGCACTGGCGGCCTCGCGCGCCAACGGCGACGGCGCGCCGCGCATCGCGCTCGCGCGGTTTTTCGCGGAAAATCATGTGGTCCATGCTCCGGCGCTGGAGCGTGTCGTGATTGGCGGCGCGCCGAGCATTATCGGACAAGACTCCGCTCTCGCCGGCTAGCACGCCAAATTTTTTCAGGGGAATGGTGGGCGCTGTAGGGATCGAACCTACGACCCGCTGATTAAGAGTCAGCTGCTCTACCAACTGAGCTAAGCGCCCGAACGCCGCGCATACCGCAACGCGCGCGTCGTTTAGCAAAGCACTCTCAGGGTGTCCACCCCGCGGGTGGACACGTGGCGCGTAAAGTCCGGTTTCGACGACCCGCTTGTACGCGGAACTGCGAGAGCGGCAGTCTCTATCTTCGTAAAATATCCAGGATGTTGTCGGGCGAAACCAGCGCCTGCTCCTGCTCGTCCCAAACTCGAATATCGGCAGCAAGAGCCTCGTCGTTCGAAACGATATTCATCGTCGATGAGGAGGCACGGATCATCACCCGCAAAAAGTCCAGATTGGTGTCGATGTCCGCCAAGTAGTCCGCGATATCCAAGACCTTGTTTTGTGCGTCCTGGACGAGCGCCGCCATATCATCCGCAGAGTAGGCTTTTTCGCGGTCAAAGCTTTTCGAGAAGGAATGAAATCCGAGCACGCCGGCCGATGACTTTGTACGCGAGTGTTTGCCGTTGCGGGCGTCCCGGCCTCCGAGAAACGCGAGGGCGCAAGCGCTGAGGCACTCCGCGCCTTTCATGATGATCGTCTCGATCTTTGCCCGGTAAAAGAACCGGCCGAGTTTGATCCCTTCGTCGATTTTTCCCCCGCGCGAATTCAAAATCACCGATGTGCGCGGCTTGTTGGGCAGCTTGGTGATAAAGACCTGAAGTCGATAAAGATCGTCAGGCTCGATGTCGCCACTTAACAAAATGGCGTTGACGCGGTCATTATCGCGCGAATGTTTCGTAATTTCGATCGCCTGCGCGGCGCTGATGAAGGCCAGCGCGCCAATCACCACAACGATTGCGCTCAGGACACGCAGCCGGGCTTCAAACGATCTTGCCCGGCTGCGCCCTAAAACACTCGGCCGCATTCAGCTTCTATTTTGAGCTTTTAGAGGAGTCGCTACGGCTTTCAGGAGCTTTTGCGGCGTCGTTCGTATTCTTAGGCGCATTGGTCTGGCTGGGTTGCATTTTCCCATCGTAACCGCCTTGCCCGCCGGCGCTGACTCCATCGGCTTTGCCGTCAGGCGCCGCTGGCTGGCTCGCCGCCGCCTTGCCATCATAGCCGCCGTGACCGCCGGAACCTTGAGCAAACGACGCGGTCGTGAAAAACAGCGCGGACAAAATGCCGGCTAAGACGAAACCGTATTTCAAGAGCAACCTCCATTGGGAAAGAACGACGCAACACACTGGACGTATTTTCAACGCCGTGTAAAGAAAATTTCTTGTAACAAGAAGCAATCTCTCGATTGGAAGTTGACGTGACGGGCTCATCTCTTTCGCAATATGCAACCCTGATCAACGGCGATCTCGACGCGCTGCTGGCGCAATACTTCAAAGCCGTTCCCAGCCCGCAATATGATGCCGCCTCGGAAGCTGATGCGGTGGCCTTTGTAGAGCGGGTGCGCGCGATCGCCCATGACTACCTCAAGCGGGGAATCGAAACCGCGGCGCGCGACCTTGCCGCCCATGGCTCCTCCGACGCTGAGGACATAACGCTCGCAGCCCTGAACGCCTTCGCCGAGTCATTCAAATCGGCGCTGTTGCCCATGCAATTAAAAAGCAGAATGAAGGGATGGTCGCGTATTGATGACTTAATAGAAAACGCCGCGATGGACTTTCGAGCGGCGTTGGATGAAAGTTGGCCCCCGGCAGCGGCCTGAACAAACTTATGGCGCGGCATCAACTTCAGCGTGATGCCCGCGGAAAAATCTGCCATTGATCACCTTCGAACGGCGCCCCGTCACATACGGTCTTCCGCCAAAACCGCATCAAGACTAGGCGTCCGGAGCGCCATCTCCACAGACCGCGATCCCCGCAATCCGCAACCCCACGGCCCTTTCGAAATCCGTAAATCTCGCTTTTCCCGGACAAAAATTCCGGATTGGTAATCAGACTCGTTCGAACAAATCTTTTTTGGCCCGGGTCCCAGTCTTTGATCGACAGCGCGCTCAAATTGCCCTGCGCCTTCTTTCTGAGAAGCAGGTAGGACTGATTATAGGGCCCGCGCGTGCACTCCACCAAAATGAGGCTCTGTCCCCTGCCCAGCGCATGCTCGGTCGTTTGCGGATCGGTCGTCGAACAGCGATATTTGATCCTGAACTGGTGCGCATCTTCCGCGGCGCTGACGCCGCTTACGTTGATGAGCAGCGAAAGCCCAACTGCCAAACCGGCTAAAATGAACCGCGAAATCATGTGCATTTTTTCCCCCAGGACGCCGACTGCTCGCGCCCTTTGTCGACACGCTCAAGTATAGCCATACCTCAAACCGGACGCGAAAAAGCCGCCGGAGTTCCGGCGGCTTTCGTTGTCGAAGCAAGCGGCTTACTGCGGACGCGGTCCGCGCGGCGAGTCGTTGCCATCGCGGCCGCCGAAGCGGTGATGGAAACGATGCCGCATGCCCTGGCCGCGGCCGCCATCGCCGAGCCGCGCCAGCATCGCAAAGCGCTTCTTTTGATTTTCGTCGAGGCTCGCATAAAGCGGCCCTGCCGCGTCGGCGATCGCCTTGGCGCTTGCACCGGCCTGCGTGAGCCGCTCGGCGCGCAGCTTGAGTCGCTCGATCGGATCCTGCTGTTGCGGACGATCGGCGCTGGCGCGCGCGGCAAAGCGGTCGGCGCGTACTTTGGCGCGATCGCGCAGCGCCTTTTCCAGCGCCGGCCAATGCTTTTCTTGCTCCGCCGTGAGCTTCAATCCGGCCTTGAGACCGGCGATGCGGGCATCGCCAAAAGCCGCCATATCTTCGGCGCTCGGGCGCCAGCGTGGAGCACCGGCATCAGCCGCGGGCTGCTGCTGGGCATACAGCAAAGAACCACCCGCGATCACCAATGCGGTCGTTCCCGCCAAAACTGCTTTCAACATCTGTGTTCTCCATTTCGCTCATGACGAGCGTAAGTGTTGAACGGGATATTGGGGCCGACCATGCGCCCCGCAAAGTTAAACTTCGGACAGGAACATGTATGGACATTCAGCCTGGCCGGAAAAGCAAAACGGGCCGCAATTGGCGGCCCGTTTCTCCCCTTCCCGCAAATTTTAATCAGTTGAGCGCAGCAACCATTGCACCAAGCCCCATCTCGCGGGCCAGGTTGCGGGCCGCCTGCTTTTGGCGATCGTCGAGCGAAGCGAGGAGCGGACGCGCCGCCTGCCCGAGCTTTGCCAATGCGGCGCTGTTCATCGTGATGCCGATGATGCCGTTCTTGATGCGTGAGAAATAGCCGGTCGAAACCTGAGTCCGGGCTTGCTCGCGCGCGATATCGGAAAGCGCGGCTTCCACGGGAGGCCAATAGTTCTGTTGTTCGCTCGAAAGCCGCAGCACCGACTTGATCCGGTTGAGGTTGATGTTGGCCTGCTGGCTCGAAGCGTAGTTATCGCCTTCGAACGCCTGCGCCGGCGCGATCACGGCAGGGACGAGACCAGAGAGCGTGAGCGCGAGAGCGCCCACGAAGAGCAGCTTTTTCATCCGAAAAGTTCCCCGAAGTTCCAGGTGTCGGTGGCGACGCCAATTCAGCGCGACGGTTGGTCTTGCTTCTTGTTCGTCGTGTTTCGTTTAGCTGCGGAAGTGTTACTGAAGCACAAAGACGTGAAGAAGAAAAAATTGCGGGCGAAATGCGGCAGCTATGGAACCGAGGGGAAATTCTTCAATGAAAAACGCCGCGCAAGTTCTGTTTTGCGCGGCGTTACAATTCGTGACGGAACGATCAGCTCGCGTCGGTCGAGTGAATGCGCGCCTCGGCTTGCGCCGCGCCGCTCTTGCGGCGACTCATCAGCTTGTTGAGCGCGCCGAGATAGGCCTTGGCCGATGCCACCAACGTATCCGGATCGGCGCCCTTGGCCGTGACCGCGCGCCCATTTTCCGAAAGGCGGACCGACACTTCGGCCTGTGCGTCGGTTCCCTCGGTCACCGCGTGCACTTGATACAGCTCGAGCTTGGCCTCGTGCGGAACCAGGGTCCGGATCGCGTTGAAGATTGCATCGACCGGGCCATTGCCGCTCGACTGCGTCGTCACGTGCTTGCCATCGATGTCGAGTGACAGGGTGGCGGATTGGGGCCCCATCGTGCCGGCAATCACGGTGAGCGACATGATCCTGATGCGGTCATGCGCGTGCGCGATCTCTTCGTCGACCAGCGCCTCGATATCCTCGTCGTAGATCTGCTTCTTGCGGTCGGCCAACGCCTTGAACCGCACGAAGGCGTCCTGCAGCTGATTATCCGACAGGTGATAGCCCAGCTCCTCCAGCTTGTGCTGGAAGGCGTGACGTCCGGAATGCTTCCCCATCACCAGCGAGGTCTGTTTCACGCCGACGCTTTCCGGAGTCATGATCTCGTAGGTCTGCGCGTTCTTGAGCATGCCATCTTGATGGATGCCACTTTCGTGCGCGAACGCATTCCGGCCCACGATCGCCTTGTTGTATTGCACCGGGAACGAAGTCGCCGCAGCGACAAGTTTCGACGCCCGCGTCAGCATCGTGGCGTCAATGCCCGTGACGAACGGAAACTTGTCGTTCCGCGTCTGGATCGCCATCACAATCTCTTCAAGCGCGGCATTGCCGGCCCGCTCGCCGATCCCGTTGATGGTGCATTCGATCTGCCGGGCGCCCGCCATGGCGCCGGCGAGCGAATTGGCCACTGCCATGCCGAGGTCGTTGTGGCAGTGTGTGGAGAAGATCGCCTTATCCGCGTTCGGCACCCGCTCGCGCACCATCTTGAAGAGGTTGAAATATTCCTCCGGCGTCGTGTAGCCGACCGTGTCGGGGATATTGATCGTCGTCGCCCCGGCATTGATGGCGGCCTCGACGCAGCGGCAGAGGAAATCGTGCTCGGTGCGCGTGCCGTCCTCGGCCGACCACTCGACGTCGTCGGTATGCGAGCGCGCGCGGGTAACCTGCGCAATCACCATTTCGAAGACCTCGTGCGGCTCCTTCTGCAGCTTGTATTTCATGTGCACCGGCGAGGTGGACAGGAAGGTATGGATGCGCCGGCGCTTGGCCGGCTTGATGGCCTCCGCGCAGCGATCAATATCCTTCGGCGCCGCACGCGAAAGCCCGGCGATCACCGCATTCTTGGCCCGCTTGGCTATCTCGTTGACGGCAAGGAAGTCGCCTTCCGAGGCAATCGGAAAGCCAGCTTCGATAATGTCGACGCCCATCGTGTCGAGGAGCTCGGCGACCTCGATCTTCTCCTCATGGGTCATAGTCGCGCCGGGGCATTGCTCGCCGTCGCGCAAGGTGGTGTCGAAGATGACGACGCGGTCCTTCGACGGGTTCGGGGTAGTCATTGGGCTCAATCCTTCTGAAACTGATGCGCCGCACAGGCGCTTGAGGGGTTTTCTCCGTCCTCCCCCGAGTGCCCAGGCACAAAAGCCCAGCCGGCCCTCAGGGGCGAGTAAGCAGAAGGAGCGTGCCCAGAATGAGAACGGCCGCAGGCGCGGCAGGGGCCGCCGCCTGTTCGATCGCGCAGATGGTGTGGCGCGAAGCCATTTCCGTCCTCATCCAACGCAGGGTCGCGGAAAACGATTGAAAACGCGTAAACCCTGACTGGCGGAGCTTTTAGCGGAAAGCGCTCGCGCGCCGCAAGAGGGTCGACGATACGCTCAATCGAGCCGTTCCGCCTCAAAGACACGGCTTGGCGCCGCAATCTGAGCCTGCGCGACGATAAGCTGAAGCTCGCGGTTTCCGGACTCGGCTGTGGCATGGAGCACGCCGAACACCGCCGACCCGGCCTTCGACAGTGCAACGCCGGCGGACCCTTCGCGCAAGTAATGCGCGAAAAACAGCGCCGCGATGGCATCGCCCGCACCGTTCGCGGAAATCGCCAGCTTTGGCGTGCGCAGCCGGAAGCGGCCTCTGCGATCACAGGCCAGCATATCGATGCACTCGCCGGGCGTTTCGTCGGTTTCCAACGACGTGACCAGCACCGCGCGCGGACCGAGCCCCTGCACCGTTTCGACCGCCGCCAGCGCGTCTTTCAGCGTCGCGGTCTTGCGGCCGGACAAACAGTCGAGCTCGAACTGGTTGGGCGTGAGAATATCGGCGGCCGGGACGATCTTGTTCTTCATGAATTCAGGCACGCCGTCGCGAACATAGACGCCGCGGCCCATGTCGCCGATCACCGGGTCGCAGCAATATTGTGCGGCGGGATTTGCGGTCTTCACCGCTGCGACAGCATCGAGAATGGCGGCGCCGGTTTCGGCCGAGCCGATGTAGCCTGACAGCACCCCGTCGCACGCATTCAACACGCCGCGCTTCTCGATTCCCGCCACCAGTTCGCGGATCAACCCCGGCTCAAACACGCGGCCGCTCCACTCGCCATAGCCGGTGTGGTTCGAGAACTGCACGGTGTGGATCGGCCAGACCTCGACACCGATCCGTTGCAGCGCGAACACCGCCGCCGAATTCCCGACATGGCCGTAGGCCACGTGCGACTGGATCGAAAGCAGGTTCATGGGGCCACTATAACGCAGCGCGGCGGGGAATGACCCCGCCGCGCCATCGCGAATATACGGATCCGACTATTGCTTGAGGTCGGCGCGCTTGTTGACCTGATCGACATATTTATTGGTGTAGGTCTTCGACAGGTCGATCTTGGCGTTCTTGATCTCGGGCGATGACTGGCTGAACACGTCGAGCACGGCCTGCGCGCCCTTCGGATCCATCCGGCCGGTTTCGGAATACATCGGCAGCGTGTTCTTGAGCGCCTGGACATAAAGCGCCCGGTCCTTGCCGACATATTCGTCGGGCATTTTCGCAGCGATCTCCTCCGGCGTGTGGGCGTGAATCCACTTCAGAGTGTTGACGATGGCGTTGGTCATCGCCTGCACTTCTTTTTCGTGGCTGGCGATCCAGTCGGCGCGGGTATAGAGCGCGCCGCCGGGATATTCGCCGCCGAACACGGACATCGTGTCCTTCTGCGTCCGGGTGTCGGACAGGATGCGCAGATCTTTGTTGCGGCCTTGCAGCTGGGTCACCGCCGGGTCGAGCATGATCGCCGCGTCAACCGAACCTTGCTCCATGGCGGCAACCGCCGTCGCGCCGAGGCCGACGCCGACCACGCCCACGGAATTCGGATCGACGCCCGCCTTCGAGAGCATGTATTTGAGGAAGAAGTCGGTGGACGAGCCGGGCGCGCTCACGCCGACTTTCTTGTCCTTGAGATCCTTGATGGTCTTGATGGCGCCGGTCTGCTTCGGCGACACAACCAGCGCGAAGCCGGGATAGCGGTCATAGACGACGAAAGACTGCAGAGCCTGACCCTTGGCGGCGAGGTTGACGCAATGATCGAAATAGCCGGAGACGACATCCGCGCTGCCGCCCATGACGGCCTTAAGCGCATCCGAGCCGCCTTTGAAGTCGACCACTTCGACATTGAGCCCGGCCTTCTCGTATTCGCCGAGTTGCTTTGCCAGCATCGTCGGCAAATAGCAGAGGCAGGCGCCGCCACCGACCGCGAGCGTGATCTTCGTCTGCGCCATGGCGACACCGCTCGACAGCAGCAGTGCGAGCGAGAGCGCAAGGCCCTTCACAGTTTTCATGATTTCCTCCGAGCTAGGCGGCCGGTTTGTCCGGCCGTGTTGATGACAACGTAAAACAGCGCAACAGGCCTGACTAGGGGCGGCTTTCGCTCGCAAGGGGCCGCCAAATCAGAAGCCGGCGTTCCACGACCGTCACCAAAGTGTCGATGACGATGACAAAAGCGGCCAGGACAAACATTCCCGCAAAGACGCCTGCGACATCGAATACGCCCTCGGCCTGCTGGATCAGATAACCGAGGCCGGCGGGCGCACCGAGATATTCGCCCACCACCGCGCCTACCACCGCGAAACCCACCGAAGTATGCAGCGACGAAAACATCCACGACAGCGCCGAGGGCCAATAGACATGGCGCATCAACTGGCGCTCGTTCATGCCGAGCATGCGCGCATTGGCAAGGACGGTCGGCGAGACTTCCTTGATGCCCTGATAGACATTGAAGAACACGATGAAGAACACCAGCGTCACGCCCAGCGCCACCTTCGACCAGATGCCCAGTCCGAGCCACAGCGTGAAAATCGGCGCCAGCACGACGCGCGGCAGCGCATTGATCATCTTGACGTAGGGGTCGAAGACGGCGGCGGTGCGCGGCTGTCGCGCGAACCAGAAGCCGACGAAGACCCCGCCGATCGAGCCGATTACAAAGGCCAATACGGACTCGACCAGCGTCACCCAGAGGTGTTTCCAGATCACGCCGGTCGAAAACCATTTCACGACCTGCTGCGCCACTTCGACCGGATTGGAAAAGAAGAAGGGTGGCAGCAAAAGGCGGCCAAAGATCGGATAGGTGGTCAGGACGTGCCACAGCGCGAGGCCAATGACCGCGACCAGGATTTGCAGCGCCAACAGCGTGGATCTGTTCATTGAGCAGGCTTGTAAGATGAATGCGCGTAAAGGCCGACTAGGCCGGTCGCCATTTTCGCGTGGCCCTTCAATGCCGCAAGCAGCTCATCGCGCGTCAGGCCGGGCTTCAGCGCACCCGGCTCGAGGTCTGTGGCAATGAGGGTGAACGCATAATGGTGCGGGCCGCTTCCGGCGGTTGGACATGGCCCAAGATAAATCGGCTCGCCGCGTGTCCCCTTGCCGCCGACATATTTGTCGGAAGGCTTGCTGACTTCACCTTCCGCGAACCCGTTCGTTGCCGGTGCAATGTCGTAAGCGACCCAGTGCACCACGCCGAGACCAGAAAGGCCTTCAGGATCGACCATCACAAGGGCGAGGCTCTTGGTGCCGTCGGGCGGCGGCGTCCATGACAAGGCGGGAGAAACATTTTCGCCCACACAGTTCGCATTTCCCGGGACGTTGCCGCCGTGCTTTTTCGCCATCACGCCGCCATCCTTGAACGCGGGCGAAGTCAACATGAACTCCGCGGCGGCAGTGCTTGTCGCGGCTGCAGCCACCAAAAATCCAAAGAGTACCGCCGGAATTTTCATGTGCTTTCCTTTTTCATTCTGATCTAGCCGCCTCCCGTCTGGGCGTAGCCCTTCATCACCTCGTCCTTGAGCTTGCTCCAGATCTCATGGTGCAGTTCGACGAACGAGCGGTCGAGCTTTATCTCGGCGATATCGCGGGGCCGGGCCAGCGGCACTTTCCAGTCGCCAATGATCCGCGCAGCAGGACCTGCGGACATGATCACGACGCGATCGGAGAGCGCGATTGCCTCCTCTAGATCATGGGTCACAAACAACACCGCCTTGCGGTCGGCGCTCCAAAGATCGAGAAGGAGATTGCCCATGATCTGTCTGGTCTGCGCATCGAGCGGGCCGAACGGCTCGTCCATCAGCAGGATTTTAGGGTCGCGGATCAACACCTGGGCGAGACCGACGCGCTTCCTTTGCCCGCCGGACAGCATGTGCGGATAGCGGTCGGCGAAAGCGCCAAGACCGACGCGCGTCAGCCATTCACGGCTCTTGGCCTTGGCTTGCGCGGGCGCCATTCCCGCGATCTCGAGGCCGATGGCCACGTTGTCGAGCGCGGTCTTCCAGGGAAACAAGGCGTCGGCCTGAAACAAGTAGCCGGCCTGAAGATTCAAATCGGAAAGCGGCGCGCCATAAATCGAGGCGCTTCCAGCAGCCGGCTGAATCAATCCAGCCGCGATGTTGAGCAAAGTGGACTTGCCGCATCCCGTGGGGCCGACAATGGCGACGAACTCGCTATCGGCCACGTCGAGCGTCGCCTTCTCCACGGCGCGGTAGCGGCCGCCATCGGCGAGACGAAACACGACATCGACGCCCTTGAGCGAAATCGCCTGCGCCTTGTTACCCGCCTCTGGTGCCATGTCCCCTCGAACCCGCGGCAAAACTAGCGGCTTGGACGGCGCTTGCAAACATTCCGCGACGTGCGGTCGCATGCCATCATCGCCGCATGGAAAGCGCGACGCAGCTATCCGAGGCCCTGGCGCGGCTCCCCGATTATCTGGCGGGCCACGTCCTGGTCAGCCTCGCCGCGCTGGCCCTCGGGCTGACTGTCAGCCTGCCGCTCGGCGTCGCCGCGGCGCGGCGTCCCAAATTTCGTGCCGGCCTCCTCGGCGGCGCCAGCGTCATCCAGACGATCCCCGGACTGGCGCTGCTGACGCTCTTCTACCCACTGCTCCTCGCGCTCGGCGGACTTTCGGAACGCCTGTTCGGTGCAACATTCTCAGCGCTTGGATTTCTACCGGCAATGCTCGCGCTGGCGCTCTATTCGATGCTGCCGGTGATGCGCAACACCGCCACAGGCCTTGGCGCCATAACCGACGCGGTCAAGGACGCCGCACGCGCCATCGGTCTCACGCTGCGGCAGCGGCTGTGGCTGGTGGAAATCCCCATCGCGCTGCCGGTGATCATGGCCGGTATCCGCACCGCGGCCGTGTGGGTGATCGGAACGGCAACTCTTTCGACGCCGATCGGACAGACTTCGCTCGGCAATTACATTTTCGCCGGGCTGCAAACCCAGAACTGGGTCTTTGTCCTGTTCGGCTGCGCGGCTGCCGCAACACTCGCAATCACGATCGATCAGTTGCTGGCACTGATCGAGCGCGGCCTCAGCACCCATAATCGCGCGCGGGTTATCGGCGGCCTTTGCGGCCTCGCGATCATCGTTATGGGCGCGTTGCTGCCCGGCGCAATGCGCCCGCATGAAAGCCAAGCAAGCTATGTGATTGGCACCAAGCCCTTCAGCGAGCAGTACGTGCTGGCCGCGCTGATCGAGCAGCGCCTGGAGGCGTCAGGATTACGCGCGACGCGCCGCGAAGGGCTGGGTTCAGGCGTGATCTTCAATGCGCTCGCGGCCGGGGAAATCGACGTTTACGTCGATTATTCCGGCACGCTCTGGGCCAATCAGATGCAGCGAAGCGAGACCCCGTCGAGGAACGTCATGGTCAATGAGATCGGGGTTTGGCTTAACCGCCAGTACGGTATCTCCCTCCTCGGCCCTCTCGGCTTTGAAAACGCCTACGCGCTGGTGACGAAATCGAACCGCTTCAAATCAATTTCAGACCTTGCCGACAGGTCCGGTGAGATGACGATCGCCGGCGACTACGAATTCTTCGCG
>JAFBAG010000301.1 GCA_019247925.1 Pseudolabrys sp.
AAGGCGGCAACCTTCGACCAATGGAGGGCGTGTAAATCAGCGGACTCGAGGCCGTTCGCGGCCGCCTGGATCACCCGCTGTGGCTCATCGTCGGCGACCAGAACCTTGGCGCCGCCCGCAGCCAGCGCCTTGGCGCTCTCGAGGCCCGAACTGCCGAGGCCGAACACAACGACGGTCCGGCCGGCAAAGATCGTGACGGGGATCAAGCGCCTATCTCAGCTTCAGTGTCGAGAGGCCGGCGAGCGCGAGCACCACCGAGACGATCCAGAAGCGGATCACGATCTGCGGCTCGGTCCACCCTAATTGCTCGAAATGATGGTGGATCGGCGCCATCCTGAACACGCGCTTGCCCGTGAGCTTGAACGAAACGACCTGCACGATCACCGATACGGCCTCAAGAACGAAGAGTCCGCCGATGACCGCCAGCACGATCTCGTGCTTGGTGGCGACAGCAATGGTGCCGAGCATGCCGCCGAGCGCCAGCGAACCGGTATCCCCCATGAAGATCGAGGCCGGCGGCGCGTTGAACCATAGAAAGCCAAGACCCGCGCCGATGACCGCGCCGCAAAGCACCGCCAGCTCGCCGGTGCCGGACACGAAATGGATTTGAAGATATTCGGCAAACACGACGTTGCCGGCGAGATAGGACACAAGGCCGAAGCTCGCAGCCGCGATCATCACCGGGACGATGGCGAGACCATCAAGCCCGTCGGTCAGGTTCACGGCGTTGCCTGCTCCAACGATGACGAATGTGCCGACCAGCAGGAACAGGATGCCGAGATTGAACACCATTTCCTTGAAGAACGGGAGCACTAGCGAGGTCGCGATGGCCGGGCGGCCGAGTTGCGTCAAAGTCCAGCAGGCGAGCAAGGCGATCACCGCCTCGACGGCAAGCCGCGTTTTTCCCGAAAATCCCGCGTGGGTTTGCTTCGTGACTTTCAGATAGTCGTCATAGAAACCGATCAGACCAAAACAAAGGGTGACACCGAGTACGACCCAAACATAGGGATTGGCCGGATTGGCCCATAACAGGGTCGACACCAGCAGGCTCGACAGGATCATGAGGCCGCCCATGGTCGGCGTGCCCACCTTGGTCACGAGATGCGAGCGTGGACCGTCGGCGCGGATCGGCTGTCCCTTGCCTTGCCGCAAGCGCAGCATATCGATGATCGGGCCGCCGAACAGAAACACGAAAACGAGCGCGGTGACGACCGCGCCGCCCGTGCGGAAGGTGATGTAGCGAAAGACGTTGAAGAACGAGACTTGGTCCGACAGGGCCGTGAGCCAGTAGAACATCGGAAGCCTTTACCCCTGTGCGCCTTCAAGCGCCGTCTGGCGCGGATAATGGCGTTCAAGTGCTTTCACGATCGGTCCCATCTTCGAGCCAAGCGAGCCTTTGACCATCACGGCATCGCCCACCTGCACCGCGTCGATCACCTGCGATTCAAGCCCTGTGGCCGCGTCGGCATAGCCCCCCCGGCGCGCCGAGGGAAGAGCCTCGAACAGCGCGCGCATGTGCGGTCCACTGCAAAACACCAGGTCGATCCCCGCGCTTTCGACCGAATCCTTCAAGCCGCGATGCAGCTTTTCCGCGTCCTTACCGAGCTCGAGCATATCGCCAAGCACCGCGATCCGCCGGCCGCGCGGACCAAGGGGCGCCTGCCCGAGCAGCGCGAGCGCCGCCCGGACCGATGCCGGATTGGCGTTATAGCTTTCGTCGATCAACAGAAATGTGCCATCCGCAATCGACAAGCGCGAGCGTGTGCCGCGGCCTGGCGCTGGGGCGAGGTTGTTCAGCGCGAGAGCGCCTAACGCCAGATCGGCGCCGATGAGCGCCACGGCCGCGAGAACCGCGAGCGAGTTCTGAGCAAGATGCCGGCCCGGCGCGCCGAGTTTGTAAGTCATGTGGTGGCCGAGAATGTCGGCTTCGACAGTCGACGTGTCGGCTTGCAGACGGCAGGTCACAAGCCGGGCGTCGCAATCCTTGTGCTCGCCGAATGCGACAATGCGCGATACGCCGGCCGCCTTCGCCGCCGTGGCCAACCGAGCGAACTGCGGATTGTCGCGGTTGAGCACCGCGGTGCCGCCCTTTTCGAGGCCGCTGAAAATCTCCGCCTTGGCATCGGCGATCTTCTCCAGCGTTCCGAAAAATTCGAGATGCACGGGCTCGATCGTGGTGATGATTGCAACGTGGGGGCGCACCATCGCGACCAAAGGCGTGATTTCGCCGGCATGGTTCATGCCGATCTCGAACACGCCGTATTGAGCCGAAGCCGGCATCCGGGCTAGCGACAGTGGCACGCCCCAGTGATTGTTGTAGGAGGCAACCGAAGCGTGGGTTTCGCCGTCCGCGCCAAGAGCAAGGCGCAACGCTTCCTTCGACGAGGTCTTGCCGACCGAGCCGGTGACCGCGACGATCTTTGCCTGTGAGCGGGCGCGCGACGCACGCGCGAGCTGGCGCAGACCTTCCAGCACATCGTCGACAACGAGCAGTGGCGCGTTGCCGAACTGCGCCGCCCGGTTCTTTGCGACCACGGCAAGCCCTGCCCCCACACTGAGCGCCACCGGAACGAAGTCGTGACCGTCGCGCTCGCCGGTGATGGCGAAAAACGCCTCGCCCTTACCGAGCGTGCGGCTGTCGATCGAAATTCCCGAACAGTCCCCTGGCAGCGCGCCTTGCTTTTCGGCGCGCATGGCCTGCGCCATGTCATCGACGGTCCAGAGCGCGGTCATGCGAGTGCGGCCTTGACCGCATCGTGATCGGAAAACGGAATGGTCTTGCCGCCAATAATCTGGCCGGTCTCGTGCCCCTTACCCGCCACCAGCAAAGCGTCGCCCGCCTTGAGGGCTTCGATGCCGGCGTGGATTGCACCCGCGCGGTCGCCGATCTCGGTCGCCCCCGGTGCGGCGGCGAGAATCGCGGCCCGGATCGAGGCAGGCTCTTCGCTCCGCGGATTGTCGTCGGTCACGATAACCCGGTCCGCATGCTTGACGGCGATCTCGCCCATCAAAGGCCGTTTGCCCTTGTCGCGATCGCCGCCGCAGCCAAAGACGACGACGAGATTTCCTCTGGCGTAGGGACGCAGCGCCTCAAGCGCCTTGGCGAGCGCGTCCGGCTTGTGAGCGTAATCGACAAATATCGGCGCGCCATTTTTGCTGCCGACGAGCTCGAGCCTTCCTTTGGCGCCTTTCAACGTGGCGAGCGACGCGAAAACCTTGGCAGGCTCACCGCCTGTCGCGATCGCCAGGCCGGCGGCGACCAGCGCATTTTGCGCCTGGAATGCGCCGACCAGAGGCAATTTCACTTTGTAGGTCTTTCCCGCATGTGTGACCGTGAGCGATTGCGCGAAGCCATCGATCGTGTCCGACATTAATTTGATATCGCTACCGCGTTTGCCGACCGTGACGATTTTCAGTCCGCGTTTTTTTGCGGCGTCCAGTACGCGGGACGCATATTCACCATCGATATCGATCACGGCCGTACCGCCCGGCGCGACCAGCGTTTCGAACAGCCGCAGCTTGGCGGCGAGATAGGCCTCGATGGTCGGATGATAGTCGAGATGATCGCGGGAAAGATTGGTAAAACCGCCGGCGGCAACGTGCACGCCATCGAGCCGGTGCTGATCGAGGCCGTGCGACGAAGCTTCGAGAGCAAGATGCGAGATCCCTTCGCCAGCAAGCCCGTCCAACGTCTTATGCAATTCGACGGGATCCGGCGTGGTCAGCGAGCCATATTCTTCGGCCTTCGGCGTCACCACGCCGATGGTGCCGATGCTCGCCGCGTTATGTCCGAGCGCTTGCCAAATCTGCCGCAGGAATGAAGCGACCGAGGTTTTGCCGCTCGTGCCCGTAATGGCCGCGATCGTTCCGGGCTGATGCGGATAGATCTTCGCCGCCGCCAGGGCCAGGGCCCGGCGCGCATTGGCGACTTTCAGAAATGGAACGCCGAGCCCGGGGAGGCCCTGTTCGCCGGCGGCCGCAACGGCGCCGGCGTTCACCGCGGCTTGCGCGAAATGCGCGCCGTCGGCTTTGGCGCCCGACAGCGCAAAGAACAGCGAACCGGGTTTGGCTTTTCGGCTATCGGCGGTGACGGCGGATATTTCGACATCCGCAATCGGCGCGCCGACTTTGTCTTCCGGAAAAAGCGCGGCGAGCTTCACCGGCCGTCCTTCGCGCTCACCATCAGGAGTTGGTCGACGGGAGGCAGGTCGAAGCGCGGCGCAACATCGAGCAGCGGCGCGACACGCTCGATCACGGCGGCGCCGACCGGCACCGCGTTCCAGCCCGACGTGGCGTAACCTTTGGTCTCCGGAAGGGGCTGGGGCTCGTCGATCATGATTAGAAGCAGATAGCGCGGTTTGTCGGACGGCAAGATGGCGGTGAGACTC
>JAFBAG010000327.1 GCA_019247925.1 Pseudolabrys sp.
GATATTGCCCATGCTCACCTTCGGTGCCCATCAGACGCTTGATGTCGGGATTGGCCGACTTCATCGCGTCGTCGATGGTCTTCGAAGTGACGCCCAGCTCTTCGGCGGTCACCATCGCATCGTGGGTCCATTTCACGATGTCGAACCACTGATCATCGCCGTGACGCACGGACGGGCCGAGCGGCTCCTTGGAGATGACTTCCGGCAGCACGATGTGCTCGGCAGCGTTGGCGAGGCGCAGGCGCTCGGCATAGAGGCCTGACGCGTCGGTCGTATAAGCATCGCAGCGGCCGGCCTCGTAGGCCTTGAGCGCTTCGTTGGCAGTGGCGAAGGTCACCGTCTTGAGCTTCATTTTGTTGGCGCGGAAATAGTCCGCGAGATTGAGCTCAGTCGTGGTGCCCTGCTGCACGCAGATCGCGGCGTCGTTGAGTTCGAGCGCCGAGTTCACTTTGAGCGCGGTGCGAACCATGAAGCCCTGGCCGTCAAAGTAATTCACGCCGGTGAAGTTGAGGCCGAGCTGGGTATCGCGCGAAGAGGTCCAGGTTGTGTTGCGGGCAAGGACGTCGACTTCGCCCGATTGCAGGGCGGTGAAGCGGTCCTTGGCCGATAGCGGGACGAATTTCACTTTCTTCGGATCGTCGAAGATCGCCGCGGCGATGGCGCGGCAGAAGTCGACGTCGAGTCCGGTCCAGTTACCTTGATTGTCAGGCAGGCCAAAACCCGCGAGCGAGCCGTTGCCGCCGCAGTTCAGCATGCCGCGCTGTTTAACGGTGTTCAGCGTCTGCGCGGACGCCGCCGAGGCGGCCACAGCGAGCGACGCCGCCAGAGCCAGAGTGGTGATAACGCGTTTCATGACACAGCCTTTTGTTTGGTTCGCATTTCGCAGTGAGCGTTCAGCTTGCCCCTCTCAGGCGAAGCTGCCCACAGTGCGGACAGCGGCTCTGTCCCACAGGCCGAATTGGCCAGATCCCCAGAGTTTTTCCCACTCGTCCTCAGCCGCGGTCATTCCAGAACGATCTCTTTTCCGGGTCAAGGGGTTGACGCTCAATGCCGCAGCATCGGTATATGCAAAACGTGCGCAAGTTTGCGTCTTGCCGCCCAATGCAGCGGCAAACCGATAGGGAACTGGCGATGGCGAACAAATCGACGCGGCCCCAGAAGCCCGATACGCGCTTGGTCACGGGCGGCCGCGACCCGCAAAGCTTCCACGGCTTCGTCAATCCGCCGGTCGTCCACGCCTCCACAGTGCTTTACCCCACCGCCGCTGATCAGGTCGCGCACCGCGCGCGATATCAATACGGACGGCGCGGCACGCCGACTTCCGAAGCCATGGAAAACGCGCTCAAGCTCCTCGAGGGCGACCAGTGTGCGGGGGTCGCCCTACTCCCCTCCGGTGCCGGCGCGATATCGACCGCATTGCTCACCACTTTGTCGGCGGGAGATCACCTGCTCGTCACCGACAGCGTGTATCGGCCGACCCGCAATTTCTGCGACACGATCCTCAAGCGGATGAAGATCGAAACGACTTATTACGACCCTTTGATCGGCAAGGACATCGGCAAGCTGATGAAGGCGAACACCAAGGTCGTGTTCGTCGAGGCGCCCGGCTCGCAGAGCTTCGAGATGCAGGACATCCCGGCCATCGCGGACGTAGCGCATTCCAAAAATGCCTTGGTGCTGATGGACAATACCTGGGCGACGCCGCTGTTCTTCGACGCCTTTGCCAAAGGCGTCGACATGTCGATCCAGGCCGGCACGAAATATATCGGCGGCCATTCCGACATCATGTTCGGCACCATCTCAGCCAATGCCGCGACCTATCCGCGGCTGAACGAAACCCGCAACACGCTCGGCCTCTGCGTCGGTCCTGACGATATCAACTTGGCGCTGCGCGGCCTGCGCACAATGTCGGTACGCCTCAAGCGGCACGAGGAAAGTGCGCTTGCCGTCGCCCGCTGGTTGGAGAAGCGGCCCGAAGTTGCGCGGGTGCTGCACCCGGCGCTTCCGAACGATCTGGGATTCGCGATCTGGAAGCGCGACTTCACCGGATCAAGCGGTCTATTCAGCGTCGTGTTCAAGCCGACGAGCGAAAAAAGCGTCTTTGCGTTTATGGACGAGCTCGAATTGTTCGGTATGGGATTTTCATGGGGCGGCTTCGAAAGCCTCGTCATCGCGTTTGACTGCAGCGAGTACCGCACCGCGACCAAATGGAATCCGGGCGGGCCCACTTTACGCTTCCATATCGGCCTGGAAGATGTCGATGACCTGCTGGCCGATCTCGAGCGCGGCTTCGCCGCGATGAAGAAGGCGGCCTAATTTTTCGCGAGAGCGTTGCGCAACGTGGCCCATCCCGGACCGGGTTTGGCGACGATCTTGGTCCGGTGGACCTCGAAGGCAAGATCGCGCGCGGCGAAGATGCGGCGAAAGAGCAGAGCGCCGGCGACGCCCCATAATGCGCCCGCGACAACATCGCTGGGGTGATGTGCGGTGATGATGACGCGGCATAAGCCCATCACAATCGCATAGACCCATAGCGCCGGGTAAAGACGCGGCCAGAGCATGCCGAAGGCGGCAAGCACCGCAAAGGCGGTCACGGCGTGGCCGGACGGCAGGCTGGCGTAAGCCGGATGCGGATTGAACGGGTCGTACACGAAGGCATTCGCTTCGCCGCCGACAAAGGGCCGGCCGCGGCCAAACAGATACTTTCCGTAGTATGCGCTCATGCGCGTCAGAGCGATCACAAGAAACAGAAAGACGAGCTTTTCGAGGGGGCCTTCAATCGTCGATCTGGCCTGCGGCCGCACCAGCGCCGCGACCCCCAGCGCCGCAATCAGGATGCCGAGCGGCCACAAGAACCAGGCGCTGTTGGCAAAATCCGTCAACTCGCGAAATACGGCGATGACCCCGGCCGGCAACTGGCGCGCGGCGACAATGCTCGGCACGTCGATCGTAAACATCGGCACGATAATCCCGAGGACCGCCAGGGCAACCGTCAACGCAATCGCGCGAAGCTGCGGCAAAGGCAGCTTGCGGCGGCTGCGCTGTGCCAGGCGGAGCAAGGAGGGCATGAAAGCGGCTCTCGGAATCAACGGCGGACACTAACGGGCTTACTGCATCCGCACCACGACGCTGTCGGTCGCACCTTGCGCGTCGATCACGGTGAGACGAACGAAGCCCGTTCCTTCGGGCTGGAAAAACAAGATGCGCCGGCTGCTGGTCGCGCTTGGCATCGGCTTGCCATCGACCAGCAGCGTCAATGCGCCGCTCCCCCCGGATACTTTGAGCGGTACGGAAGCGCCCTCACCCTGGGCGACCTCAAGCCGTGCGCCGTTTGGCGGAAACATGATGCGCGGCGGCTCAACGGCTTCGCTAGGAACGACGCCCGGCCGGAAACGCTGCAAGGGCAAAGGCAGGCGGTTATTGGCGGCAATAAGAGTCCCCTGAGGAGCGGCTGGAAGCGATGCGATCGGCAAACCCGTTCTTGCAAACGCATCGAATAGAAGCGGCGCGGCGACGCTGCGGCCGATCAAGCCCGGCACCGGCGCGCCATCCGCGCGGCCGACCCAGACGCCAATCGTAAGGCGGCCGTCAAAGCCAACCGACCAGGCGTCGCGGTAACCGTAGGAGGTACCGGTCTTGAAGGCGATGCGACCGGGCGGCGCATTGTCCGGCGGCGGCGCGCCAAGAAGAATGTTGCCGACCTGCCAGGCCGCGACCGGCTCGAGCAGACGTTGCGCGGTTACGCCTTGTCGCGCTTGCTCGGTGAGCGGCTGCGCCACGCCGAGCCGCGCTAAACCGGCATAAAGCATAGTGAGGTCTGACAAGGTAATGCCAACGCCGCCAAGACCCATGGCGAGGCCGGGCGCTTCCAGCTTTGGCAACACCAAAGCAGCGCCCGCACTGTGAATTCGCGCCGCCAGCCGGTGCACGCCAATCCGGTCGAGCAGCGCGATCGCCGGCACGTTGAGGGACAATTGCAGCGCCTTGCGTACGCTGACAGTGCCTTGGAATGTGAGATCGAAATTCTCCGGCGCGTAGCTGCCGTAACGCAGCGGCCGGTCGTCGATCAGTGTGTCGGGATGGATGGCGCCATCCTCGACGGCAATGCCGTAGATGAAGGGCTTGAGAGTCGAGCCCGGCGAGCGCAGCGCGCGGGTCATATCGACCTGACCGCTGCGCCTCGCATCGAAGAAATCCGCCGAACCAACGCGGGCGCGCACCTCTCCTGACGCGTTGTCGACCGCAATGATCGCCACCGAGATTTCCGGGCCGAGTGCGCGCGCACGATCACGCGCCAAATCCTCGAGTCCCTTCTGGAAAAACGCATCGAGCGTAAGCCGATGGACGGTATTTGCAGGGGCAGCCGCGACCGCCTGATCGGCTGCATGCGGCGCGAGCATAGGCAGCGCCCGGCGCATGGTCGGCACAGGCTCTTCCTTGGCCCGCAGCACATCATCAGCGGTGACCGCACCCGCCGCCGCGGCGCGGTCGAGCACGCGGTCGCGGGCCGCGCGCGCAGCGCTGCCGAAACGGTCAGGACGGCGCAGCTCGGGCGCTTGCGGAAGTGAGACGAGGAGCGCCGCCTCGCCTAGCGTAAGCCGCCGCGCTTCCTTGCCGAAATAGGTGAGCGCGGCGGCGCGCACGCCTTCGATGTTGCCGCCATAGGGCGCGAGATTGAGGTAAAGCTCCAGCACCTGCTCTTTTGTCAGCGCCCGCTCGATCTGGATCGCGCGCACCATCTGGCGCAGCTTCGCGTTCAAACTCCGCTCGCGGCGCGGCTCGAGCAGCCGCGCGACCTGCATCGTCAAAGTCGAGCCGCCAGAGACGACGTGACCTTGGCGCGCGAATTGGATCGCGGCGCGGCCGATCGACAAAGGATCGACCCCGGCATGTCTGTAAAAGCGCCGGTCTTCGTACGACAACAAAAGCGAAATGAAACGCGGGTCGACGCCCTCGATTTCAACCGGCAATCGCCAGCGGCCATCAGCAATGGCGTAGGCGCGCAACAGCCGCGCTTCGCGGTCTACCACGATCCGCGACTGCACAAGCGACTTGCCGAGCGGCGGTGCGCCAAGCGAAGCGACCCATAGCGCGCCGCCTAATACCGCCAGCGCTACGCTGGATGCGAAGCCCACGACGATGTGCCGGTCGTGAATCATTTCGCTGACGTAACCTCGACTGCGCCGGTCGCAGTCCGGCCGAAGCGATCGGGGCGATACATGTCCTCGATCATCGCCTGCGGCAGCGTGTACTGGCC
>JAFBAG010000078.1 GCA_019247925.1 Pseudolabrys sp.
GGCCTCGATGACATATTGCCGGATGCGGAAGATCGAGATCAGGAAGAAGATCACGCCCGAGCAGAACACCGCGGCAAGGGCCTGCTGCCATGTGTAGTTGTAGGCAAGGACCACCGTGAAGGCGAAGAAGGCGTTGAGCCCCATGCCCGGCGCGAGCGCGATTGGATAATTGGCGTAAAGCCCCATCACAAGCGTCGACACCGCGGCGGCGATGCAGGTCGCTACGAACACTGCGCCGGGGTCCATGCCGGCCTTGCCGAGGATCGAGGGGTTGACGAAGACGATGTAGACCATCGTCAGGAAGGTGGTGAGGCCCGCGATCAGCTCGGTGCGGACATTGGTGCCGTTGCGCCGCAGATCGAAAAACCGGTCGAGCCACACTTCGTAGCCGGGCTGCCGCTCCGCATTGCGCGCCATGTGAATCCCCCCTTTTCCCGCGGCAAGGATAGCGCCGGCGGCAGGGCGGCGCTGCCGGACGCGTCGAGTTGTCCACCACAAGGGACAAAACACGGCCTGCGGCGTTACAGTGCAAAGGACGCGCGGAGACGACCGATGGATTTCGATCCGGTATTGCTCGCCCGGTTGCAATTCGCCTTCACCATCACCTTCCACATCATCTTCCCGAGCTTCACGATCGGCACATCCGCCTATATCGCCACGCTCGGCGTGATGTGGTTGCGCACCGGCGAGGACCGTTTCAAGCGCCTGATGCGGTTCTGGATCAAGATCTTCGCGGTGTCGTTCGCGATGGGCGTCGTCTCGGGGATCGTCCTGTCCTACGAGCTCGGCACCAATTGGAGCCGCTTCACGCTCGCGACCGGCAATATCATCGGCCCGCTCGCGGGCTACGAGGTGCTCGCCGCGTTTTTCCTCGAAGCGACTTTCCTTAGCGTGCTCCTCTTCGGCGAAGGGCGCGTGCCGCCATGGATGGTCGTTCTTTCAGCAGTCGCGGTCGCAGTTGGCACCGCGATATCGGCGTTCTGGATTCTCTCCGCCAATAGCTGGATGCACACGCCGTCCGGCCACGAAATGAAGGACGGCATTGCGCAACCGCTTGATTGGTGGGCGATCATCTTCAATCCGAGTTTCCCCTACCGCCTCGCGCACATGCTCAATGCGAGCTACCTGACTGCGGGCTTCGCCATCCTTGCAATCGGCGCGCGCTACGTGCTCGGTGGCCGGTTCATCGAGGAAGGCAAGACGATGCTGCGCATGGGCATCGGCCTGATGGCCATTCTCGCCCCGCTGCAGCTTTTCATCGGCGACCAGCACGGCCTCAACACGCTCAAGCACCAGCCGATCAAGATCGCGGCGATGGAGGCGCACTGGGACGGCAGCAGACCCGGCGATTATCACATCTTCGCCTGGCCGGACGAGAAAGGCGAAAAGAACCATTTCGAGATTTCGATCCCGCGCGGCGCCTCGCTGATCCTCAAGCACGATCCGAATGGACTGTTCGCCGGCCTCAAGGACGCCAAACCGGCAGACCGGCCGCCGGTGCGCACCGTGTTCTTCGCCTTCCGCGTCATGTTCTATATCGGTTGCTTCATGATCGCCGCGGCGCTGTTCGGAGCTTGGCTCTGGTGGCGCGGCACGCTGTTCACGACGCGCTGGTACCTGCGCGTCATGGCGCAAACCTGGTGGACCGGCTTCGTCGCCGTGATCGCCGGCTGGATCGTCACTGAGAGCGGCCGCCAGCCCTGGATCGTGCACGGCATCATGCGCACCGCCGACGCCACCTCGCCGGTCTTGCCGCACACAATCGCAACGACCTTCGCGATGTTCATCGTGACTTACGCCATCGTGTTCACGGCCGGCAGCTACTACATCAACCGACTGATTGCGTTCGGGCCTAAGGGCGCGCTGGTGAAGCCTGGCGACAGGGAAAAGGGCCCGATCACGATCGGCGAAGGAGCGAAGTCATGAGCTTCGACCTCGCCTTTCTGTTGCCGCTCGCCTGGGCCGCCATCATCGGCCTTGCGGTCGCCATGTACGTGCTGATGGACGGCTACGATCTCGGCATCGGCCTGCTGTTTCCGCGTGCGCGCGGCGAAAGCGAGCGCGACACGATGATGGCTTCGATCAAGCCCTATTGGGACGGCAACGAAACCTGGCTGATCCTCGGCGGCGGCGGGCTGCTGGTCGCTTTCCCGCGTGCCTATTCCATCATCATGCCGGCGCTCTATTTACCCGTGATCGCCATGCTGCTCGGGCTTATTTTCCGCGGCGTCGCGATCGAATTCCGCGGCCTCGCCAAGGACAAGCGGGGCTGGAACTGGGGATTCACCTTGGGCTCCGGAGTCGCGGGCTTCGCGCAGGGCGTAATCCTCGGCGGCCTTATCCAGGGCATCAAGACGGACGGCACGCACTACACCGGCGGCACCTTCGACTGGCTGACGCCGTTCGCGCTCGCCTGCGGCGTCGGCACGCTGATCGGTTACGCACTTCTCGGCGCAACCTGGGTGGTGATGAAGACGAGCGGGCACACCGCCAAAGACGCGCGGCGTCACGCGGCCTACGCGCTGATCGGAGTGATCGTCTTCATGGCCATCGTCAGCCTGTGGACGCCGCTCGCCTTCCCACGCATCGCCGAGCGCTGGTTCTCGCTGCCGAACTTCTTTTACTTCTCGCCGGTGCCGGTGCTGACCGCCGCCGCGGCGCTCGCCTGTCTGTGGGGACTCATTCGCGAAAAGGAGATCCTGCCTTTTGCGATGGCGATGGCCTTATTCATGCTGGGCTATCTCGGTCTGGTGATTTCGGTGTTTCCGCATCTGGTGCCGCCCACGCTGACCATTTGGGACGCCGCCGCATCGACCTCGAGCCAGACTTTCATGCTGGTCGGCACCGCGATCCTGCTGCCGATCATCCTCGCTTACACGGCGTTCGTGTATTGGTTATTCCGAGGCAAGGTGCGCGAAGGCGAGAGCTATCACTAGCGGGGCGGCGCTGGGCCGCCTTGCGGCCTCACGACCGCCCAGCCGATGCGCAGCAACGGCAGCCGGCCTTGCACAGGCCGCGCGAAGGCGCGCGGCAGTTCCGGCACGATTTCGGGAAACTGCGCACGCACCGACGGCGGCGGCGTGCCGGGCGTATCGGTCGCCGGCCAGACGAGGATGCCGCCATTGCGACGCAGGTCGGCGGCGGTGGCCCACGGGCTGCGCTCGGGCTGCGGATCGAGTACCGCAGGGCGGCTTGGAACGGATTGCGCCACCAGCGCTGCAAGGCGATGGTCGCCGCCGATAAAGGCCAGCGGGCGGCCGGTGCGGCGTTGATAGTTCTCCGTGAAAAACCGCCCCATCGCGCTCGCGGGCTGCCCCGTGTTGAGGTCGGCCGCGACCGTCCACGGCACCGCGACAACCGACAGCGCGACCAGCAGCGGCGGACCGACGAGCAGCGCAAGCCACGTCAGGCTGACGCGGCGCTCGCGGTAGAGCTGCACCTGATCGCCGGCCGCGAGCAGCACGGCCACACCCGAGAGCAGGATGAAAGGCGCGACGCGCGCGAGCGGGCCCAGTCGGCCGCTCGCCGCCACGATCGCCAGCGCCGTCAGCGCGGGCATCAGCGCGAAGAAGTAGATGAACAGCCGCCCTGCCCGGTAGGCCGG
>JAFBAG010000217.1 GCA_019247925.1 Pseudolabrys sp.
GCGCCGACACTCATCGGAAACGTCATCGCGTTGCCGAGCCCATAGGCGAAAAACAGCTTCGCCACCGAATAGACGACGTCGTTTTCTTTGAGCCCCGCGACCGGCGTGCCGTAAAGATCGGCTGTCAGCTTGAGACTGCCGTGGACATGGACCGCCCCCTTCGGTGCGCCTGTCGAGCCCGACGTATAGAGCCAGAACGCCATGTCATCGCGCGTAGTCGGCGCGGTGAAAGGCTGAGCAGGATTTTTTTGCACCAGGTCTTCGAAAGACAGGCGGCCATGTGCATTGTCACCGGAGACGATGACGTGCTCGAGGTCCTTGGCGTTCGGAATGAGCTTTTCGAAGCGCGGATAAAGCACGTCCGAGACGATGAGGCACTTCGCCCGGCTGTCGGCGAGCATGTAGGCGTAGTCATTCTCGGCGAGCAGCGTGTTGACCGGCACCGCGATGATGCCGGCCTTGAGGCAGGCGAGGAACGCGGTCGGCCAGTCAATCGTGTCGGTGAGGCAGATGAGAACGCGCTCCTCGCGGCGCAGCCCGAGCCCGCGTAGCGCGGCCGAGAAGCGTGCGACGCGCTCGGCAAGCTGGCCGTAGGTCCACTCGCCGCGCGGATCGATATAGACCGGCTTGTTGGCGCGGCCGGCCTTGAGATTGCTTTCGAGAATGTCGGCGGCAAAATTGTAGTCGCGTGGGACTTCGCCCACGGACTCAATCGCTCGCTCATTCGCGGCGCGCGCGCTCGCAGCCATCATTGTTTTTCCTCCCAAGACCGCGGCATTATGCAGAGGGCGCTATAGTGCCGCAACGACCGGGATAAAGTGCATGATCCTTAGCCGCGACCGCATCCTCACCACGCATGTCGGCAGCCTGCCCCGCAACGACAAGCTATCCGACCTGCTGGTCAAGCAGGAGCAGAAGCAGCCTTATGACAAGGCCGAGATGGACCGCGAGCTGGACGCGGCGGTCACCCATGTCGTCGGCAAGCAGGCCTCGTGCGGCATCGATGTCGGCAATGACGGCGAGCAGCAGCGCGTCGGCTTCCAGACCTATGTGCCGCAACGCATGTCGGGCTTCGGCGGCGTGTCGAACCGTAGGCGGGGCCGGGAATTCGAGGAATTTCCCGCGCTGATCAACCAGCTCAAAATGCGTTTTCCGCACGTGAGCAAGCAGCAGAACGCCCCGGAAGCGCAGGCCGACATCAAGTATCTCGACATCAAGCCCCTGGAGAACGAGATCGCGCGCTTCAAGCGTATCGGCACGGGAAAGTTCGCGGAAATGTTCATGACCGCGCCCTCGCCCGGCATCATTTCATCGACGATGCTCAATGCCTTCTACAAGGACCACGACGCCTATCTCGATGCCATCGCGCGCGAGATGAAGAACGAATATCAGGCGATCCACAAGGCGGGCCTGCTGTTGCAGATCGACGCGCCCGACCTGGCGATGGACCGCACGATGTTCTATCGCGATCTTTCGGATGCAGAATTCGCCAAGCGCATGGAAAAGCACATCGCCGTCATCAATGACGGCATCGCAGGCATCCCGCGCGACCGCGTGCGGCTGCACGTGTGTTATGGAAATTGGGAAGGCCCGCACATCCACGACATCGCCCTCGCGAAGATTTTGCCGGTGCTCTACCAGGCCAAGGTCGGGGCGCTGTCGATCGAGTTCTCCAATCCGCGACATGCCCACGAATACATGGCGTTCAAGCAGCATCCCCTGCCAAACGACATGATCCTCTGCCCGGGCGTGATCGAGACGACGAGTAATTTCGTCGAACACCCTGAGGTGGTGGCGCGGCGCATCACAGATGCCGTAACGGCGGTCGGCGACAAGGAGCGCGTCATAGCCTCGACCGATTGCGGCTTCGGAACTTTCACGAATAGAGAATGGGTGATCGAGGACGCGGTCTGGCTCAAGCTACGCGCACTGCGCGACGGCGCCGACCTCGCCTCGCAGCGGCTGTGGGGCAAGAAATCAGCAGCGTAAAGCGCGCCGCAGCGCGCATTGGCACGGCTGCGCGCGCGAGCGTATAGTCCCGCCCAAATTCCGCCGGACAGATCCCGGCCAAAAGACGACCCAAGGAGTTGCGTTATGGACGACCTCACGCGCGATCTGCACAAGATCACCGCCGACGACATCAACCCGCGCTACAAATGGGACCGCCCGCTTCCGGCGCTCGGCACGATGGGCGTCGATTTCGAGGAGCGCGTCGATTACCGGCGCATGCACCGCTACCGGCTCGGCCGCGCCAAGCAGGCGCTCGGCAAGTCCGAATGCGGCGCGCTGCTGGTCTTCGACGTCAACAATATCCGCTACATCACCTCGACCAAGATCGGCGAGTGGGAGCGCGACAAGATCTCGCGTTGGGCGCTGCTCACCAAATCGAGCGACGACCCGATCATCTGGGATTTCGGCTCGGCCGCGGTCCACCACAAGCTCTATTCGCCTTGGCTCAAGCCGGAGAACTGCAAAGCCGGGGTGCTCGGCCTGCGCGGCACCATTCAGCCTTCGTTCGGCCTGATGGCCAAACATGCCAAGGAGATCTTCGGGCTGCTCAAGGATGCCGGGGTCGAGAAGATGCCGATCGGCGTCGACATCATCGAGCCAGCCATGATGTTCGAATTGCAGAAGCTCGGCCTCAAGATCGTCGACGGCCAGCAGGTGATGCTGGAAGCGCGCGAGATCAAGTCGGCCGACGAAATCCACCTGCTCAACCGCGCAGCGGCGATGGTCGATGGCGCCTATGACCTCGTCAACGAGAAGCTGCGTCCGGGCGTGCGCGAAAACGACATCGTCGCGATGGTCAATGAGTTTCTGTACCGCCATGGCTCTGACGACGTCGAGGCGGTGAATGCGATCTCGGGCGAGCGTTGCAACCCGCATCCGCACAACTTTACCGATCGCATGATCCGCCCCGGCGACCAGGCGTTTTTCGACATTCTCCAGGCGTTCATGGGCTATCGCACCTGCTACTACCGCACCTTCAATGTCGGCCGCGCCACCCCGGCGCAGCACGACGCCTACAAGAAGGCGCGCGAATGGATCGACCGCGCCATCGAGCGCATCAAGCCGGGCGCGACCACCGCTCATATCTGCGAAGTGTTTCCCAAAGCGCCGGAGTTTGGCTTCCCCGACGAGATTTCTGCGTTCGGCCTGCAATTCGCCCACGGCCTCGGCCTAGCGCTGCACGAACGGCCCATCATCTCGCGCGTGATCTCGATGGATCATCCGACCGAGATCAAGGAAGGCATGGTGTTCGCGATAGAGACCTATTGCCCGGCGACCGACGGCGCCTCTGCCGCCCGCATCGAGGAGGAGGTCGTGGTCACCGACAAAGGCTGCCGGCTGATCTCACTGTTCCCTGCCGAAGAGCTTCCGATCGCGAACCGCTACTGAGCGCGCAAGCGCCGGGTTCCAATCGTTGCAAGCCAACAACGCGTCGTGGAATATTTCCGCGGGCGTACATTTTTTCTGCACGGGAAGCGCGGGTCTCGTCTAGCGTGAGCCCAAGAGGCGGGTGGTGGCTCAAGCGCGTTTCCAGAACAAGAAACTGAATGTTGGGTTGTACGGACTGCTCGCGGGCTTGCTGCTGGCATCGGCTCCGCACGCCGCCGCGCAGGCCCCCGCGCCGCGTTCCGAACTCATCGGCATCAGCACCGGCGCCTTCACGGGCGCTGGGGCGGGCAATTCCCTCTCCACATTGACGCAGGGCCTCAACGACGCGCTCGATCCGGCCGTGGAGAAAACGGGCATTCCGGACATTGTTTCCGAAATGAAACTGCTGCTCGACATTACCCAACGGATCTACAGCGAACGGCTGCGACTCGAGCAGGTGCAGCAGCAGCTGCTGGACTTACAGGACCAATTCCGGCGCAATCCCAATCCCGCCCGCCTTCGTGATTACTCGCGTCGCTATGCCGCCTTGCAAAAGCAGATCGAGGAAATCCTGGGCAATATCCGCCACTACGAACGCATCTACGCGCTGATGACCGGCGCCGATCCTTACGGAAATCTCCTTGGCATCATCCAATCGCTCAAAGATGCCATCCGCGACCGCGAGCGCGAGCTTTCCGGCGGCACCTTCTCGAGCTACGCCGCGCAGAGCCGATCGAAGGTGCAATCCGCCTGGCGCGATCCCGCGCTCGCGATGGCGGCCGTACCGCGCCGGTCGCCATACTCGCCGTTCGCTTCGCGTTGGGGGCTTTGGGCGCAGGCGCGTTCCGGTTCTTATGACCGCAGCGGGCCGACCGCCACAGACGGCACGACGAATTTCGTCAACGGTGGCGTTCATTATCGCCTGCTGCCATGGCTGACGGCCGGCGTCGCAATCGGCCACGAAAGCCAGCGCTTTGCGACGCGTTTCAACGGCGGCTATTTCAACGGCAACGGCACGACGATCGCGCCCTATGTGAGCCTGCGGCTATCGCCCAATGTGAAATTCAACCTTTCCGCCGGCTATACGGATCAGTCGTTCAACACGTCGGATGGAGTCCTCACCGGCACCTTCGGAGGCTCGCGCAGCTTCGGCTCGGCCTCGCTGGTCGGCACTTGGTACGCCGGTGCGTGGCGCCTCTCGCCGCGGGCAACGGTATTTTACGCTACCACCAGGACCGACGCCTTTACTGACTCCGGCTTCGGTAACGTGCCTGCGAGCACCAACAGCTTCGGACGGTTTTCGATCGGTCCCGAAGTCGGATACGGCATCGACCTGGCGAATGGATCGATCGAGCCCTACGTGTTCGCACTGCTGGAGCATGATTTCGGCGATCGCGGCCAGTTCACGGCCAATGGTTTCCTGTATGAGCCGGACACAACCGGCGCGAGAGTCGGCGGGGGCGTGAAATTGGCGCTGATCCGCAATTGGACCGGTGCAGTCGGCGCGTCCTACAACTCCCTCGGCCGCAGCAATGAAAGCGCCTGGACCCTGGAAGGGCGGCTCAGCCTCGGCTTCTGAGATCAGAACGTCGAATTCAGCTTGAGGTGATCGAGCCGGTTCATCGACTTGATGCCGATGCGCTTTTTCTCGCCGCCCTGTTCGACATCGAGGGGCACGTCGACGCCCGCCTGCCCCACACGGCGGATCTGCTCGTAAAAATCGACCAGATTGCGCGCCGCGACGCCGTCCACGCCGACGACGACATCGCCGCGTTTCAAGCCGGATTTCTCGGCGGGCCCGCCCGGCACGATGCGCGAGATGGTGAGGACGCCGCGCACCTCGTCGGTATTGATGCCAAGCCACGGCACCGGCGAACTATTGGGATGGCCGTCGGTGATCATGTCCGCCAGGATCGGCGCCAATTTATCGATCGGCACGAACATATTGCCGGGCACGCCGTCGCCGCGGCCAGTGGCGTCGCCGACGATCAGCGAGCCGATGCCGACGAGCTTGCCCTCGCGATCGAGCAGAGCCGCGCCGCTCCACGCGCCGTGTGGCGGTGACGTGAAGATCGCGCCATCGAGCAGGTATTCCCAATTGCCGGCGAAGGTGCGCTTTGAGACCACCGCAACCGGGGCCGCCCGCTGCACCCCGCCATAGGCGGCGACCAGTGCGGCATCGCGTTCCTTGAGTGTCGCGGCGCTCCCCATCGGGACCGGCCGCACGCCCTTGAGCGGGACGATCGCCTTGAGCAGGCCAAATCCGCTTTCGTGGTCGTAGCCAATGATGTTGGCGGGAACGGTCTTGCCGTCGCCGGTGACGATCTCGGCGGCATGCGCTTCGACCATCAGATAGCCGATGGTCAGCACGAGGCCGTCACTGTCGAGCACGACGCCCGAGCCTTCACGCTCCCGGCCGAGGTTCTCACGCGTGCGGGCGTCGGGATTGATGAATGTCTTGACGTGGACGATGCCGGATAAAAGTTCGCCGATCGCGAGCTTGTCGGAACTTTGCCCGCGCGCGGGAAGCGCAGCGAAGGCGCCGATCAGCACCAAGGCAAAAACGAAACGGGCACCGCTGCTCAGAAAAGGCATCGCACGCTCCTAGCGCCCCCTGACGAGCATAGCGGCAGCGTGGCGGGATTAGAAACTATCGGTGCCGGCTGTGTGGCAGCGACGTTCCCGGCTTCAATCACCGGATTGGTTGGGAGCAAGACAACCAGATTATGAGCAATAAGATCGGCGCCACATTTTATGAGCAATTTACTTGCTGGCCCAAGGCGGTGCGGATTGACTGACACCGTGCGCAGCCGCCGTTTTCCTCCCACAAGGCAAGAAACGGTGGCATGAATCCTCCACCTATGCACAAGGGCCGCGAAAGCGGCCCTTTTTTTTGACCGCCGGATCGCGGCCTAGAGCCCGGTGCCGACG
>JAFBAG010000229.1 GCA_019247925.1 Pseudolabrys sp.
TTGTCATTGGAAGTGCGTCAGGCCTTCTGCCGAATGAAGCCGGCTGTCATCATTATTATATAGAGCAGCCTCGACCGCGCCGGAATGCTGGAAATAGCCGCAAACGCGCAATTGAGCGTCTGTTTCGCGGTTCCGCCCCACCCGGTCATGAAGTTTCCGCCCCGGGCACCATCACGCATTTTGGCGCAACGCAGCACTCCGCGCATGCATGGGACAGCGCGCCGCTTAACCGGCTACACAGGCCGCGCCGGAATCAGAAGATGCAATCCTTCCCCACCTCAATCGAGACGAGGCAGTCGTGGCTCGTTGCCACGGCGGCGCTGGTCGTTCTGATGACGTCGTTTGGCGCTGCCTGGATCGTCGCGGTCGCGTTGAAAGACATCGCCGCGGAAGTCGGCGGTGTGCGCGCGATCCCGGCTTTTGCAGCGGCGATGACATGGCTCTGCTCCGGCGCCGGCGGCATCCTGATGGGCCGTCTCGCCAACCGGATCGGCACGCGCTGGACCGTGATGGGCGGCGCGACCATGATCGCCACCGGTCTCGTAATCTCGACTTTCGGTCCGCCCTGGCCGCTCTGGATCGGCCACGGCCTGTTCATGGGGCTGATCGGGCTCGGCGGCATCAATGCGCCGCTCTACGTCTATGTCAGCCACTGGTTCGACCGCCGCCGCGGCTCGGCGCTCGCGCTGATCTCAAGCGGCAGCTATCTCGCCGGCGCGGTTTTTCCGGCGCTGTTCGGCGAAACGATCGCGGCTTTCGGCTGGCGCGCGACGATGCTGACTTACGCCGCTGTGATGCTGTTTATCGTCGTGCCGCTCGCGCTGTTTTATTTTCACAAGCCGCCGGAAGCGCCGGAGCCCGTTGCGGCAGCCGGCGGCACGTCAAGGCCCAGCGTGCTCGGCCTCCGGCCCAATGTCGTGTTCGCCCTGCTGTGCGCGGCAGCGATCTGCTGCTGCATCCCGATGGCAATGCCGCAACAGCACCTCGTCGCCTTTTGCAGCGATCTCGGCTTCTCCCGCACTTTCGGCGCGGCGATGCTTTCGATCCTGCTCGGCACCGCCTTCGTGAGCCGGCAAATCTGGGGCGCGATCTCCGACAAGATCGGCGGGCTCGCGACGATCCTGATCGGCTCGCTGTGGCAGGCGGCGGCGATGGCGTGTTTCCTGCTTTCGCTTGGCGAGTATGGGCTGATCGCGGTGTCCGCCGTGTTCGGCCTCGGCTTCTCCGGCATCATCCCCGCCTACGCGCTGGCGATCCGCGACCTGTATCCCGCGCGCGAGGCCTATTGGCGTATTCCGACGGTGCTGATGTTCACCGCCGTTGGCATGGCGATCGGCGGCTGGTCGGCCGGCTGGCTTTACGACCATTTCGGCACTTATGCGCCGGCATTTGCCTTTGCCGTCTGTGCCAATCTGGTGAACGCCGCGATCGTCGGCTTCCTGGTTTGGCGCACGATGGATCGTGGTCGCGCTCTGGCGACGGCGTAACTTCTATTTCGGCACCATCTTGAACATCTGATCGCCAAACATCTTGCTGGCGTCATTGAGCAACGGCTGGACCGCAGCGACGAATTTGGCGTGCTCGGCGGGCGTCAGCGCGTTGAACACACAGCCTTCCGCCTCGATCGCCTTCTTGGAATCCTCGTGTTCCTGTTCGGCCAATTTGCGCTGCGCGAGCACGGCATCCTTCACCGCCCTACGCATCGCCTCCTGCAAGTCCTGTGGCCAAGAATCGAAGGCGTCGCGGTTAAAGAAGATCGGCCGCGAAATGTAGAAGTGGTTGGTCAGCGTGTGAAACTTGTGAAATTTGTGCACGCCATAGGTGACGGTATTGGCGAGCGGGTTTTCCTGCGCGTCGAGCGTGCCCGCCACAACCATCTTGATCGCCTCGGTCAGGTCCATGCGCATCGCCTGCGCGCCGAGCAATTCGAAGGTGCGGCGGTGGATTTCGCTCGGCAGGACGCGAATCTTCATGCCCTTCATATCGGCGGGCGTGTGGATTGGCCGCAGCTTGTTGGAGATGTGGCGGAAACCGTTCTCGAACCAGCCAAGGATGCGGTAATTGCACTTCTCCTCGGTCTTCTGCTCCAGAAATTTGCCAAGCGCGCCGTCCATCGCGCCGCGCGCTTGCGCATTCGATGAAAACAGAAATGGCAGATCGACAAAGCCGAGTTCCGGCACGCGGTCGGTGAGATAGGACGAGGACTGATAGCCCATCGTGAAGGTGCCATCTTCGACGCGCGGGATGATGTCCTCGGCCTTGTGGCCGTGGTCCATGATGTTGAAGACGTAATCGATCGCAATGCGGTCGCCGAATTCGCGCTTGATGCGGTCGCCGATGAAGACCAGCGATTTCGAGAAGCCGGTCGATGGCGGGCCATAGCCGCTCATCGTGATCTTGATCGGTGAAGCCATTTTCAAACCCTGAAACCGCGCGTAAATCGCGGGCGCGCGGACCTTAGCGAGATGATATGATCGCGCCAACACGAGGACGCCAAGGAGCAAAAGCATGAACAAGCCCACCAAGGCGGCGGACATGAAGCCGGCGAACATCTCGGCCGAGGAATGGCAGGCGCGCGTCGATCTCGCCGCGGTCTATCGTCTGGTCGATCTCTATGGCTGGGACGACGTGATCTACAACCACGCCTCGATGCGCGTGCCCGGCGAGCCACGCATGTTCCTGATCAAGCAGCATGAGCTGATGTACACCGAGGTGACGGCGTCGAACCTGGTGAAGGTGTCGATGGACGCCGACCTCGACGAGAAATCCGGCGTCAACCGGCCCGGCTTCACGCTGCATTCCGGCGTGCTGCGCGCACGGCCCGATGTGAACTGCGCGCTGCACATGCATACCGAGACCGGCATGGCCTTCGCCGCCCTTAAATGCGGTCTCAAGATGTATTCGCAGCCCGCGGTGCGGTTCTACAACCGCATCGGCTATCACCCATACGAAGGCCTCACCGAAGACCTCGGCGAGCGCGACCGCATCGCCAAGAATCTCGGCGAGGCCAAGGCACTGATCCTGCAGAACCACGGTTTCCTTACGGTCGGCCAAACTGCGCGCGACGCCTTCATTCTCATGGAGCATCTCGCCGAAGCCGCCGAAGTGCAGATGACATTGCAGGCGAGCGGACAGGAGCTGATCGAAATTCCGCCGGCGGTCTGCGAGAAAACCGCGGCACAGTTCGAGGCGCACGACCGCGGCCGCGGCCAGGCCGATTGGCCCGCCTATCTGCGGATGCTCGATAAGGAAGACCCGAGCTATCGGAATTGACGTCCGCAAAATGAAAACGGCGCCCCATCAGGGCGCCGTTTCTGTGATTAAGGGGCTCAGTTCTTCTTCAGCCCATCGCGGAAGGCGATGGCCTCGAGCTCGACGCGCACCGCGTCCATCACCGGCACGACCGGCCGCGCTTCAAACACGAAGGACGGCAGCATCGAGCAGAACTTGTGCACGGCGAGCGGCTCGTCGCAGTCGAGCAGCATGTAGCCGCCCCAGTCGCCGACGCGGATCACGAACATCTCGATCTTGAAGCTCGATGGCGTCTGCCACTGGGTGAAGACTTCGAGGATACGTTTCTGCGCGTTCTCGTATTCGATGGGCGAGCCCTGCGGGCGTTCGTTCCAGGTGACCACGTATTTCATCGCGACCTCCCTTAAGCGACGCAGCGGCCGCCCAGCGGGGCGACCTGCGGCTTCATCTTGTGGCCGGCATCCTTCATCACGGCGGGGACTTCCGGATCGGAGACGAAGCTTTGCCAGCCTTTCTCGTCCCAATCGAACACCGCCCAGACGCGATCGGCCTCGGCCGGGTCGCGGAACACCGTGCAGCCCTTGCAGCCGTGCTGCTTGCGCTTTTCGGCGCCCTTTGTCGAAAACACCTTCATGAAGCGGTCGAAGTCCTCGACCTTGGTCGTCGCGAGAATCATGGCTTGCTCCTCGATACGCCGCGGAATGCGGCCCAGGCGCACCCTGCCCGCGACCACACCCCGTCACATGAGGAGGATTCCCTAGACGGCCGAGATTTCGTGCTGAACGAGGCCACGTTCGAGCGCGTAAAGCGCAGCGCCCGCCCGCGTCGTGACGCCGATCTTGCCGTAGAGGTTCTGGATGTGGTTGTCGGCGGTCTTCGGCGAAATATCGAGCTTGCGCGCGGCTTCCTTGGCAGTCAGTCCGCCGGCGATCAGCCGCAATACCTCGATCTCGCGCGGCGTCAGCCCGGCAAGGCTTCCGGTGGTGGCGCGGCGCGCAGGCTGACCGGCGGTGCCGAGCACCGCTTCCACCGCATCGGCGCAAAGCTTGCCCTCTTTGACGGCGCTGCGCAGCTTCGCGGCGGCCGCCGCGTCGCTCAAAGCGGGCCGATGCGGACGCGCCTCGCGCGCGGTTTGAAAGGCTTCCGCGGCGGCAAGCACGCGCGCGGCTGGCGAAAGGTCGGACGCCTTGGCGTAGCGGTGATAGCCGGTACCGTCGAGACGCTCGTGGTGGCGCAGCACCAGCGCCGCGACATTTTTACCGTCGCCGCCAAGCGCAGCGAGCGCGCGTTCGCCGTGATAGGGATGAAGCTGCGCGGCGTCAGTCTCGCGTTCGGTCAAGGCGCCCTTTCGCATCCAGATCGACACCGGCACGGTGAGCTCGCCGAGATCATGCGAATAGGCGGCCCAGCGAATGCTGCGGATATCGCCGACCGGCAAGCCCATGCGCGCGCCCGCTGCGCCGGCGAGCGAGGCGACGGCGCGCGAATGGCCAAATGTGAAAGGCATGCGCATGTCGATCATATCGGCGATGGCGAGATAGGCTTCTTCGCAGGCCTCATCGTCGAACGTGGCGTGGGGCTCGGGCTCCAGCGCCAGGATCGCCTCGCGGTCGACCGGCTGGTCGAGCCCCTCCATCAATGTGTCGGCATGTTTGAGAAAGAGATCGGCAAGCTCGGGCTCATAACCGCCGCCCGCGCGTTTGGTGATCATCTCCTTCATGGTGTCGAAACCATGCGCCTCGGTAAGCGCGATCGCGTCCTGGGCCAACGTCACCAAACGTACCGGCAGTTTGACCGCATTGCCCGACAGGCCGCGCGGCATGCCCTTGCCATCCCAGCGCTCATAGAGCTGGCCGAGGTTTTCTCGAATTTCAGGAGAGAGCCCGATGCGCTCAGCGATGCGTTGGGCAACCTCGCAATGACCGGAGAGAATCGCGACGCTGGTTGGCACTGCCGTCGACAGCCCTTGCGCCACGGCTTTCTCGCGTTCGTTTGGCGGCAGATGCGCGAAGTTGCGATTGAGGGCGCGGGTGATTGTCGCGCCAAGCTCGGGCTTGTTGCCGATGTCGATCTTTTGCAGGTCCTGGCGCAGCGCGATCTCGTCGCCGAAGGCTTCCGCCAGCAGATGCGTGTCGGCATTGCAGCCGATATAGCGCAACAAGGCCTGGTGATAGACGCCGCGCACGGTCTCGGTGTCGAGCCCGGCGACTTTGGCGAGCCGCACGCCGAGCACGCAGGAGCGCAATGCGAAGTCGCGCGAATGACCCGTTGCCAGGTCCGTCGCGTAAGCGAGCGCCATCAGGAAGTCGGCCCGCCGAGCCGTCATGCCCCATCCCCCGGCGGGGATTTTACAGCCTTTCGCAGGCCGAACTAGCGGGGGGCCTACCTGTCGTTCTTGCGCCCCTCGCCCGGGCCCCACTGCCAGAAATCGCGGCCTTCCTTCTTGAGGAAGTTTGAGAGCACCATCATGTGCACTTCGGATGCGCCGTCGACGATGCGCGCCGAGCGCGACATGCGGTAGATCCACTCGACGACCGTGTCCTTGGAGAAACCACGGGCGCCCTGGAGTTGGATCGCCACATCGGCTGCGTTGTGCAAGGTTTGCGCAACCTGGACCTTGGCCATCGACACTTCCTTGCGGGCGCGGCCGCCCTGATCGAGCATCCAGGCGGCGTGCATCGTGAGCAGGCGCGATATCTGGATTTGCTGCGCGACCTCGCCCAGCTTGATCTGCACGCTCTCGCGGTCGCCGAGCTTGATGCCGAAACCTTCGCGCTCATTAACGTAATCCTGCGCGATCTCGAGGCAGCGCTTCGCCCATCCGGTCCAGCGCATGCAGTGCGTGAGGCGCGCGGGGCCAAGGCGGATCTGCATCGCCTTGATCGCGTCGCCCTCGTTCATCAGCACGTTTTCTTCCGGCACTTCGAGGGCAGTGAATTCGAGCTCGCAATGGCCGCCATGCTCTTCGGGGCCAAGGATGCCGATGCGGCGCACGATTCTCCAACCCGGCTGGTCCTTGTGGAAGAGAAACGCCGTCAGTCCGCGCCGCTTGTCGTCGGACGTACGCGCGATGACGATGAAGTGCGCCGCGCCGTCCGCGCCGGTGATGAACCATTTGCGGCCGGTGATGATGTATTTGCTGCCCTTCTTTTCCGCCTTGGTGCGGATCATCGTGGGGTCCGAGCCGCCTCCCGGCGCCGGTTCGGTCATCGCAAAAGCGGAACGGACTTTTCCCTCGACGATCGGCTTGAGCCACTTGTCCTTCTGCGCCGGCGTGCCAACGAGCCGCAGCAGGTTCATGTTGCCGTCGTCCGGCGCCATGCAGTTCATGGCCAGCGGACCGAACAGGCTGCGCGCGGCTTCTTCGTAGATCGCCGCCCAGGCGACCATTGGCAGGCCCATGCCGCCATATTCCTTGGGTGATTGCGGCGCCCAGAGGCCAGCCTTCTTCGCCTTCTCGCGCAAAGGCTTGAGACGCTCCTCCGGAATGTTCTCGTGCTCGGAGAAACTCGCCGAATCGTTCTCGAGCGGCAGCACTTCTTTCTCGACGAAGGCGCGCACCTTCAACCGCAGGTCTTCGACTTCAGGCGGGAGATTGAAATCCATCGTTTAACCCTTGATCTGGATGACCTGGCCGCCATCGGCAACGATTGTTGCGCCGGTGATGTAAGCGCCGGCATCAGACGCGAGCAGCAGCAGCGCGCCGTCGAGGTCGCCCGGATTGCCGAAGCGGCCCATCGGAATCTCGCGCTTGATCGCGGCGCCCTTCTCGCTGTTGAGGTAATCGTCGTTCATTTCCGTGACGAACCAGCCCGGCACGATGGCGTTGACGCGCACGCCCTTGAAGGCGAGCTCGACCGCGAGCGCCTTGGTGAGCTGGATCACGCCGGCTTTCGCCGTGGCGTATGACGCGCCGCCTTTGGCTACCATCAGGCCGAGCACGGAAGCGATGTTGATGATCGCGCCCTTCTTGTTCGCTGCGAGCATGCGGCGCGCGGCCTCCTGCGCCCAGAAAAAAACGGAGTCGAGATTGGTCGACAGCATCTTGCGCCAGTCTTCCGGCGTGAGCTCGACGGCGCGGCCGCCATGCGCGATGCCGGCATTGTTGACAAGGATGGTCACCGTGCCGAGCGCCTTCTCCACCGTGTCGAACGCTTCCAGCATCGCGGCGCGGTCGGTGACGTCGGCCTGGACCGCCAAGGTCTTGGCGCCCGACTTCATGAGCGCGGCGGAAAAATCGGCCAAGCGGTCGGCGCGGCGCGCCACCAAAGCGACTGCGGCGCCATTGTCGGCCAATGCGCGCGCGAATTGCTGGCCGAGACCGGACGACGCGCCGGTCACCAGCGCGACCTTGCCCGACAGGTTAAAAAGCTCGGCGGCTTTGGTCATTTCACCGCCCATAAAGCGCATGCGGCAGTGCGGTCGCAAGGGCCGGCACAAACCACAAGATAATCAGCGCGAAAAGCTGAATGACGATGAAAGGCACGACGCCCCAATAGATGTCGGAGGTCTTGATCGCCTTCGGCGCCACCCCGCGCAGGAAGAACAGGGTCGGACCCAGCGGCGGATGCATGTACGACGTCTGCAAATTCACCGCCATCAGGATGCCGAGCCAGACCGGATCGATACCGGGCATTTTGAGCAGAGCGGGCGCGACGATCGGCACGACCACGAAAATTATCTCGAAAGCATCCATCACGAAGCCGAGCAGGAATATCGCCAGCATGACCGTGAGCACGGCGCCGGCAGGTCCGCCGGGCAGGTTTGTGAGAATGCGCTCCACCATGACGTCGCCGCCGAGCGCGCGGAAGACAAGGCTGAACAAAGTCGCGCCGATCAATATGAGAAAGATCATCGCCGTGATCTGCGCGGTCTTCTGCGCGACCGGCGCGAGTAGCGGGCCGATTGGCATCTTGCGCGCCGCCAGAACAATCGCCCCCACCGCGCCGATCGAAGCCGCTTCGGTTGGCGTGGCGACGCCGCCAAGG
>JAFBAG010000322.1 GCA_019247925.1 Pseudolabrys sp.
TACGACAGTTTCCTGACAGCTTGACGCACCCCGTCACGCCCATGACACTCCGCGCCGTCACGGAGGACACAACGAATGGATCTCGGAATTGCGGGCCGCAAGGCCATTGTCTGCGCGTCGAGCAAGGGTCTCGGCAAAGGCTGCGCCATGAAGCTGGCCGAAGCGGGCTGCGAGGTCATCATCAACGGCCGCAACGAGGCGGTGCTCAAGGCCGCCGCCGACGAGATCGCCAAAGCGACCAAGGCCAAGGTGACGGCCGTGGCGGCCGATGTCTCGACCCCGGAAGGCCAGGCGAAACTGTTCGCCGCCTGCACGTCCCCCGACATCCTCGTCAACAACAACGGCGGCCCGCCGTTCAAGGACTTCCGCGAACTGACCCGCCAGCAGATGATCGACGGCGTGATCGCCAACATGATCGTCGCGATCGAGCTCATTCAGAAGGTGATCGACCCGATGGCGCAGCGCGGCTTCGGCCGCATCGTCAACATCACCTCGTCGTCGGTGAAAGCGCCGCTCGCCGGCCTCGATCTGTCCTCAGGCGCGCGTGCGGGGCTGACCGCCTTCCTCGCCGGGGTGGCCCGTACCGTCGCGGACAAGAACGTCACCATCAATAACCTGCTGCCCGGCCCGTTCGACACCGACCGGCTGCGCTCCAACATCAAGACCACCGCGCAGAAGATGGGAAAGACCGAGGACGAGGCCGCCAAGGCGCGCATGGCGACCGTCCCCGCGAAGCGTTTCGGCACTGCGGAGGAATTCGGCGCCGCCTGCGCCTTCCTGTGCTCGACCCATGCCGGCTACATCACCGGCCAGAACCTGCTGCTTGACGGCGGCATCTTCCCCGCCGCGTTCTGAGACCCCCCGCAAAAACAAAAAGGCCGGCATCGCTGCCGGCCTTTTCGGTTTTTACGGTCCGCCGATTACTTGGTCGGCAGGATGCGGCGCGCGGGCTCTGGCGCAAACTGATAGCGCAGCGCGGCCGATACGATATCGACGTGCGGATTGGCAGTACCGACGTAAGTCAGGCCGCCACCGAGAGCCTGGTTGATCGAGGCTTCACGCATGAAGATGTGCGTATAGGCGAGGTCGACGTTCCATTGCGGCGTCAGCATGTAGCTGAGGCCGGCCGACAACCAGATGCGGTCGGTGTCCGGAACGAGGGCCGTGCGCACAGCATCCGTCACTGGCGAACGCTCGAAAGCCACGCCGGTGCGGAGGGTCAGCGCCGGGCTCCATTTGTATTCCGCACCCAATGCGACCATCCAGCCGTCGGAGTAGTTCAGCGCGACGACCACAGGAATCGTTCCGAGAGCGATGGTCGCCGGTGCGCCATTCGCCTGATACACTTGCGACGTGCCGATGCGGCTCCAGTTTGTCCATTCGAAGCTCGCGAGCACCGTCCAGCGCGGATCGATCTGCTGGCGCAGGCCGACCGTCACGATATCCGGCAAGCGCAACGTCGTGTACACCGCGCCGTTGGTCGGGAACGTTGCGGCGCTCGCGGTGAAGGTGCCTTCGATGCTCTGGTCGATGCGCGAACGGTAACCGATACCGACTTCCGTCGTCGGCGTCAGGCGCAGCGTGGCGCCGAGCGTGAAGCCGTACCCCCAGCCGTTGCCACTGAGATTCGAAGTGCTGGCAAGGCCGATGCCGCGATTGAGGTCGGCAGTGGCATATTGAGCCTGGAAGCCTATACCAATGCTGAGCATCTCGTTGATCTTGATCGCGACGCTTGGCGAGATGTTGTAAGTCTTCAGCTCGCTGTCATTGATGCCCATGCCGCGGCCAGCCCAGGTGCCCGGGAAGCTGACGCCGAGGCCGTTCGGCGCATTCGTCGAAAGCCCGAGCCAGATATTCGGCATCAGCTGGTACGTGCCGTAGCCTGCGGGCACCAGCGCGGCCTGGCCGCTATTTCCTGCTCCGCCGAGAGCCAAGAGAGGCGCGGACGTGCCGGCGCCCGGAGTGTGAGACGAATACGGGAAAATGCCGGCCGCATCCACTTCGACCGCCCAGCCGCGATACGCGGTCTGCGTCGCCGGATTCCAGTACATCGCCGACAGCGCACCGCTCGTACCGATGCCCGCGAACGACATGCCCTGGAAGGCCGCGCTCTGTTCGCGCACGCCCAGGCCGCCTGCATTGGCGTCGACTGTGCTGATGAAAGAAAGACCGATTGCGCTACCGGCAAGCAACAGCGCACGAACGCTATGACGCGTCATCACAACCCCCCTTTGTCCCAAGCGCTCTTTGCAGGCGCTCCTCGGAGGCCAATCAAGCACAGGCGGGGGCCCGCTCAAACGGCTCTGCCGGGGTTTTAGGCAAAAAACCGGGGCCTGCGTGCAGTCAGCCGGGGGCTGTGTCGGCGAAGTCACACAGCCGCCAACCCCAATTATCCTGATTTGTTGAGGGTTTAGACCTCAAGCCCGCATGCCGCCGAACGCCACGCCGAGCCTGCCCGCCTTGCGCCAAATGACCTGGCAGGGTTGCCGGCAGTGGTCCGCGGCGATCTCAAGGACGAATTCATCAGGAATCCCGACGGGACTCGCCACTTCGAGGCAGGCCCCATAGCCCGATAGATTGCGCACCTGACAATCGATCGCCGCGCTGCGGTTAAAATGAATATGGCCGGCCTTGAGCGTACGGTGACGCGCGACGCGTCTGCGTTCTTCCATAGGGCCCTCCTCTCCCGCCGCGATCGCCAACACCGCACGGCGGTTGACGCTTGGACGGTACCGAGGAGGGTTTGCGAGACTCTCAAAGCGATCTGCGAAAGCTGGCCGGTCGTATTAACCCGGTCGTATTAACGATGGCCAACGACGCCAAGTCCGGGCCCGCGGGCTGGGCAGCAAAAAGCCCTCCGCGTCTTCAACGCCGAGGGCTTTTTTGATCGAGCCTGTACATCCGAGGTCTCAATCGCTGTCTATCTAACGCGCGTGGTCGGGTAGAAGTTTCGTGTCCGGCCGTCGCGACGTGACTAACTTTTGTTGGTCGGGCCGCGCGAAGGTGTGGGCCTCGCCGCAGGGACATTCGACGACATAGGGCAAATTAAATCCGTGGCGGGCCTGCGAGAGGCCGGGACTTTCCGTCGCCAGGACGACGACATTGGTGCGCGGACAGGGAAAGATCAGGCGCGAGAAACGGTTTGGCATGGCCCAAATTAATGCGCCCAGCGCGCTGCCGTTCCTTTGTTCGCCATCGCACTAACGCCCTTCTCGTTCTTCGGGCGGCTTGATGTGACGAAAGGTGAAAAGCAGCGCGAGATCATAGACCGTTTTCAGCGTGCCGCAGACGACAAGGGGTAGGCCAAGCAAGCCTGCATTCATCATCACACCCGCCATCGCCGGCCCGACCGACGAGGCGAGCGAACGCGGTACTGCGGTGACGCTGGCCGCCGCCGGACGCTCCGCCGGTGTCACCACCGCCATGACATAGGAGCTGCGCGCCGGCACATCCATCTGCGACAGCCCGGCGCGGATCAGCAACAGCGCCAGCGCGACGTAAAGGTTCGAGGAAAACGCCGCGACGATCAGACAGATATTCGACGGGATATGCGTGAACACCATCGTGTTGATGAGGCCGATGCGTTTCGACAGCCACGCCGCCACCGGATAGGAAAACGCGCTCAGCGTACTGGTCCAGAAAAAGAAGAGGCTCGCCGCGGCGAGCGACATATCGAAACGCTCGAACAGCCAGATCGCCAGCAGCGATTGCACGATGAAGCCGCCGGCGAAGGCATCGAGTGAAAATAGCGCGGCGAGCTTGTAGACCCTGCCGCGCGATGGACCGAGCGGCGCGGCGGGCGGCCGGTTTTCGGCCTTGGTGCGCGGGAGCCGCGCGTAGAGCGCCGCATTCGCCAGGCCGAGCACGGCATAGGCGTAGAACATCGCCTTGAAGGCGCCGATGCGGCTCAGCCCATAGCCTTCCAGCAGATCCGGCGCCGCGGCGGCGAGCGAGCCCGCCGCCATCGCAAGCGCGCCGATCAAGCTATAGCGCGCGAATATCCGGGTGCGTTCTGCGTCCGCCGCTTCCTGCGAGAGCATCGTGTGCTCAAGCGGGATTATGAGACCAAGGTCGCCTGTCGCCGGGTTGATAGTGCCAATGAACGCGACGGCAACGACCAAGCCGACATGCTCGAATTGCGGGAATACCAAACCCGTCGCCGCCATCAGTCCCGCGCTCGCCATGAGGAGAGCGCGCAGATCGTGCCGGGGCGCGACAAAGCCGATACCGAGTGTCAGCAGAGCGGTGCCGAGCAGGGCCGAGGTCGCGACCAATCCGATCTGCGCCGCGTCATAGCCGAGCGCCGCGAGATAAGCGGGCAAAATGATAATGGCGAAGCCATCGCCGAAACCGCGCAGCGCCCGCGCGGTGAGGAGCAATACGATATCGCGTTGAGAGCGGGTCATGCGCAACCACCTCGTTTAACGAGCGTTGCGCAGTGCTTGGACGGGAAGAGCCGCCTGCGGGGAGACTGCGTATCCCCACGCGATGATTATCGAGCCGCGCGTAAGGAGGCAAGGCGCATTAGTCGAGACGCCGCGCAACCAACAACGCCGACATCGCTCCAATCAGTTGC
>JAFBAG010000101.1 GCA_019247925.1 Pseudolabrys sp.
GAATAGCCGGCGGTAAAGAATGTAAGCCGCTTTTGCCGCGACATGATCGCCATGAAGTTGTCGACGACGCTGGCGAATCGCAGCAGGAGCCGGTCGCGTTCCGCGGCTTCGCCGTAGAGCAGGGCAATCTGTTCGGAGTTCTCGCGCACCCGCACCAGGTTGAACCGGAAATCCGCTTCGTAGCGCTGTTGTGTGAAGTTCAACGCGATCAGCGCCCGGCCGATGAGATGCGTGAGGATGGTGCCGACAAACGCGTAAATCAGCGCGGCCCATACCAGATAGCCGGGAATGTTGAATGTGGTGCCGAAAATCTGCAGCGGCGCCGCGACAGACAAGCCCCACAGGATAACGACGAAGGAGCCAAGCGAGACCAGCGCGCCGAGCAGGCCGACCCCGATGGTCAGGGTGCGCTCGATGAACATCTGAACGTCTTCGGCGATGCGCTGGTCCGGATTGTCGGCCGCGTCGCCGAGCAACTGCATGCGGTAGTGGTTGGCACCGGCGAGCCAATGTTCGAGATAGGCCTTTGTCATCCAGCGCCGCCAGCGGATTTGCAGCCACTGGTTGAGATAGAGCTGGTAGACTGCAAGCACGATGTAGGTGGCTGCGAGCACGCAGAAATAGGTCAGCTGGGTGACGAAAGCGTCCCAGTTACGATCCTGCAGCGCATTGTAAAAAGCGTTATTCCATTGATTGAGCAGCACCGTGATCCCGACGATCGAAAGCTCGATGGCGATCACCGCGAATAGAAGAATGCGCCCGGGCCAGCGGTCCTCGGATTTGAAATAAGGGATCGCAAGCCGCCAGATGGTGGCGAGCGTGGTGGTGAGGCCTTTCACGATGCTCTCCTGTTTCGCTGACCAACGGCGTTGCGTGGGACGCGCGCTCTACCTCATGCAAACTTTATTCCGTCAGGCAGACGCAATTTTTTCGTCGATTCGGCTGGAAATATGGGCGCTGGAATGCCGCACCAGCGCAGTCAAGTGTTGCGTCCCCATGGGACACCCCCTACGATTGACGATCAAGGGCCGGTGATCCATCGGATCGCGGAATAAGGCCCGGCAAAGAACGTTTTACCGGATGAAATCCCAAGGGAGGTGAAAGTATGCCTGACAATCAATCGACTTCGGCTACGCGCCGTAAATTTCTTGGCGGCGCCGCGGTCGCGTCCATCGCCGCTGTAAGCGCCCCGAACGTCGTCAAGGCCCAGGGCCCGATCAACATGCGGTGGCAGAGCACGTGGCCATCGAAGGACATTTTCCACGAATATGCGCTCGACTTCGGTAAGCGCGTCAACGACATGACGGGCGGCGACCTGAGGATCGAAGTGCTGCCTGCCGGCGCGGTCGTTCCGGCCTTCCAGCTGCTCGACGCGGTGTCGAAGGGCGTGCTCGACGGCGGCCACGGCGTGCTCGTGTACCACTACGGCAAGCAGCAGGCGCTCGCGCTGTGGGGCTCGGGCCCCGCTTACGGCATGGACGCCAACATGCTGCTGTCGTGGCACAAGTACGGTGGCGGCAAGCAGTTGCTCGAGGAAATCTTCACGGGTATCGGCGCGAACGTCGTCTCGTTCCCCTACGGCCCGATGCCGACCCAGCCGCTCGGCTGGTACAAGAAGCCGATCACCAAGGTCGACGACTTCAAGGGCCTGAAGTTCCGGACCGTCGGCATCTCGATCGACGTGTTCACCGGCATGGGCGCCGCCGTTAACGCGCTGCCCGGCGGCGAAATCGTCGCGGCGATGGACCGCGGCCTGCTCGACGCGGCGGAGTTCAATAACGCCTCGTCGGATCGCATTCTCGGCTTCGCCGACGTCTCCAAGGTCTTCATGCTGCAGAGCTATCACCAGAACGCCGAGCAGTTCGAGATCTCGTTCAACAAGGACAAGTTTAACGGCCTGCCCGCCAAGATCCGCGCGCAAATCGAGTCCGCCGTCGAGGCGGCGTCGCAGGACATGTCCTGGAAGGCTGTCGACCGCTACTCGAAGGACTACATCGAACTGCAGACCAAGGACGGCGTGAAGGTCTACAAGACGCCTGACTCGGTGCTCAAGGCGCAGCTTGAGATCTTCGACGAAGTGGCCAAGAAGAAAGCAGCGGAAAATCCGCTGTTCAAGAAAATCATGGAATCCCAGCTCGAGTTCGCCAAGCGGGCGACGCAATGGGAGCAAGACACGGTCGTCGATCGCAAGATGGCGGTCGCCCACTACTTCGGGCCAAACGCCAAAAAGCCGATCTGACGATCACCTGAAACGAGGCAAAGCACCATTCCGAGGGGCGACGGAATGGTGCTTTGTTCTTCCCGATTGAATCTCCGCGCGGGGGAGCGGCAATAATGTACGTCCAGCGATTTCTTTTTACTGTCGACGAAATCAGCACCTGGGTCGGCAAGTTTTTCGCCTGGCTCATCATCGTCCTGATGACGGTGGTCTGCGTCGAGGTCTTCAAGCGCTACGTTCTCAACGCGCCGACGGCCTGGATCTTCGACGCCGAAAACATGATGTACGGCACCTTGTTCATGTTGTGCGGCGCCTACACGCTCGCGCAGAACGCGCATGTGCGCGGCGATTTTCTCTATTCATCGATGCGGCCGCGCACCCAGGCGTCGCTCGATGTCGTGCTCTACATCCTGTTCTTTTTGCCCGGCATCGTCGCCTTGATCTATTCGGGCTGGATCTTTGGCATGGAGTCCTGGCGCATCAACGAACACTCCACCGTAACGGCCGATGGCCCGCCGGTCTGGCAATTCAAGTTCATGATCCCGCTCGCCGGCGTTTTCGTGATGCTGCAGGGGATTGCCGAAATCGTACGTTGCGTCGTTTGTCTGCGTACCGGCGAGTGGCCGGCGCGGCTCAAGGACGTCGCGGAAATCGACGTCATCGAGGAACAGCTCGCGCATTCCGAATATGTCGACGAGGAATCGCGCAAGATCGCGATTGAGAAGGCCAAGGACATCGATGAGGCTGCGCGCCAGCGCGGCATGGGCGCGGAGTTGCAGAAATGATCTCCGATCCCGCACTCGGCCTGATCATGCTGTGCCTCATCGTGGTCGTGATCATGATGGGGTTCCCGACGGCCTTCACCTTGATGGGGCTGGGCTTCGTGTTCGGCTTCTTCGCTTATTTCAAGAGCGGCCAGTTCTGGTGGCAGAACGGCGTTTTCGATCTGATGGTCCAGCGCACCTACGGCGCCATGACCAACGACGTGCTGATTTCCATCCCGTTATTCGTCTTGATGGGATACGTGATGGAGCGCGGCGCCCTGGTCGACAAGATGTTCTATTCGATCCAGCTCGCCTTCCGCCGCGTGCCCGCCTCGCTCGCGGTCGCCACGCTGATCGTCTGCACGTTCTGGGGCATCGCCTCGGGCCTGGTGGGCGCGGTGGTCGTGCTGATGGGCGTCATCGCCTTCAACCCAATGCTGCGCGCTGGCTATGATGTGAAGCTCGCGTCAGGCGTCATCACCGCGGGGGGCACGCTCGGCATCCTGATCCCGCCGTCCGTCATGATCATCGTCTATGCGGCGGTGGCCGGGCAGTCGGTGGTAAAGCTCTATGCCGCGGCGATGTTTCCAGGCTTTTTCTTGTCGCTGCTCTACCTGATCTACATTGTCGGCTGGGCGATGATTAACCCGAAGATCGCGCCGCCCCTGCCGGAAGAGCAGACCCGCGTGCCCGTGCCGCAATGGATGCGAAACTTCCAGGCGGCTTATGTCCCGCGCAATATTTTTGCCGGTCTCGCCACAGCGCTGGTGTCGCCGGGCCGCGCCCTCGCACTGCAAGGCGAGCGTGGCCGGATCAAATATTCGACCGTGCTCTCGAACTTCGGCTATTCGCTGGTGCCGTTCCTCATCGTCGGCGGCACCTTGGCGCTGACCTGGTGGTACGTCGTCATTCACCAGCAGGTCGCCCCCGAAGCGGCGGTCGAAGGCGTCCAACAGCTCGGCATGCGCGTCGAAAGGGCCGCGGTGCCGGCGGATCTGGGACCGCCAACCGCGTTCTACTGGTGGTTCGCCGGCATCGTAATCGTCTGCTTGCTCTGGCAGGTGAAATACTACTGGAAGCTCGACGCCGACCGGCTCCAGGTCATCAAGCTGTTGTCCACTTCGATCATGCCGCTCGGCATCCTGACCGTGGTGGTTCTGGCCGTCATTCTGTTCGGCATCACGACCGCGACGGAATCGGCCGGCGTCGGCGCCGCCGGCGCCTTCCTGCTCGCCTTCCACGCGCGGACACTCGACTGGAAGCGCACCAAGGAGGCAGTGTTCCTCACCGCCAAGACCACCGCGATGGTGTGCTGGCTGTTCGTCGGTTCGGCACTGTTCTCCGGCGTGTTTGCGATCCTCGGCGGCCAGGCGCTGGTCGAGCAGTGGGTGCTGTCGCTCAATATGTCGCCGATCCAGTTCATGATCCTGTCGCAGGCGATCATCTTCATTTTGGGCTGGCCGCTGGAATGGACCGAGATCATCGTGATCTTCGTTCCGATCTTCCTGCCGCTCCTCAAACACTTCAACATCGACCCGATCTTGTGGGGCGTGCTGGTGTTCGTGAACCTGCAGGCGGCGTTCCTCTCGCCGCCGGTCGCGATGTCGGCGTTCTACCTCAAGGGCGTGGCGCCCAAGCACGTCACCTTGAACCAGATCTTCAGCGGCATGATGCCCTACATGATCATCGTGATTGTCTGCATGATCATCATGTATTTCTGGCCCGGCATGACGCTGTGGCTGCCGAAATATCTCTACGGCAGCTAAGGGCAGGGCGGCGCCGTGGCGGAGAAAGACCTTTCCGCGCTGACCGCCATGCAGATGGTGGAGCAGATCGCATCCGGCGCGGCCTCCTCCGAGGAAATCACGCGGGCCTGTCTCGACCACATCGA
>JAFBAG010000027.1 GCA_019247925.1 Pseudolabrys sp.
GTCTCGACCGATTCGATGGCAACAAACCGGCCGACATATTCGTCCCGGTCGGCAACGCTCTTGCTGACCGGCTTGGCCACCGTGACCGCGGGCGGCGGGGGCGCGGCTTGCGGCTGCGACATGCCCTGGCCGCAGCCGGCGAGCGCCGGGGCGAGCGCGACGGCCAAAGCGAGGATCGTCTTTCGCATCTCGACACTCCGCATGTGCAGGGTCGCCAAGCGACGGTCGTTCGCTTATCTAAGTCGCTCTGTTGCGCCCGCTGAGAAAAAGAAATGCTCGGTTTGGTGTTTCTTGCGGTTATTTTGCGCCGCTACGCTTTTGCCTAGAAAAATATGCGCCCATGCAGGGCGCATATTTTTCTAAGGCGGGCAATCGGCTCAGAGACCGAACGGGACGTCGCCCGACCGCACCTTCGCCGGGTCGTAGTAGCCCGAGTCGGACTGCTGCTGGTTCCAGGATTGCTGATGATGGCGGCTGTCGCGGGCGAAAGCCTGCGTCCCGGCCAGCACCGCGAAGGCGATGCCGATGACTGCGATCTTCTTCATGACCTGCTCCTATGTGTGAACCGCGATTTGCAGACGGTGAGGTGTCATCGGCACGAGATTCCGAAAGGGGTATCACGTTTATTTGTTATTCCCGTCCGTGGCATGCATGCGGACGATTCACCTTATCGATGAGCACAGCTCATGCCGGGCGCGGACCTCGCTCAATTTTGCGGCAGGGTCGGGAGAGAACTACGCAGGTTCCAAGGCTTCGACTGAAGAGATCGACTCGAGGATTTGCTTCGTGGTCACGACGGCGCTCGCGTAGTTCGGGATGTTGATGTCAAGCGCCGCGTGCATCATCTCGTCCGAGTAGTCGGCGGTCGCGTCCCTGACGACTGTGACGTCATAACCCAGCTCGGCAGCAAAGCGCACGGTCGCCTCGACGCACGTATGCGCAATCAGCCCGATGACAATGAGCCGATGGATGCCGTGCTTCTTGAGCTGCAAATCCAGATCCGTGTTGGCGAAGCCGCTCGAGCACCAATGCTCCTGGGCGACGATTTCGCCCGGCTTCGGCGCGAATTCAGCGCGGAATTCGCCGCCCCAGGTGCCGTATTCGAAGGTCTTTCGCGCCCAAGCCCCTTTCTGAATTGGCGCAATGTACTTCCAGGTTTCGTAATCGCCCGGCCGATAGCGCCGATGCATCGCAAAGAAAATGCGCAATTGTGCCTGCCGCGCGGCGTTCAGGACCGCCAGCATGTTCGGAACGCAGTTGTTTGCTTCGGCCACGCCTTGGATGCGAGGCCAAACCTTCCCGCCCTCGGAGATGAAGTCGTTATACGGATCGATCACCACGAGTGCGGTGATCTCCTTGTCGTATTTCGGGATGCTCACGGCGTATCCTCCTGCAGGGGGTTGGATTGCTTCTCTGCAAGCCGTATCAACCAGCCGCTTCCAGAATTAGGCGCGCGATAGTTTCAGGCTGCGATATCAGCGAAACATGGCTCGCCTTCACCTCGATCGTCTTTGCGCCCATGCGCTTCGCCATGAAGCGCTGGAGGCTGGGGTCTATGGTGCGATCCTCCGTGGACACGGCATACCAGCTGGGCTTGGACCGCCAGACCGCGTGAGTGGTTTTGCCGGCGAGCAGGGCCTTGTGAAACGGCCACTGCACCGCGAAGAGCGCTCTCGCCCGCGCTTCCGGCAAGTCGCCCGCAAAATCGCGCAGGAAAGCCTCTTCGCTGAGGCGTCCTTCATCGCCATCGAAGATTATTCCGGCGGAAGCCGGCGGCGTCGGAAACGTCTTGGCCAAGGCCGTGTAATCTTCACCGGCGTCCGGAGCGCGCGCGGCTACATAGACCAGCGCCGAGACCTTCGGATGCACACCTGCTTCGGTGACGATCATCCCGGAAAATGAATGTCCGACGAGAATCGTGGATCCGTTCTGTCGATCCAGCGCGCGCAGCGCTGCATCGACCGCTTCGGCAAGCGTAGTCAGCGGATTTTGCACCGACGTCACATTGAGACCGGCAGCCTGCAATCGCGGAATGACTTCGGACCAGCTTGACCCGTCGGCAAACAGGCCATGCACCAGGACGACATTTTTCGTCAGTGGCGTGGGTTGGGCGACGGCAGAACGTGGCAGAAGCGAACTTGCCGCCGTTGCGGCTGTCAAACTCACAAAGGTACGCCTATCCATGGTGCGTTTCCTCGATGGTCACCTGCGGTGCAGGAGCCGATTAGTCCACGACCTCGCACCGCACCCCATGGAGACGTGCCACCATTCCAGTAGTCTCTCTTTGCCATTGTGCAAAGGACGGCCCGTACCGATGCATCTCGAACGCGGCGGCGTCCCGGTACATCTCATACAACCGGACTTTCGTATCGTCGTCTTTCGGCAGCAGGACTTCGAACTGCACGGTGCCCGGTTCATCTTTCAGGCAGCGTGCCTTGTGCGCCATCAGCAAATCGACGAC
>JAFBAG010000082.1 GCA_019247925.1 Pseudolabrys sp.
GCAACGAGAACTTGCGTCGCGGTTAATTCGATCCATGAAACATCAGGTATTGTGATGCTCCATTACTGTAGTTAACAAGTTATATCTTGAAGAACATTACGGTTAACAATCCCTAAACCAAGACTATACAGTCTTACATGTTCGGCCTCGGCCACAGTTGTTTGGAACTTACTGTAGTCAATACTTGACTCATATGGCGCCCGATAAGGCCGAGGCCTGACACGCGCGTCGCAATTACTGCCGCTTTGCTTGCCGCGCGACGAGGCGAAGCGGCGATTACGCGCCGCGCGCATCGGCCATGTGTTGCCCGGGTGGCGAATTTCACCGCTCCTTAACCCCGTTGGCGCGATACCGGTTGGCGAAAGCGGGATCATCCATGCTGGCGGAATTCATTTCGGTCTTCGCGGTTGCGGGCGAAACCATGCTCAAGATCGTGCCGGTCACCATCGTGCTTGGCATCGTCTTCGCCGGACTGTCGCACTGGTCGGCGTGCAATCCCGGCGCGCCGTGGTGGCGCAAGCGCGAGATCGTCACCGATGGCCTCTATTGGTTCTTGATTCCGCTGATGGCGCGCTTCGTGCGCATCGGCCTGATGGTCATGGGCGCGGCCTACATTTACGGCATCCACGGCACCGAGGCACTGGTCGAGTTCTATGACGATGGCTTTGGGCCTTTGGCGAAATTGCCGCTTTGGGGCCAGGCGCTCGTTTTTCTGGTGGTGTCGGACTTCGCGCTGTACTGGTTTCACCGCCTCTATCACGGCGCGCATCTGTGGAAGTACCATGCCGTTCATCACTCGTCGGAAGAGCTCGACTGGATCTCGGCGGCGCGCTTCCATCCGGTCAACATCTTGCTTGGCACCGTGCTGGTCGATGTCGCGCTGCTGCTCGCCGGCGTATCGCCGAATGTGATGCTGTGGGTTGGCCCGTTCACCACGGCCCATTCGGCCTTTGTGCACGCCAACCTGAACTGGAGCCTCGGACCGTTCAAATACGTGCTGGCCGGGCCGGTCTTTCACCGCTGGCATCACACCGCGGCCGATCGCGGCGGCAGCAAGAATTTCGCTGGCACTTTTCCCCTTTGGGATATGCTGTTCGGCACGTTCTATATGCCGAAACAGGCGCTTCCGGATGCTTACGGGATCGACGATGAGCAGTTTCCGCCGAGTTTTGGCGCTCAACTGATGTATCCTTTTCGCCGCTGACGGCGGTCTTTGCACTTCATTCACCTATCGGTGGCACGGTTAGGCGTCGGTCCGGCAGTCTGTCCGGCCTTTGTACTGCGTGCTGGAGTTGGTGATGCGTCGCGGCTTCCTGCTGCTCGGCGTTGTTGTTGCGGCCGCTTTCGCCGCCCCCGCCAGGGCTGACACTGTCGACGTCAATCTCGATCAGGCCAAGGTGATGCGGCTCCCTGAGCGCGTCGCCACGATTATCATCGGCAATCCGCTGATTGCCGACGCCAGCCTGCAAAGCGGCGGTATCATCGTCATCACCGGCAAGGGATATGGCTCGACCAACCTGCTTGCCCTCGACCGGCAGGGCCGCGTCGTCATGGACAAGACGATCCAGGTATCAGGCCCGAGCCGGCAGGATGTCGTGGTCGTCTACAAGGGCATCGACCGCGAGACTTATAGTTGCGCGCCCGAATGCGCGCCGCGCATCACCTTGGGCGATACGCCGGCCTATTTCGGCGCCGTGCTGGGACAAACGGGCACGCGAAACGGCTCAGCGGGCACAGCGCCGGCCGCAAAATAACGCATCGTGCGGCGGCGAGAACCGCTCATGGTTAGCGATGCCTTACTGCGACAGACGGATTTTTCCGCATTCCGCGCAACAAATAAACAATCTGCGTTTGGTATGACGGTAGCGGGCAGAAAGCCTGTGACACGACCGGGACCGTCGTCATGATGCTTGAGCGTATCAAAACCGAAATTTCGCGCTGCGCGGGCCGCGTCTTGGGCCGCCGCGTGGGCCGTTTCGCGCGCGAACAGGACGGTGCGGCGGCTATCGAGTTTGCCCTGGTGGCTGCGCCATTTCTGGCGCTGCTCTTCGCCATTCTCGAAACGGCGTTCATTTTCTTCGCCAGCCAGACTTTGGAAGCTGCGGTTGCCGACAGCGGCCGTCTCATCATGACCGGCCAGGCGCAGACCGCGGGCTGGACTGCCGCGACCTTCAAAAACCAGGTCTGCGCGCGCATCTTCGGCCTGTTCGACTGCCAGAACGGCGTCTACGTCAACGTGCAGAAATACTCGACCTTCGGTTCGGCGACGACGGCGACGCCCTATACCAACGGTCAATTCGATTCGACCAAGACCGCTTACAACGCCGGCGATCCGGGAGAAATCCAGGTCGTGCAATTGTTTTATCAGTGGCCGATCTACGTTTCTCTTTTTTCGATGAACCTGTCGAACCAGAACGGCAACAAGCGCCTGCTGGTCGCGACTTCGGTATTCCGCAACGAGCCCTACAAATGACCGCCATCAGCAACAGCAAGCGTGGCAATCTTTTGCGACGGCTCGCGCGGGACAAGCGCGGCGTGTCAGCCGTCGAATTTGCGCTGCTCGCGCCGGTAATGGTCGGCCTCTATCTGAGCTGCGTTGAAATCTCGCAGGCCATCGGCGTCGACCGCAAAGTCACGCAGACCGCCGGTGCGCTCGCCAATATTGCGTCGCAGGTCACGACGATCAGCAATTCCGATATGACCGACATTCTCAATGCCGCCACCGACGTGATGACGCCGTATCCGACCACGACGCTCAAGATCACGGTGTCGTCCGTCAAGATCGATTCGACAGGCGCGGCCAAGGTTGTGTGGAGCGACACCAGGAATGGCACCGCCCGCGCGGTCGGCTCCGCGGTTACGATCCCGAGTGCACTCGCGGTGGCGAATACCTACATCATCCTGAGCGAAGTCGAGTACGGCTACACCCCGACGATCGGCCGTACGATCACCGGCACTCTCACGCTGTCGGACAAGATGTGGATGAGCCCGCGCCTGTCCTCTTCGGTGGCGCGGACCTCTTAAGCCGGCGGGATTGGCAACGCGGTCGTCGACTTGATCCGTTCCATCGCGAAGCGCGACGTCACGTTTTTCAGCGGGATCATCCCGATGAGCTTTTTGTAGAACGTGTCGTAACCGGCAATATCCGCGACCACGACGCGCAACATGTAATCGACGTCGCCGGCCATCCGGTAAAATTCCATCACCTCGGGCATTGCTTTGACGACGTCGGCGAACTTCTTGAGCCAGTCCTGCGAATGGTCGCCCGTCTCGATCGAGACGAACACGGTGACGCCCAGTCCGATCTTTTCCGGCTCGATCAGCGCGACGCGTTTGGTGATGACGCCGTCGGCTTCGAGCCGCTGCAGCCGCTTCCAGCACGGCGTCGACGACAGGCCGACGCGCTGGCCGATCTCGGCGACTGAGAGCGAGGCATTGTCCTGGACAACCGCGAGGATCTTGCGGTCGATGGCGTCCATGCTGCGCGGGCTGGCGGATGTGGTCATCGTTTCTCTACCAGCCTGGTATAATAGGGAGATATTTCTTTTAAGGCCTTATCTCTCGCTCTACAGAGAAACTTATTCTATATCAAGCAAAATCGCAGTCTCGGGGCTCGTCCTGTCATGGTCATGAAAACTTTCATTCGCTCGGTTGTCTTGGCGCTGGCTGTCGCTTTCGCGGCGCCCGCCTTTGCCGCGGATCCGCTGGTGTCGGTCTCGTGGCTTGCTCAGCATCGCAGCGAGCCGAACCTCGTCGTGCTCGATGTTCGCTCGGCAATCGATGGCGGTGGCGCCAAGGCCTACGAGGAAGGCCATTTGCCCGGAGCCGTGCACAGCGACTACGACAAGGCGGGCTGGCGCGTCGAACGCAACAAAGTGCCCTTCATGCTGCCGACCGTGCCGGAGCTCGAGAAGCTCATCGGCGAGCTCGGCATCGACGAGGATACGCATGTCGTCGTGGTCCCGGCGGGCGTGCACTACACCGATTTCGGCTCGGCGGCGCGCACCTATTGGACTCTCAAAGTTGCCGGCGTGAAGGACGTGTCTATTCTGGATGGCGGCACCGCGGCCTGGAAGGCTGCCGGCCAGCCGCTCGAAAGCGGACGCAATGCGGCATCGCCGAAAATTTTCACCGCCGCTCTCAACAAGAGCCTGCTGAGCGAAGCGGGGGAGGTCGAGGCTGTGCAGGAGAAGGGCGGTGCGACGATGATCGACGCGCGTCCCGCGTCATTCTTTCTCGGCAAGGAAAAGCATCCCGCCGCCAAGGCCTACGGCCATCTTCCGGGCGCCGTCAGTCTCGATAGCGCAAAATATTACGACGCGGTCACCAACCGCCTGAAGCCGGTCGCCGAACTTGCCGCGCTGAGCGCGGATATTCCGGTCGGCCCCGGCCTCGCCTATTGCAACACCGGGCATTGGGCCGCGACCGACTGGTTCGTGCTGCACGAAGTTCTCGGCCGCGACGTCAAGCTCTACAGCGGCTCGATGGTCGACTGGACCTCGGATCCGAAGCGCCCCGTTGCCTCCGAGCGTACCAAGTGGGACGATCTCAAGAAGACCTTGGGCTTGGGCTCGTAATTCCCTTGTCATGGCGGGGCCTGTCCCCGGCCATCCACGCGTACTTAAAAGAAGTGGACGCGCGGCACAAAAGGGCGGTGACGCCCGTCTTCGCGGG